>JBGSRO010000252.1:0-88412 GCA_041737535.1 Pirellulales bacterium | reverse complement strand
GGCGGTGGTGCTCGCCCGCGACACGCCGCGCGGCGAGGTGATCGCCGGGTGTTCGCAGCGGGCTTATCAAGTCGGCATACGAATCGGCATGCCACTGGCCGAGGCGCAAGCCATCGCCACTCCTGCACCCCGCTCCCAAGGAGAGAGGCCGGGAGTGGGGCGTGCGGGTGACGTTCAGAAGAATCCCACCCCCGGCCCCTCCCTTCGAGGGAGGGGAGGTCTCATTGTCTTGCCTCACGAGCCTTTAGTCGATCGGCGGCGGTTGGTGGAACTCGCCACCAGCTTGCAACAATTCAGCCCACTGGTCGCTGTGGAAGAGACATCCGAGAAGCCTCATGAGCCGTCGGCGATACTACTCGACCTGACAGGGCTAGTACCCCTCTGGAAAAGCGAGACACAGCTCGCCCAGGCGGTGCTCGATTATGTAACGGGGCAAGGTTGGCACGCCCGCGTGGCGGTGGCCGATACCGTGGGCATGGCTTGGGCGGCGGCCCGGTTTGGCCCGGTGCTCGACGATCCACTCCCCAACCCCGCGCTCGTGGGCGAGCGGCCTTGGCTGGTGGGCGAACTGCCGGTCGCGGCGCTGCGTGTCGAGTCCGCGACCGTCAATCTCTTGCATCGACTTGGGATCGAGCGTGTCGATCAGCTTGTCGCCTTGCCTCGTGCGAGTTTGCTGTCTCGGTTTGGCTCGCGACTGCTCGAGCGACTCGACCAACTCACCGGTCAGATGGCCGAGCCACTGGTGGCCTGTACCGAGCGACCGCCGCTCGAAGCGAGTCACGATTTTGAAGTGTCGATCTCGCACGCCGAGACGGTGATGGTTGTGCTCGCGCGACTGGTGGGCGAAGTGGCCGCTGCCGCCCGGGGGCAGCAGCTTGGCATTTTGCAATTGGTGGCGACCATCGAGTGCGATGACTATCGAGAGGGGCACGCAGTTCCGCCGCTACTGCTGCAACTGCTGAAGCCAACGGCGGCTGTGAACCAACTGGTCGAACTGCTGAATCTTCATGCCGAGGGGCTTCGCTTGCCTGCGCCGGTCAAGTCGTTGAGGGTGCGGGTGCTATCGACCGGGCGACTCGAGCGGAGACAAGGCGAATTGTTTGCCACCGGCGACGGAACGGTCGACTTGCATCAGCTTGCATTGCTCGTGAATCGGCTCGCCAGTCGCCTGGGGGACGACCGGGTGGTGTGTGCCGAAAAGCGACCGAGCCACCTTCCCGAACGAGCGGTGGCCTACGTGCCGGCCACCCAGGCGCGTGGCCGGTCGTTCACGCTCGACACCGAGACTGCCGCAAAGCTGCGGACTCGTCCGCTTTGGCTTCGCCCGCGCCCCGAGCGAATCGACGTTACTACGGCATCGCCCGATGGCCGCCCGACGCATTTCATCTATCGCGGCGAGCTTCACGAGGTGGTTAGTGCAATTGGTCCCGAGCGCATCGAAACCGGCTGGTGGCGCGGGCCTCATCGTCGCCGCGATTATTACCGGGTCGAAACGACCGGTGGTGAATTGTGGTGGGTGTTTTGTGACCTGCGACGAAGGAAGTGGTTCGCGGCGTGAAGCAACGACCGCATCAAACTGATTGACTGCGACCAAAAACTGGAAGTAAAATCGACCCCAAGACAAAATTAAAAAACAAGCAAAAAACGATGCCACATCACAAGCAAACAGCAGTTCATTTAGCCATCGCGATATTCTTGGTCACCAGAACATCGGCAGCTTTTGACGTCCACGACAACCGAAATGGCTTCATCATCAATGTCCCCGACGGATTCAAGCGAGTCCAACTCGAAGGCTTGCCACCAGACATCTTACACGTGTTCGCTGACGGCGATGTTAACGATGAACAGCCGGACATTATGCTATTCATCGAAAGAATGGGGGGCGTGATTGGACGCGAACCACTCAATCCCGACCAAATGCCACCCGGCTTCACAGGCAGCTTATTCAAAGCCAAGTGGAAGAGTTTCGAGGTAGATGGTTTTGAAGTGCCCGAGTCCAGTGGCGGGAAAGACTTTATCACCTTCAACGTGCAAATTCCGATCAAACCAAACGCAATCCAACTTAAGGTTTTTGGCCCCGCCGAGAAAAGTCAAGAACTGCGACAAGTCGTTGATGCGGCTCTTGCTGATTTCGATGGCGAAACAAATTGGACGCCAGCGCTCTCGAACTCACCGAACTATGCCAAAATATTGCTCGCGACAGCAGTTGCAATCATTCTGATCGGAATCGTCGCCTTCTATTTCGTGTCACGACGATACCAGCGCGGTGCAGTGCTAGGTGTCGCCGTGGTCATCTATCTATCGGGGACGATGATTCGTGAACCAGAGATGCGTGAAATGATGATGCTACAAGGCTCGCTAAAGATGCTCGGATTTATCGGAATCGTACTCGGAATCGTCGATCTTGTTCGTCGACGCAACGAGAAAAGGCCGCCTCGCACGACCAAAGATAATGATGAAAAATGAAGTTCGAACAACACCCAAAACTCGACGTCCTCGCTGAAGTGCGCAAAACCAAGGAAGAGATCGCTGCTGAATACAACTACGATATCGAAGCGATGGTGAAGGCAGCACGCGAACGGCAGGAGCAATCAGGTCGGCAAATCATTCGCAGTTCAGAACAAGCGACCCGCAAATAGTCAAATCGGAACCAGCCAACCATGGACCGAGATAACTTCACAGCTACCATCCATTCCTTTCAACGACGCCAGCCGTTCGGCCCGTTTACTGTTGCAATGGCGAACGGTGATCGACTCGAAATCGATCACGCCAACGCAGTCGTTGTGCGCGAAGGGATCGCAGTATTCATCGCTCCCGGCGGAACGCCCGTCTTCGTCGACCACGAAGGAGTCGGCCAAATCATCGGCGACTTGGTCGACCGCCGCGAAGCTTAACCCCGGCTCACTCTTCGAGTTCCAGAATCTCGACCTTCCGAAAATCAAACGGATGTCCCTCTGACTGCAATGAGATAGTCCCCCCTTTGATCGAGAGTTTGCCTTTGGCTGCTTCGATTAGTGGTTTCGCGTCGGCGTCTTTGGGGTCGTATTGGGGCTGTTCATACTCCATGACGAGTGTGCCGTTGATGAAGTGGCGGATCTTGCCACCGGCGTGGGCTTCGATTTCGGCGGTGACCCACTGGTCGCCATGATAGGTTTCGCTGGTGCTGTTCTTGCAGTGGGCCGTGTGGAGTTTGCCCGCCATCACGACATTGGTGCCGGGTGTACAGAGGTTGCCGGTGGGACGAGGGTCGGTGCCGTTGCCGCCGAGTAGTTGTACTTCCAGCGACACAGGGAAGTTCTGCTTCATCGCCATCGACTGGGGCGATTGCCCGTGGATCATGATGCCGCTGTTGCGAATGGCCCACCCGGGAGCCTTGTTGCATTGCTCGCCAACGACGCGGTATTCGACCCGTAGCCGGTAGCTGCTGAACTCTTCGTCGAAGAACAAATGTCCGAAGCGACCGTTGAAGGCGTCGTAGGCGTCGTAGCGAACCTTGAGCAGACCATCTTCGACGCGAAACGTGTTGCCGAAATTCTCGCCCGGCTCATAGCCGGTGATTTTGGGAGTCCACCCCTTCAGATCTTTGCCATTAAATAACGGCCGCCAACTTCCGTTTTCTTCGGCCATGAGACGACACGTAGATAGACACGTAAACAACAGCAGGACTAGCAACGTCAGTTTTAGGAAAAGGCTTGGCATGATGACAGCTCAACGAGGGGGAGGGAATGTGGGCGGGATCGCCCCAACTGTCACAATAGATCATCGCGAGTCACGGTGCTACCTAGACCGCCGCTATCTAAACCGACTCGATATGCAGCCCCCGGCGGCGGCGCTCTTGGCGGCGAAGGTCGTCGATGAGGCCGGCGACGCGTTTCACGTCGTCGATGCCAGGCAAGTCGATTTCGGGGTCGGTTTTGTCGCTCGATGAGATATGAATCGTCCCAATGTTCATCATCCGTTCGATCGGACCTTGCTTAAAGGTCACGTCGTCGATGTCGATCAGTTCGATGCGATCGGTACTCCGCCACAAGAAGCCCGCCTCGTGCAGAAACCGTTGATTGGTGAGCGTGTAGTGCACCCCAAGACGACGATAAAAGTACCTCCCGATGAGCACGACCCACATCAGCAGTATCGCGAGCATCAGCCAAGTCCAACTACCCGGACCGAAATCGGACCACCACAGAAGTATCGGCAGGAAGACCGACAGTACCGACGCCCCGATCCAGTAGCCGAGCATCGCTTTCTTACTGTAGCTGCCGCTCCAGACTTCGCTTTCACTCGCCTCTTCGGACTGGCGTGCGACAGCGGCGGCGACGAACTGCGTACGGGGGTCTTTTTCGGTAAGTGGTGGCGGGCCTTGGCGACGGGGAGTCACGAGCGGATCGACGGGCCGCTGCTCGCCATCAAGCTTTCCGCCGCATTGGCCGCAATAGATCGTGTCGTTGGCCGATTGTTGGCCGCAGTGGGGGCAGATCATGACAGTTTCCTCAAGCGCCAGTCGATTCATTATGGCCGAACTCCCAATGTGCAGAGAAAAGGTCGATGCTTCAAGCTGGCATTCGCTCAATAGCGGCAGATCTTGGCGGTTATCGGGTCGACCCTTGCGCCCCTTGGGCACTCAGTTACACTTAATAGGCAGTAGTTTTGACACGAATTCGAGCACGCAAGTGACCGCGAGCATGGGCGACAAATTTGATCCCTACCGCGAAGCGCTGGTTATGGAAATCGAAACGCTGTGGCCCGAACAGTGCCGCGACTGGACCCGACCCGAGCGGGAACGATTCGAGCGACGACTGCACGCGACTGCCGCTGACGTGTCCGAATTGCACTACATCCGCACCCACACCGGGTTCTGTCGGCGGATTGTGGTGAACGACGCCGATATTGCTCGACTTGCCGAAGCTCAAGCCGACGCGGCAGGTGGCCAACTTTCTCAAACTTAGGCAACTTTCGATGTCGACTCTGAGGGTCAACTTGGCCGAGCGAAGCTACGATATCGTCATCGGTAGTGGCATCGCTGAGCGAATCGCCGACTACGTTCAAGAGTGGTCCCCCACGTCGCACGTCGCGCTGATAACCGACGAGACCGTCGAAGAACTGCACGGCGACCGTTTGGCCGGCCACCTGACCGAAGCGGGGCACGAGGTCGATGTTTTCGCCGTGCCACCGGGCGAGAGCAGCAAGTCGGCTGACTTCGTCATCGAGCTATGGGAATCGCTACTCGATCAAGGAACCGACCGAGGGACTGTCGTCGTTGCTGTCGGGGGTGGTGTCGTTGGCGACCTCGCCGGGTTCGTCGCGGCGACGTTCACGCGCGGATTGCGATTCGTACAAATACCCACGACCCTGCTCGCGCAAGTCGATAGCTCGGTTGGCGGCAAAGTCGGCATCAATCTACCCGGCGCCAAAAATATGGTCGGCCACTTCTGGCAACCGACCGGTGTGCTGATCGACGTCGACCTGCTCGCCACGCTGCCGCCGCGCGAGTTCGCCGCTGGAATGGCCGAAGTCATTAAGTATGGCGTTATTATGGAAGCCGAGTTCTTCGACTGGATCGATCAGAACCAATCGGCGATCGCCGACCACGACGCCGAGGCGCTCACCTACATCATCGAACAAAGTTGTCGGCTGAAGGCCCAAGTCGTCGAAGCCGACGAACGCGAGACAACCGGACGACGCGCAATTCTGAACTTCGGCCACACCTTTGGGCACGCGCTTGAAGCCGCGACTGAGTACGAAACGCTGCTTCACGGCGAAGCGGTCGCCATCGGCATGATGTGTGCCGCGCGGCTGGCGATGAGCCTGAACCGCGTCGACGACACGTTTTGTCAGCGACTGCACCGACTATTGGTTGCCTTCGAGCTACCCACTAATCTCCCCGACGGCATCGACGCTGACGTCTTGCTGCAACTGATGTGGCACGACAAGAAAGTCGCCAATAACGAACTTGTGTTCGTTCTTCCCACCCGCATGGGGCACGTCGAACTGGTAAGCGAAATTGACGACGACGCAATTCTTGCTTCGATGCGTACCCATTGACCGGCCGACTTCGGGGAACCGAAAAAATCGCGCCAGATGCATCAAAAAGCGACCAAAACCCCCGATTTTGTAAGCGATCGCACAAAACCTGGGGAAACCCGTTGGTCAGAATCTTGCGGCTTGCCTACCATCCTCCCGGGAGACCTCGCCACCCGTCGTTCACAAACTCTTACCAACCACGAAAACGCCGTGAATTACGCCCCCCAAAACGCCGCCGTCATTTCGTTTAACCCTGCCGATGCTGATGCGACACGCCTGGCTCTAGGTAATTATGGGTTTAAGGTCGAAGAGTTTTCGTCGATCGAAGACTGTCGCCGAGCGCTCCGTGCCGGTGGCTCGAGCGATGCACTGCTGGCGATTCTCGCTGGAATCGACACCGAAAGCCTCGCTCGCCAATTTCTTGCTAACTTGAAGAGGTCGTTTCCTGATTTGCCCGTCATGGTCGCGGCGACCTCGGCTACTGTTGCCCATGCGGTCGAATCGATGAAACAAGGGGCTTCGGATGTTGTTGCACTTCCCTGCACCGAAGAACAGCTTCGCGAGAAGATTCGTCAGTTGATGGACGAAGCGAGTCAAAACAGGTTGGTGAATTCCGAGCGAGTTGAATTTCGCAACCGACTCGCGGAACTTACTCCGGCCGAGGTTTCGGTGCTCGACCTGCTGCTCGATGGTTTTGCCAACAAACAAATTTCGCAAGAGCTGAACATCGGGTTGCGAACCGTCGAACTGCGTCGCTCAAAGATCATGGCAAAAATGCACGCTAGCTCGGTCGCACAACTTATCAAAATGGTCTGCATCGCGCGCGGCCACGTCGACCCGTCCGATAGCAACGAGACCAAGACCGCGAGCCTGAAATAATTGCCTTTTGGTTGTTATTCGCGCCGCTAACCGAGTAGAGTAGTCGAAGTCTCGTTAATTCGTTCGACTACTCCAGAGAGTGCCTCGGTGCAAGAAACTTGGTCAGCCGATTTTTTGGCCGATGTCCGCTTGAGCCTTGTCAAAGACGTTGGCCCGCTTACACGTGCAAGCCTGCTCGCTGCCTTCGGATCGGCCGAAGGTGTATTCAGCGCCGGTCGCGACCAATTGCAGCGGGTCGATGGAGTTGGCCCGCTGTTGGCGCGCCGAATCGAATCAGCCGTTACTGAAATCGACGTCGAACGTGAAGTAAAGGTCGCCGAGCAGCACAACATCAACTTGGTGAGGATCGATACCGACGACTACCCAGCGGGTCTCACCGAAATCAGCGATCCTCCTTCCATTCTCTATGTTCGCGGCAAGCCGGAGCCTCAAGACCGGCTCGCCGTCGGCATCGTTGGCACACGTCGCGCTTCGAGCTACGGCAAGCGTGTGACCGAGCAACTCGCGACTGGCCTCGCCAAAGCAGGAGTTACCGTCGTGAGTGGGCTCGCGCGCGGCATCGACACCATTGCTCATCAGTCGACGCTCGCGGCAGGTGGGCGGACAATTGCTGTCATTGCTGGCGGACTGCTCGAAATCACCCCGGCCGAAAACCATCGTCTCGCCGACCAAGTCGCCGAGCAAGGTTTCTTGCTCAGCGAAGCACCCCCTAGGCGGCCACCGCTGCCCGGATCGTTTCCCCAACGCAATCGTCTCATCAGTGGGCTTTCGTTGGGTGTGGTGATTACCGAAGCCGACGATCGCTCGGGGGCGCTCATCACGGCCCGTCTCGCTGGCGAGCAAGGCCGCGACGTGTTCGCGGTGCCTGGCCCAATCGACCAACGAACCTCGCGAGGCTGTCACCGACTCATTCAAGATGGTGCGAAGCTGGTCACCTGCGTCGACGATATTCTCGACGAACTCTCATCGCTCATCAAACC
The DNA here is from genome assembly GCA_041737535.1 of Pirellulales bacterium. Taxonomy (GTDB): domain Bacteria; phylum Planctomycetota; class Planctomycetia; order Pirellulales; family Lacipirellulaceae; genus JBGSWC01. Next base: position 80,535 of record JBGSRO010000252.1, on the reverse strand, counting down.
GATCGACACAGCCGAAGGAACCGAACTGCGTCACGTGGCCGAGATCAAACTCAATGACATCGAACGCAAAGTCTTGGACGCGATCGAAACATCGGCAACGCAAATGGACGACATTGTTGAGAATGCTGGTTTACCCGTCCATCAAGTCTTGGCGACTGTCAGCGTGCTCGAAATGCGACGCTTGGTGCGACGGGTGAGTGGGACTCAAGTCGTGCGAATTTAAGCGTGGGGTAGCGTGCCGAAGGCATGCCGCCTCATTGCCGCAGCTCAAACACGGCTTCAATCTCCACCGCCATCCCCGCCGGAAGCGACGCTGCGCCCACGGCGCTGCGAGCGGCGACCCCATGGTCGTTGCCAAATACGTCGGCCATCAATTGGCTAAAACCATTGATCACGGCCGGGTGATCGGTAAACACGGGGGTCGAGCGGACGAGGCCAAACGTCTTCACTAATCGAGCAACGCGATCGAGTGTTTCCAGTTCCCCGAGCAGCGTCGCCAGCATGGCGAGGCCCACTTGCTTGGCGGCCGCCTGGCCCTGTTCGAGCGACAAGTCGTCGCCGACGCAACCGGTAATCAGCGTCTTATCGGCCTGAAGTGGTCCGTGGCCCGAGGTCCAAATCTGGTTGCCGACGTAGACGACCGGCTTGTACAAGCCGATTGGCTTGGGCGAGGGGGGCAATTCGAGATTGAGGCTCTCGAAACGTTTTTGGTGGCTCATTCGGTCGCTCCGCGATTGTGATTCTTATAAACTTCGGCAGGATTGAAAATCTGTTCGGCGACGATCTCACGACTCGCTGCATCGCGGTAGAAACAAGTCGAGTAGCCCGTGTGACAAGCCGCGCCGCCGACTTGTTCGACGATGAGCAGCACCGCGTCGCGGTCGCAGTCGATGCGTATCTGTTTTACGCGCTGCAGGTGGCCGCTCGTTTCGCCCTTTTTCCACAACCGCCCGCGACTGCGGCTGTAGTAAACGGCAACTCCCGTCGAAAGCGTCTCTTTGTAGGCTTCGGCATTCATGTACGCCACCATGAGCACGTCGCGGCTGGTGGCGTCTTGCACCACGACCGGTACGAGCCCGTCGCACTTCGCGAAGTCAGGGTCGATTGAGTTAGCAAGAGATTTGTTGCGGTCCATATTCTGAGCATAACCAGACTTTGACGACTTCGCACCCTATCAGAATCGCCGGCATAACAGTAACGACCGCCCGCACCCTCGGTCCCGGCACGTTGTGCGCAATCGGTGAGTCAAAGCTTCCCGTAGAGACGCTAGCACCGCCGGTCGATGTTAAGCTGTGACGGCCGCATCCGATGTGGAGCATCCAGCGGCGTTCAACTTCCCTGCTCGCCCTCCCCCCGCCTTCGAATCACGTGGCACAGCGGAACGCCCGTGGGTCGTCTAGGAGTATGGTATGAATCGATCGCTCACTGTCGTGCTGCCCGTTTACAACGCTGAGGCCGCGCTCGAGCAAAACCTGCGGCGGGTCATGGACCTAGCTGGTGATTTGACTTCGGAGTTTGGTGTGCTGGTGGTCGACGACGGTTCGACCGACGATACGTTCGACGTGGCCCGCGAACTCGCCACCCGCTATCCACAGATTCGCGTCATGCGGAACGCTGTCCGCCGAGGCCTTGGCCCTACGCTTAGCCGTCTGCACGCGCGCATCAAAAGCGACGTTGTACTCGTTCACGATGGCACTTCGAGTGTCGACGTCGAAGAAATCCGTAGCCTTTGGCTGAAACGCGACCTAAGAGTCGATGCCGGACGGCCGTCGTTGGCGGACCTGCGAGCGACTTCGCAAGCGCACGCCGCCATGCAGAGAGCCCACCAACGCGTCGCGGGTTTCCAGATTCTCAACTCACTGATCGACACGACCGCGACAACAATAGCCAATCAGACCGAGCTCAAGCTCCGCGAATCAATCCCTCGCGTTGGCGTTGGTACGATTCCGCCGACCCCAAAGTCGAATCTGTTCGGGACGATTAGTGCATTTGCGATAAGCGAATAGTTTTAGTCGCCCCAGACGTAGCGATCAGTGCCAAGAGTTTCGGCAATCGACGCGCGAGAACCCCAGCGCGCCAAAGGTCTTGGCGACCTTCGCTACGCAACTGCGTGACTCGACTATTTCTTGCGATGGCGAATCTTTGCCCGCATGCGCCGTTTTTTCTGCCCCTGTTTCCGTCGCCCTTTTCCGCTTCGTTTCGTACCCAAGCAGTCGCTCCTCTCGTAAACGAGTGTGTCGTTTCGCTTTTTGGCAACCGACAGTCGGCGCCGAGCCCTGCATTCTAGCCGTTTTCGTGCGTCGCAAACAAGCGTCGCATCTTAATTCGAGCGAACCTCACCAGCATTTTCGTAGCAAAGCTGGCGATAAAGCATCGCGCATTGGCCCGTTAAAATGAGCCGGGAAGCCCCAGATTCCTGTCCCACCAATTTCGTGGGAACTAGGTCATTTCCGCTGCTCCCGCGTGGCGGGGCACGATGCAGGACGCAAACTCGCTAATCGATCTGTAACGGAAACGCTGGAACCAACGCTGACTTTTCGAGCAAGCCAGTGGGCGCTAAGAATTTCATTCGGCCATCGTCGTGGCGTAACCACACTTCGTGAGTTCCGGCGGCGAAGTAGAGATCGCGTTTTTCATCCATTTCCGCCTGCCGGTTCGACGGTGAAGTGATTTCGACGCAGACTTCTGGAGCACGGGAGAAGGGCGTCACTCGTCCTTGTTGACCTAAGAACTCGGTGCTCAACCAAGCTACATCGGGAACGCGGACGCCTTGACTCGTTTGCACAGAACACTCGGTCGCCACCCGACCTGTTTTGCCGAGTTTCGATAGCAGATGGGCGATTTCGCCTTGCAAAAGTGCGTGCTGATTGGACGCGGGGGTCATCACAATGCTTCCATGCTCGTTAAGTTCAATCTTGAACGGCAAGTCCTTGAGGTAGGGACTGTCGATGACTTCTTGCCAATCCATGTCGGGTGGCTCGGGGAGTAGGGTGGTGCGATCAGCGCGATTATACGCGATCGGCCTCGCCGGGTACCACTGTCGCACAAATTAGCCAGTGGCACGCTTTCGAAGAAAATCTACCCCCGAAACCGCTCTTCGCTAGGCGGCCGACTTTGACGGTTGCGCAAGCTGCGACTGTCGTTCGGTTTGTGACACCCGCTAGCAGGCATTTTTGGTTGGGTTAGCGCGATTCTTGCGTTTCTGACAGTCGTGCGGTGACGATTTCTACCAGCGGAAGCCCCGAGTCGCCCGCATGGGTGATTCGCGGACCAGCTCGCAGACTTCAACTTGATGCCCGGTGAAGCCGGCGGCGACAACAGGATGTTGTCGCGTGCGATAGCACCAATTCATTGACACGAGGGAGACGTGTAACGCTATGAAATACCGTTCAATTTTGATCTGCTGGGGAGTGGCGGCAACATTGGCCGTGGGTACCTCGGCTCGTGCTCAGTACGCTCCGTACACGCCTCAGCAGGCTTACCCGGTTGCTGGGCAATACTACCAGCAGGTTCCAGCTTACCAGCCGACGCAGCAGCCGCCGACTTACCAGCCCCCTGTTTATCGGCAGCCAGTCAATCAAAACGCGCCAGCTGGTTATGGCGCGGCGCAGCCCGCCCATCAAGGATTCTCGCAAGGGGGCCTTCCACAAGCTGGCTACTCTCCAGCGGGACAACCACGGGTGGCCATGCAAAACGAACTCCCCACACCGGCCGAGACGATACCGTTGCAGGGAGGGCCGAACATGCCGGGTGCCAGTCGACACGACGCACCGATGCAAGGCGCACCGATGCAACAACACATCGAATCAACTCCCAGCGGCCACGGCTATCCAGCGACCGACAACATGCAACCTGCGACAGGATGGCAAAGCTATACCGGCGCGCCTTGTGCGAACGGCGACTGTGGTAGTGGTTCACCTCCGACAGACTACGGTTACGGCGCCGCTTGCGGCCAGCCCGATTGTGGTGTGAGCCAATACATCCAGCCGGTCGGCCGCCAGTGGTTCGTCGGGCTTTACTCGATTGGTTTGGCCCGCACCGATGTAAGCCGAGCGAAGCTCGCGGTACTAGTCGATTCGCCCGCCGCTTATCCCTACTACCCGCCGGCTGCGAACACGATTGTGACCACTGCGAACTTCGATACTCCGCTGCAATGGGGTGCTGAGATTCGTTTCGGCAGCACGTTTGGTTGTGCCTGCAATCCGTGCAATCCTTGTGGCAATCAGCAGCCGTTTGCTTGGGAAGTCGCCTACTGGGGACTTACTGAGAACGACGAGGAAGCGATCGTGACCGACGTTTGGAGCGATACCGACCGGATGTACGGCTCGATGAACTTCGCCGGTTTGGAATACGACCGCGACGGCGCCGGTGCGACTTACGCCTATCGCCCAGTGAACGATTATTACGACTATCAAATGCCGATCGAAGACCCTACGACCGATCCGAACAACGTTCGCGTCTTGGGTTTCCGCGCTCGCAACTCGTTCCAGGCCCAAAACCTCGAACTCAATATCCTGCGGTTTGGGCTACCAGGGTGTGGTGGGTGTGGGGGATGCGGTGGATGCAGCCCCGCTCGGTTCAGCTTCAACGGCTTAATGGGTTTCCGCTACTTGAACTTCGACGAGAACTTCCAGTTCGCGACGATGTACACCACCGTCGACGGGACTGGCAATCCGAACGCGGGTGAGCCGACCGCCTACACCAGCTTTCCCCCAGGCGACGACAATAACTTATTCTACGATGTCGATGTCGATAACCACCTCTACGGCTTCCAACTCGGTAGCAACATGAACTACCAAATTGGTTGCAAGTGGAACATCTTCTGCGACAGCATGTTCGGCATCTACGGCAACCAAGTCGACGCCACTCAGCGTGTTTGGAGTGGTGGCGGCGGAGTCGTTCGCTTTGTGAACGGCGGTGGCAATGCTTACGTCGACTCGAACGAAACAGACATTGCGTTCCTGGGCGAAATCCGCACCGGTGCCGCCTACCAGCTCACCTGCAATTGCCGATTGACGGCCGCCTACCGCTTCATCGGCGTCGGTGGCGTCGCGATGGCGATCGACCAAATTCCCAGCGACTTCAGCAACGCCCAACACGTCGGCTATATCGACAACAATGGCTCGCTGATCCTGCACGGCTTGCAACTCGGTGCCGAGTTCAAGTTTTAGGTCTTGCTGATACCAACCGAAATGCACGAAACCCCGGGCAAGCTGTTGCCCGGGGTTTTTTGTTGAGCGGCCCTAGAGCGGGTCTGCGGGCCGTTCGGATTCATTTCGTTGTCGCTAGAAGTACGGGCCGGGAACCCGTTTATTTGCCCCCGTTTATCGAGGCTGGCGTGTCGCTTTACTCAGGGGGATAGAGCAGCGCTCCACATCCCTGACAGAATACGGCTTTTTGCAAGATAATGTCGCTCTTTTGGTTAAGCGACAACTGTTGGCCACAGCCGCCGCAGGCACCTTCGTCGACTTCGGCCATCCCGCTCGCCCCATTTTGCCTGACGACTCGTTCGTAGTCGCTCTTGAGGGTGCCCGGAATATGCTGTTCGGCGGTGGTCAGTTCGCTGTCGACGCGGGCAATTTCGCTGCGCAGGCCCGCTTCCGCCTCAGCAATTCGCTCACTGGTCTGCTGCATCGTGGTTTGCATCGCTTGCAGCGACACTTGGGCCGTTTTGGTTTCGGCCTCAAGTGAGTCGATCCGTTCGAGCGTCTCAAGAATCTCGTCTTGTAGCACGCTGCCAGCCATTTCGGCGGCAGCGATCTGCTCGAGCAACATTTGGTATTCTTTGTTGCTGCTGCAAGCGTTCAGCTTGGCTTGCCAGTCGGCAATACGTGCTTCACTCGACTTTAGGTCGAGCTGTTTGCGATCGGCCAGAAGCTTCGCCTCACGAATTTTTTGCCGCCACTTTTCGACCTCGGCCGCCGCTCGATCGACGGCCCCCTTGGCTGCCGCGACTTGCCGCGGACCGCGCTCGAGCCGTCCTTCGAGTTCCGCCCGCTGGCGAAGCAAACTGTGGAGCGAACGAAGCAATTCGGCACTGAGAGTCATGCAAAGTCGATGGTCGAGAGGGAAAGTCGCGGCTCTGCCGTTATCAGGCACAACTAGCGTCAGAGCAAGCCCCGTAGAAATCGCGAAGCCTTGTTTTTTCGACGCAAAGTCGCGAAGTCGCAAAGAAGCGCAAAGACTTGGGGTAGCGAAGTTTACCTCGCCAACTAACAGGACCAACGATCGGTTAGGTCGGTCGGCCGATCGCATATCGCCTCACACTGGCTTTCTTTGCGATTCTTCGCGTCTCTGCGCCTTTGCGTCGAAAAAGCGAATCCAGCGATTGTTCTAACGCCCACGGTGGTTGCCGGTTTGGAGCGAACCTGTTAGGGCGATATACTCTCTGACAAACATTCACCACCGCTCCACTGCAGGAATAACCATGAATGCCGCACCGTTTGGCACCAAACAGATTCGTCGCGAAGACCTGAAGGTGGGCGAAAATCTTTGCGAGTATTGCACCGCCAAGTGCTGCAAGTATTTCGCACTTCCCATCGACGCCCCCGACTGTTTCGAAGACCTCGAATACATTCGCTGGTATCTGCTCCACGACCGGGCGAGCGTCTTTAAAGAAGATGACGACTGGTACCTGCTCGTCCACACAACCTGCGAACATCTCCAGCCCGACAATCGCTGTGGCATCTATTTGACTCGGCCGAAAATTTGCCGCGATTACACGACCGACAATTGCGAATACGATGACAACTGGACTTACGACTTTTATCTCGAAACGGCCGACCAAGTGTGGGAATACACCGAAGCCACCATCCAGCCTAAAGGCCAAAGCATCCGCAGCCGCCGTCCCGAAGTCCTCCCGTTGGCGTAGTCACTGGTCAATCAAGTTTGTGGTTCATCGCTCATCGCTGCTAAAACCTCACCATAGGCTGACGCCGCACGGCTCGCCCCATCAACTCACTTTATCTCCCTGCTCCCAACTTCCCGCTCTCAATGATCACTCCTCGCACACTCAAGGGCTTTCGCGACTACCTGCCTGAGGCGATGTTGCCGCGCGAGGAGCTTATGGCTACCGCGCGACGGGTCTATCGCAGTTATGGGTTCGCACCGATCGATACGCCAGCGCTCGAGTATCTTGAAATCCTTACGGGAAGCGGTAGCCAAGAGACCGATAAACAGCTCTACAAATTTGAAGATCATGGCGGGCGTGAAGTCGGGCTGCGGTTCGACCTCACGGTGCCGCTGGCCCGCTTCGTTGCCCAGTATGCTCAGCAGCTCGGCACGCCCTTCAAACGGTATCACATTGCCAGCGTCTGGCGGGGCGAGAACACCCAGCGCGGTCGGCTTCGCGAATTTGTGCAGTGCGACTTCGACACCATCGGCACCGAAAGCGTGGTTGCCGACATTGAGACAGCCTGTGTGATCCACGACCTGATGCGTTCGATTGGTTTCGAGCACTTTGCGATTCGGATGAACAACCGGGCGGTCCTCAACGGGCTACTCGAGAAACTCGGACTGACCAAACAAAATGTCGCCATCCTGCGGGCGCTCGACAAGCTCGCCAAAATCGGTGCCGACAAAGTCGTTGATGAAATGATGTCAGTGGCGAGTGCTTCGCGCCAACAGGCCACACAAATCGTCGCATTGGCCGGCATTACCGGCACGCCCGACAATGTGCTGGCGGAGGTCGACAAGCTGGTCGCTGGCAGCACGACGGGCGAAGCGGGTGTGACTCGCCTCCGCGAAATTATCGCCGGGGCCCATGCGGGTGGGGTAGCCGAAAACTGTCTCACGCTCGACATCTCGATTGCCCGCGGGCTCGACTACTACACCGGTGTGATTTTCGAGACATTCTTGGGCGAGCTGCCCGACATCGGCAGCGTCTGTAGCGGCGGCCGGTACGACAATTTGGCCGAACTATTCACAAAGACCAAACTACCCGGCGTCGGCGCGTCGCTGGGGCTCGACCGCCTGCTGGTGGCGATGGAAGAACTGGGTCTGATTCCGCCGGCGGCGACGCCGGCTCAGGTGCTGCTCACGCAGTTCTCGGCCGACGCGGTACCCGATTATCTGCAACTCGCCCGCCATCTGCGCCGCGCGGGGCTGGGGGTCGAGATCTACCCCGAGGCCAAAAAAATCGGCAAGCAACTCCAATATGCCAACCGCCGCGGCCACCGATTGGCAGTGATCGCCGGTCCCGACGAATTGGCCGCCGGCGAGTGCCAGATCAAAGACCTCGCCAGCGGCGAAAGCCGCACGACGCCGCTCGCCGAAGCAGCCACCACGGCACTGTCGATGCTAACGCCACGCTAAGCGAGTCGTCAGCCGTAAGTCGTCGCTTTGGTTGTGCGAGACGTCGCAAATTGCTGTAGAATGAGCTTTGAACTAATGACTGAGCAATCATAGCAGAGCACTGAATTGGCCAAGCGCGACAATCACTACGAGCTCGCCTTCGAAGAGTTGCTTCGCAGCACGCGGCAACCGTATGTCGCTGTCGACGAAGCGCGGCGGAGTCTCGTCAGCGAGGGCTCGCTCAAGAGTCTCGACTTTTTGGTATCGCCAACGAGTGGCCAATCGCTGCTCGTTGACATCAAAGGGCGGCGTTTTCCCAGCGGCACAAAACATCCGCAGTATTGGCGCAACTGGTCAACCGCCGACGACCTGCGGGGGCTGGCCGAGTGGTCTCGGCATTTCGGCCGTTCGGCGACGCCAGTGCTCGTGTTCGCCTACTGGGTGACTGGCTCGCGCTCGCCGGTGCCGCCGGCTCACTTGTTCTGGTGGCGTGACAACGCCTACGGGTTCGTGGCAATTCGGCTGGCCGACTATCTGCCGTGGGCCAAGCAGCTTAGCGTACGTTGGGGAACCGTCTCGGTACCGGTCGGCGAATTCCGTCGCCGCGCGGTATCTTGGCAAGAGTTAGTCGCGAGCCACGGCCAAACTAGCGAAAGCCGGTCGCACCATAGCGAAGATGTTTGGCAATCACTCGCTATGGGAATAGGATGAACGGATTGTGAAATCCGAATGACGAAAGACGAAAGCCAGGTTCGAGTTCGTCATTCGTGCTGCGTCATTCCAACTTTGTCCTTCAACTATCCAGCGCCTGAAGAAATCGGGAACTCTATGCGTAAACTCCAACAACTCCTGCCGATCATGTTCGCCCTTGCCACCGTCGGCTGCGAAACCGACATGAAAGAGGGCCATCCTCTCGGCTGGACGATGGTCTTGTTTTTCGTGCTGCTCGGCGTGATGGTCGTCGTCACGCCGGTCAAGCGCGAAGCAAGAAAACCGAAACGCAAGGAAGAATAGTCGCTTGCATGAGCCGATGGTGCTCGCCCCGCATGATTTACGGACTCGCCCGATGTTTGCGCATTCGGCCGAAGGCGTTCGACTAACCTGCTCTGCGGATTGGCAGGTCGCTATTGGCACCCGACGCTCCGAAGTCGACCGTTCGTGCCGGTCCACTCGCGAGGCGAACGTCCCCTGCAGCGAACTCGGCCAGCGATTCGATGACCCGCGTTTGTTCTTGGACGGTGAGTTCAGCGTAGACCGGGAGCGACAAGACTTCTTTGGCGGCCCGTTCGCTGTGAGGCAAGTCGCCCACTTTGTAACCCAGTTCGGCAAAACAAGGCTGCAAGTGCAGTGGTACCGGATAGTAAACGGCCGAGCCAATTTGTCGCTCGCTCAGTAATGTTTGCAACGCATCGCGTCGGCCGCCGAGGACGCGAATCGTGAATTGGTTCCAGACACTTGTGGCCCGCTGGTCGACGACGGGGGGGACAATCGCGCCGGCGAATTGCTCGTTACCGAGATGCTCAAGATAGCGTGCCGCGTGCGCCTGCCTCGCGGCGGCCCAGCTATCGAGATGGGGTAGTTTGACATTCAATACGGCCGCCTGCATCGCATCGAGCCGGCTGTTAGTGCCGACGACGTGATGATAGTAACGCGGATGTTGGCCATGATTGCGATGGCGTTGCAATTGTTCGGCCAGTCCATCGTCGTCGGTCGTGATCAGCCCCCCATCGCCAAAGCCGCCGAGGTTCTTGGTCGGATAAAAGCTAAACGCGCCCATTGTGCCCAGCCCGCCCGCCATCCGGCCGTCGAACTTCGCGCCGATCGCCTGGGCGGCATCTTCGATGACATGCAGGTTGTGTTGGGCGGCCAGTTCGTTAATTGCCTGCATATCGGCGGCTTGACCGAAAAGGTGAACCGGAATGATCGCTTTCGTGCGGGGCGTAATTCGCCGCGCCACGTCGGCCGGGTCAAGATTGAAAGTTTCGGGCACAATGTCGGCAAACACAGGGGTCGCCCCCACCCGCCACACGGCACCGGCAGTCGCAAAAAACGTGAAGCTCGGCAGAATCACCTCGTCGCCGGCGCCAATTTCTAGCGCCATCAGCGGCAGCAGCAACGCATCGGTCCCCGACGCACAGCCAATGGCATGTTTGCTACCACAATACGCGGCCATCGCCTGCTCAAACTGAGCGCAAGCGGGCCCATGAATGAAGGCCCCGGTCGAAGTGACTTCGGCCAAAGCCGAGTTGATCTCGTCGGCGAGTGGCGCGTTTTGGCGGTTGACATCGAGTAGCGGCACGGGCTGACTGTTTTCGGATTTATTCGCAACGGGCATTGTGGGCATTTCCCCTAAAGAGCAAGTTGAGTCGGTGGCGCAAACCGATTTGGCTAACCGGACGCGCGGAGAGGTTAGAAACTACCCGCCCGCCGTGCAAGGTCAGCGAAATGGCAACGACTGCTAGCAATGTTACATAAGGGGGAGCGGCGATTTTCTTCGTGCTACTTTGAGCGCCTCGGTCAACTGTTGACGTTGCAAAGTGCCCACTTTCGGCAGGTTAATTTTTCCGGCTTCGCGTGCATCGTCGCGACGAGTTGGTTAGAATGCCCACTGGACGGCGAGCACGACCATGAAACTACGCGAATCACTCATAGAATGGCGTCGCGCGGCGCTCGATTTGGTCTATCCGCCCAGTTGTGTCGCCTGTGGCGTGCCGATTGATCCGCTGGCGGCCGTCTCATTTTGTCATACGTGTCGAAGCGAATTGTCGTTATTCGACGAAGTCGGCTGCTGGAGGTGTGGTGTGCCGGTGCCGATTGGGTGGGACACCGCCTTGCCTTGTCCCCAGTGCAGAGGAGAGAAGTATCACTTCGACCGCGTCGTCGCGGCTGGGCTGTACGAGGGTTTGTTGCAGCAACTCATACTCGAAGCCAAAGGCCCGGCTCACGATGCGGTCGCTCAGTCGCTCGCCGATTGTGTGTGGCAGGAAGTTGGCCCACGGATCAAATACGTCGGCATCGATGCGGTGGTGCCGGTGCCAATGCACTGGATGCGGCGGATGTGGCGGCTGGCAAATTCGCCCGAGGTGATGGCCGATCGACTCGCTGAGCGTTTGGGCGTTTGCTGTCGCAGGAGGTGGCTCGTGAAATATCGCCATACTCAGCGTCAGGCATTGCTACCCCAGTCGGAGCGACCCAGCAATGTCCGCGGAGCGTTTATTGCAAGGCTTCCCAAGCGAATGCAAGGTGCGCATGTTTTATTGGTGGACGATGTCCTCACAACCGGCGCAACTTGCAGTGAAGCGGCCCGGGTGTTGAAAAAAGCCGGTGCTGCCGAAGTAACTGTGGCAGTGGTTGCGCGCACATTGAAAGGACGCTAGCCGCCGGGGCCACGGATTCGGGCCGAAGCCAGTCGCAAAGAATACCCCTTAGCAACTGGTCGCTTGCTGCCACCCCATTAATCGGAAGAATGGAAGCATTCTTCTTAAAGCGCCCTTTCGTCCCTGCCCTCCCAGCCTGCCCGCCACAATGGCAACCCCCAACGCGACGCGAACTCCACCCCCTGCCAAGCAACCGCTCGGCCCGTTTCGCCGTGCTGTGCTGCGCGGACTGGGGGTGTTGTTGCCTCCTTTGCTAACGATTGCCATTTTTGTGTGGGTCGGCAACACCGTCGCCAATTATATCCTGATTCCGCTTGAGGATGTGAGCCATTACTTAATGGTGACTTACCAAGCCGACATTCGTCAGCTCGATGAGTTTCCCGAGACGTCGCTCGTTAATGGCAACGCGCCGCAGAGCGGCCAGATCGCAGCCGAAAATGGCGAGGTCTTTGTCGCCGCCGGCGACGGGCTGTACGTCCCTCAGGCGGTGCTCGCCGACGTTCGCGCTAGCGTCGGCAATACTCGAATGCCGAGCACTGCGGTCGAAGTTTACGAACGCTACTTCGATCAACAGTGGTATTTCAAAGGCCGCTATGGGGCGTTTTTCGTCGCCGTGAAGTACCTCGTCTTTTTCGCAATCTTTGTCTTCTTGCTCTATCTACTAGGCAAATTCCTCGCCGCCGGAGTTGGCCGGTTATTCTGGGGGCAAATCGAGAAGCTGATCGTGAACTTACCGCTCGTGCGAAACGTCTATACCTCGGTAAAGCAAGTGACCGACGTGCTGTTCAACGAAGCGTCGGTTGAATTCAACCGCGTGGTGGCGATCGAATATCCACGCAAAGGCATCTGGACAATCGCCTTTGTGACCAGCGAAAGCATGCTCGACATCCGGGCAGCAGCAAACGAAGCGGTGCTAGCGGTACTAGTCCCCACCTCGCCGATGCCGTTCACCGGATTCACGATGACAGTTCGCAAAAGCGAGACTGTCGACCTCGACATTACCATCGATCAAGCGGTGCAGTTTATTGTTAGCTGCGGCGTTGTCGTGCCGCCGCAGCAGATGGCGATGGCGCTGGCGAAGTCGACGGGCGAATTGCCCGCCTCGGATGGTGCCGCATCGTCAAGCATTAGCCGCAGATGAACGCAGATGAACGCAGAAATGGCCAGCGGATCGCAGCACGCGAAGCAACCATCGGTCGACTCGTTGTGAACGACACCTTGCGATAGAGAAGACATGCGAAATTTGCTTGTCTGAGATCGGCATTTGTCCGCGTCCATCTGCGGCACTTTTTTTCCGCCCGGAGCATTTGATCGTGACCAACAAGCCGCTTCGCCTGGGGACTCGCGGCAGTAAGCTCGCTTTGTGGCAAGCCGAGCACATTGCCGCGAGGCTGACCGCGCTCGGCTGCAAAGTGGAGATCGTCGAGATCAGCACGGTCGGCGATCGCGATCAATCGCCTGAACTGACGATGATGCTCACGGAGACGCCTACGATTGGTATTTTCACCAAGGCGATTCAAGATCGGCTGCTAGCGGGGGATGTCGACTTCGCGGTCCATAGCCTCAAAGATTTGCCCACGACGTCCGTCAAGGGACTGGCGGTTGCGGCCGTCCCAGAGCGTGAGACGCCATTCGACGCATTTGTCTCGAACACGTTTCCGTCGCTGAGCGAACTGCCAAGCGGAGCCTGCATCGGCACCGGCAGTCTCCGCCGACAAGCCCAGCTTAAGTCGCTGAACCGGGCTTGGAGGTGCGAACCAATTCGGGGCAATGTCGATACTAGGCTTCGCAAACTCGACGAGGGAGAGTTCGACGCGATTGTGCTTGCCGCTGCTGGCCTAACTCGGCTCGGGCTCTCCGCACGAATCAGCGAACAACTGGGTGGTCAGATGCTCCCCGCGCCAGGACAGGGGGCGCTGGGGCTCGAATGCCGCACCGACGATACCGCGACGCAAAACGTGTTAATGCAACTCGACGATCAAGTCGCCCATGCATGCGTCGTCGCCGAACGAACCATGCTTGCCGGTGTCGAAGGGGGCTGCTTGGCGGCGGTTGGTGCGCTGGCGACTTACGCGCGCGGCGAGTTTCGCTTGCGGGGGGTAGTGCTCGATCACGACGGGCGTCGGCGGATCGACGAACAGCTTAGCGAAACAATGCCTACAGTGAATCTCGAATTGGCTGCCGAAATGGGGCGATTGGTTGCCGAGCGGCTGATCGACCGGGGGGCGAAAGACCTGCTCCGGCTACGCGATTAAGTCAGCCCAGCCGATGCGATATGCCGAAAAAGAATGGACAGGATTACGGGATTGGCAGGATTGACAGGATTGAAGACTCGCCCGCGGCGACAAAAATTTATCCTGTAAATCCCGCCGTTCCTGTCATCCTGTCTCTACTCTTGCTGATGCTTTGAGGTGGTCGCCGAAAGTCCTGGCGACTTCCGCTACAATAGATGCATGATCGAACGACTCCAACAGCAACACGAAAAAGACGACCTCATTGCAATGCTAACCCACGAGCTGGCGACGGCCGGGCGTTGGCACGAGCTGTTCGAGGCGAGGCTGCTTGAAGCCCGCCAAAGGATGGGGCTGCCGCTGCACACGAGCCAGCCACTCGATGAGCTCGACGACCCGGTGCGGGGTCAGCTCGAAAGCGCTTACTCCGAAGCATGTCGCGAAGTGGGGCAACTGCTCTTAGATGCTGGTCGCTATCGCGAATCGTGGCAGTACCTGCGTGCGGCTGGCGAGAAATCGTTGCTGCGACGCGCGCTGGGCAAAGCGGTGCCGCGCGACGAAACGATCGACGAGCTTGTCGAGGTGGCACTCTACGAACAGGTCGACGTCGAACGGGGCTTTGGCTGGTTATTGGGCCACTTGGGTGTGTGTAACGCGGTGACGACGATTGAGGGCATCGCTCATGCGCTCGCGCCGAGCGACCTAACCGCTTGTGCTGCCGCACTGCTGAGGCGTCTGCACACGGACCTTGGCGAAACCCTGCGCGGCATTATCGCCGAGCGCGAAGGAACGCCACTGGCCGCGACGACTTCAATAGAACAACTACTCGAAGGCCGCGACTGGTTGTTTGACGGGGGCGCCTATCACATCGACACGTCGCACTTGGGTGCCACGGTACGAATGGCCCGCGTCGTGTCGGAACGTCGGCTCGTGGAGCTAGCGAAACAGCTCGCCCATTACGGCAGGCACTTGCCCGACGACTTGCAATACGCTCGCGAGACGCCGTTTGAAAATGGCTTCGAGGCCTACGAATTGTTTTTTGCCGCGCAGCTTGGCGCGCGCGTGGACGAAGCGGTCGACTACTTCACCAACCAGGCCGACGAGAACGATGTCGAAACGACGGGACTTGCCGCCACTGAAACGTTGATCGTGTTGCTCGACCGCCTCGGCCGTCCGGCCGACGCGCTCGGCGTTCTGGTCGCGCGAGTCCCTCAGCAAACGAGCCTCAGTCCGTTCGCACCCACAGCACTCGCTCTTGCCCAGCGATCGGGCGACTGGGATCACTACGATCAGTTGGTCGCTCGGAACGATGATCCGGTGGCGTTTGTGTTGGGGCGTTTGACGCAGGGGGGTGGGTAACGGCGAGGCATGAGAATCGCGAGGTTGGAGGCGATCCTTTCGGCGTTACTCTCCGCGTGCCCGCAAAACAAGTTCCCGGAACGTAATACGCAAATCCTTGTGGAGTGTCCGGGCGAACGATCGGCTCAAATTGTGCTGATCGATGAGTTCAACCACGTCGGCGAAGTCGCGATACGTCCGGCGAGGGTTGCCTTGGCCACAAGCGATTTTGCTTTCGATCAGCTTCGCGAGCGACAGGACGCGGAGGCCTTCGATTTCGCTGGTCGCCGTATCGTCGCCCGGGTCGGGGAGCACTACCTGCAAACCCTTCCCCGCTTTCTCGCCGGCCGCCAGAAACTGAACGGCGACTCCATCGGACGTGCGAAGCTCGATTCGCTGGTCGTCCCAAGTGAGCCCGAGTTGTTCGAGCACCGTCTTGGCGGCCGCCATTTGATCGGGAGCCAGCAACAGGTCGAGGTCGACCGTATTGCGCTGGTAACCATGCAGACAGACGGCGACCCCACCCATCACGGCGTACGGAATCTCAGCGGCCGACAACGCACGATGGCACCGTTGGGCAACATCCCACAACGAGGCGTTTTCGAGCATCGCGTAAACCTGGGCGGCGGATGGCGGGGCGAAAGGCATTCCGGGGCAACTGGCGAAAGGTGAAAACTCCCTTTCCTGTAGTATAGCCTGCCTGCAGTGCGGCGAGCGGCTATTTGTCGAGCCTACCTCCGACTTCCCTCGCTATGCGACGGCGGTGGTGAAAAAGGGGTTTAGAGAGGATGGGGCGGAGTAGTTGAATTCAGATCAGTTCGTACTGACAGTCTGCAAGGTGACGCGTGCTTCGCTTATCGACAACGCGTGTCGACGCCGCCCAGGCGGATGGCTTAAAGCGGCATCTTTCAGAAATCATTCTGTTTGCTGCTGACGGAGCACCGCTCGCAATGCGTTGTAATGGCTGTGTCGCGCAAGTTGTTTAACCGTGGTTGGAACCAACTCTGCGATTTCTTCATCCGAAGCTTTTAGGATGACTGAGCAGCAATATGATCGATCGTTGTTTCTTGGTTGGCTTTAGGAGTCGGTTGACAAACTCTCGCTCGAAGTACCACTGCAACACATCGACCAAAAAGCCGACCGCATACAAGTCGAAGTTGAACTGGCCAGCGGAGTCACTTAGGTTCGCAATCAAAAATTCGCGAACGTTTGAACAGAATTCATCGTTCCAAAGCGAGAATTGATCAATACCAGTCAGTCGGCTCAAGTAATATCGGCACGCACCTTCGGAGCCCAAGAGATGCCACTTGCACAGTTCTTTGTACAAGCTTTGATGTTCATCGCTTTCAGGCGGAGCCGCATAGCGGCGACTCAACGGGTTTTTCTGTGAATTTCGAAAGCGATGCAGGGAGTAGTCACTGACACGCCCAGGTAACAATGTTGGTTTGTGCCGGCGACAAAAACAATGTGTAGTGTTGGTCGATTTTCGGACTATCTCGGCTATTGCGGCTTCGGCGCACAACTCGCATTCAATTTCTTCAGCGACAGAAATCACAATTACTACCTACTCTTGACCCCACTCGAACTCGACTCTTCCCCTGTCTCCAAAACCGCCAGGAACGCTTTTTGCGGAATGTCGACGTTGCCGATCGATTTCATTCGCTTCTTGCCTTCCTTCTGCTTTTCCCACAGCTTGCGTTTGCGGCTGATGTCGCCGCCGTAGCATTTGGCGGTCACGTTTTTGCGCATCGCGCTAATGGTTTCGCGGGCGATGACGCGGGTGCCGATGGCTGCCTGCAGTGCCACCTCGAACATGTGGCGGGGGATTTCTTCTTTGAGTTTCTTGATGACCGCACGCCCTCGCGTATCGGCGTCGGCCCGGTCACAGACGATGCTCAGCGCGTCGACTCGTTCGCCTTTGACAAGAATATCGAGCCGCACCAAATCGCCTGGGCGGTAACCGAGCACTTCGTAGTCCATGGTTCCGTATCCGCGCGTGATGCTCTTGAGCCGGTCGTGCATGTCGTAAACGACATCGGCGAGCGCGAGGTCGTAGACCAGCATCGTGCGGGTGGGGCTCAGGTACTCTTGACGCACATAATCGCCCCGTCGGTCGGAGCAGAGCTTCATGATGCCGCCGACGTATTCGGTGGGGAGCACGAAATTGACACGGACAATGGGCTGGCTGAATTCTTCGATGTCGCCTCCGTCAGGTACCGATTGGGGGGTGTGGACGTCGAATTCGGCGCCGGTTTTGTCTTTGATGCGATAGGTGACGTTGGGCGCAGTCTGTACGAGGTCGATGTCGGACTCTTGCTCAAGTCGTTGTTGGACGATCTCCATGTGCAACAGCCCGAGGAAACCGCAACGGAAGCCGAAGCCAAGCGCGTCGGACGTTTCGGGCTCGAAGTCAAAACTGGGGTCGTTGACCGCCAGTTTGCTGAGGGCTTCGCGGAGGTTCTCGAAGTCTTGGCCATCACTGGGATAGAGCCCGCAAAAGACCATCCGCTTGGGCTGGCGATAGCCGGGGAGTGCAGGGGCCTGTTCGCCATGGGCGCCGGTGATGGTGTCGCCAATATGGACGTTACCGAGCGACTTGATGTTGCAGATGAGGTAACCGACTTGTCCCGCCGAGAGTGTTTCGCGTGCTACGCGACGGGGGCAAAATTGTCCCAGTTCGACCACTTCATGAGTCGTGTTTCCTTGCACGAACTTAATCTTCTGACCCTTGCGGGCTGTACCCTGCATTACGCGAACGTAGGTAATTGCCCCGCGGAACTCGTCGTAGTGGGAATCGAATACCATCGCTTGTAGCGGACCCTTGGGGTCGCCGGTGGGAGCTGGAACGCGTTCGATCACGGCTCCCAGGATCTCCTTGCAGCCGACGCCTGTTTTAGCGCTACAGCCGAGCACCTCGTCGGGATCGATGCCGAGCGTTGTTTCCATCTCTTCTTTGACTTCATCGGGCCGAGCGTTTTGCAGGTCGACTTTGTTCAGCACCGGCACGATGGTCAGTTCTTGCTCCATCGCGGCATAGGCGTTAGCGACCGTTTGGGCTTCAACCCCTTGAAACGCATCGACCAGTAGCACAGCTCCCTCGCAGCAAGCGAGCGACCGCGAAACCTCGTACTGAAAATCGACGTGACCGGGGGTATCGATCAGGTTCAATTCGTAGGTTTCGCCATGGTGTAGCCAGCGCATGCTAACGGCGCGGGCCTTAATCGTGATGCCCCGCTGGCGTTCGAGGTCCATGTCGTCGAGCACTTGCGCCTTCATCTCGCGGAGCGTGATAGTGCCGGTGATTTCGAGCAATCGGTCGGCGAGGGTGCTCTTGCCGTGATCGATGTGGGCGACAATCGAGAAATTGCGGATGTTCTTTGGGTCCATACAGCGAGCGCGCAGGCGAGGGGGGATAGGTTTGGCCGTAGCCCTGTAATTGTATCACGGGTCCGGTCGTTTAGGCGAGCCGGATGAATTCTGTATCGCGAACCACCTGGGCCAATTCGCTTGTCGTAACGGTGCGTCTCGCGCACGACCACGCCTTCGTTTGCAGTGGCAACTCGCGACAATCGTGGGTTGCGAATAGGAGCGGGCGTAGTATATTGTGCGATTCGGCAGAAATAAGCGAAACAAGGCTAGCGTAGCTCAATTGGCAGAGCAGCGGTTTTGTAAACCGCAGGTTGTGGGTTCAAGTCCCTCCGCTAGCTGTTTGCCTCCGGCGCGTCGAGAGTTTCGTGTCGAGTGCTATCGAAAGAAACCAGAGAGAAAAGAAAGAGAGAAACAGAAAGTAGGATTGAGGAATTGAGGTGATTTCAACAATGCGGGGAGTTACCGAAGCGGTCAAACGGGTCAGACTGTAAATCTGATGGCTCTGCCTTCGCAGGTTCGAATCCTGCACTCCCCACTGTGGAAATGACTGAATGACGAAATCCGAATGACGAAAATTTGTTCGTCATTCGTCATTCCGGCTTCGTCATTCGCCCACTGCGGGTGTAGCTCAATGGTAGAGCAATAGCCTTCCAAGCTGAAGACGAGGGTTCGATTCCCTTCACCCGCTTGTTTTCGCTCCGACTCGTGAGATGGCCGAGTCGGAGTGGTTTAGCGAGGATTGTGGCTCCGGCCCTATTTCCGAGTTGGCGATGCTCCGCTACACTAGTCGATTCCGTTTGCTGGCGGGCTGGCCGATTCGTCGGTGGGCCAACGCCTTTTTCGGCTCGTTCAGCGGCGGAGAACGATGGCGGCTGGCAAGTGACTGCTGCTGTAGCTCAGTTGGTAGAGCACGTCATTGGTAATGACGAGGTCACGCGTTCAAGTCGCGTCAGCAGCTTTTCGGCACAAAGATCGGCGACGCCTCCATCATCAAGACCGAGTATCGTTGACAGAATTCACTACCATTAACCCGTTACGATCAACCCGTTACGACCCCAGAAAAGCGAGTTAAAAGAAAGCGATGGCCAAGGAAACCTTCGAACGCGTCAAACCCCACGTCAACGTGGGCACGATTGGTCACATCGACCACGGCAAAACCACGACCACTGGCGCCATTCTGCAAGTGCAGGCCGCCAAGGGCTTGGCCAAGACGAAGTCGTATGCTGACATCGCCAAGGGTGGTACCGTTCGCGACGAGACGAAAACGGTGACTATTGCCGCGGCTCACGTCGAATACAATACCGACAATCGTCACTATGCCCACATCGACTGCCCGGGGCACGCTGACTTTATCAAAAACATGATTACCGGTGCCGCCCAGATGGACGGTGCAATTTTGGTTGTGTCGGCCGCCGACGGCCCGATGCCGCAGACTCGCGAGCACATTCTGCTGGCTCGCCAGGTGGGTGTGCCCCGAATTGTGGTATTCCTCAACAAAGTCGACCTCGTCGATGACGAAGAGTTGCTGGAACTTGTCGAACTCGAAGTTCGCGAACTTTTGACCAAGTACGACTATCCGGGCGACGACATTCCCGTGATTCGTGGTTCGTCGAAGGGTGCCTACGACAATCCCTCGGACCCCGAAGCGTCGAAGTGCATCAGTGAACTGATGGACGCGATCGACAGCTACATACCCGAACCGACGCGCGAAGTCGACAAGCCATTCTTAATGGCAATCGAAGACGTGTTCAGCATTGAAGGTCGTGGTACTGTGGCGACCGGACGTATCGAGCGTGGCATCGTCAAGGTGGGAGACGAAGTCGAGATCATTGGTCTCGGTCCGTCAGCCAAGACGATCTGCACTGGCGTCGAAATGTTCAACAAGTCGCTGGGCCAAGGCCAAGCCGGCGACAACGTCGGCTGCTTGCTGCGTGGTGTGAAGCGCGAAGATATTCAGCGTGGCCAGGTGCTCGCCAAACCGGGCAGCATTCCGCCACACACCAAGTTCGAGGGCGAAGTCTATGTGCTGAGCAAGGAAGAAGGGGGGCGCCACACGCCGTTCTTTAGCGGCTATCGGCCCCAGTTCTACTTCCGCACGACCGACGTGACAGGTTCGGCCAACCTCATGGGCGATGCCGAAATGTGTATGCCGGGCGACAACACCCGACTGAGCATCGAATTGTCGAAGCCAATCGCGATGGATGAAGGCGTTCGTTTCGCTATTCGCGAAGGTGGCAAGACTGTTGGTTCAGGCGTTGTTACCAAGATTCTCGAATAGTGTAAAAAAAGACGAAGCCAAAATGACGAATGACGGATAACAAATTCGTCATTCGCTCATTCGTCATTGTGGCTTTATTGCAATAGGGGCGTAGCTCAATTGGCAGAGCGCTGGTCTCCAAAACCAGAGGTTGTGAGTTCGATTCCCACCGCCCCTGCCATATAACGGGCTCCCGCTCAATGGTGATTTTCTCATCGAGCGGGTCGCGCCCAGTGTCGCTGGTGTTGGACGTTTAGCTGACTCTTGCCGCGGCGTCGCGTTGAGTTATTGCGTCGGTCGCACTTCGCCAAGTCGGGGTGCGACCGACGTTTTAGTTAGAACGATTTGGTTTTCGGGTTAGTTTCGTGATGGCCGAAAAATCGGCATCCTTCCGCAGGGGAGTTACCAGGCGTGGCCGCGCTATTGCAAACGCTATTTACATTCGACTTTTACAAACGAACCCAGGGCAAACTGGTTCGCCAGGTGACCTTCGCTAGCCTGGCGATCATCGTCCTGCTCGGGTGCTGGGCGCTCAAGCAGTCGCTAATCGAAGAAGAAAAGGCCCTGCAGTTTGGCTTGCCACTTGCGCTGCTGGCAGCGGGCATCTGGACTTCGTTCCGAATCGCTCACTTCCCCCCCTTTGCCGACTTCTTGATTTCGGTCGAGGCCGAAATGAACAAAGTGTCGTGGCCCCGGCGGGGCGAACTTTATCGTGCAAGCCTCGTTGTGATGCTGGTGATTTTCGTGATGGCGGGTCTGCTGTTCGGTTACGACCTCGCATTGCAGGCGGTGCCGAAGGTGTGGGCGTGGTTGGCTGGCAAGATTGCCGGCGGTATGGCTTAATCGCCGCTCATGCGTCAACTGCCGCTTTTGAATTAGATCAATCTGACAGGAGTGACTAGTCCCGTGAACGACGAGCGCGATCCGGCCGAAATTGTTGAAGAAGGCGTCGTTCACGATGGGCCGTCCGAGGGCAATCCACCCACTCAGGGCACAGCGGCCGAACTGACGGCCGAAGAGACTGGCGTTGCTGGCGAATCGTCCGCACCGGCGGCGAAACCCGAGGCCGATGAAGCCCTCGTTCCTAGTGACCCGACTGACGACACGATTGTTGAAAAAGACACCACCGATCCGGCTGATGGAGAAACCGACGACGCGGAATCAGAGCCACCGGCGGCGAAAATCCCCACCGGTCCTGTCGAACTGAATCTCGAAGCGGAAGAAGTGATCAAGCACGAGTGGTATATCCTCAAGGTACAGAGCAATCGCGAAAAGTCGATTTCTGACGCACTGAGGCGGAAAGTGGCCATTGAAGGGCTCGAAGATTATTTCGCCGATATCAAGATTCCCACGGAAAAGGTGATCGAGTTTAAAGGGGGCAAGAAGAAATCGGTCGAGCGCAAAATTTGGCCCGGCTACATCGCCATTCATATGCATGTGAATGACAATACCTGGTTCGCGATTCGCGAAACGTCGGGCATCGGTGACTTCACCGGTTCGGGGGGTAAGCCAACGCCGATGCCACCCGAAGACGTCAAAAAAATGATGCCCCCCGAGGATGATCAAGCAGAAGATGCTCCCAAGCTCGACATCAAGTTCAAGCTCAACGACAAGGTCAAGGTGATGGAAGGAAACTTCGAGAACTTTGAAGGCGAAGTGAGCGGCATCGATGAAGCCCACGGTCGCGTGACAGTGATGCTCAGTATCTTTGGCCGCCCAACGCCGGTGGAGCTCGAGTACTGGCAAGTCGAAGTGGTGTAGCGCCATTCGCTTAGCGAACGGGGCTCGTCGCCGTGCGGTCTGGCAATCGTTGTGCCTGAAGAGGTGTTGGCGGGCAGGCTGGCAGAAGAATTTTGGAATTCTTGCCCCTCGCCCGCTTGTCAATAGTGAATGTTCGCGTGTAAAACGTAGGGCTCGCTGCGAATCAATCGAGGCGAGTAGTGGCTGGTTCAGTTTGCAGCGGTACAAATTCGCAACGGTAGTGACATGGCAAAACAGGTTGTTGGTAAGGCGGCGTTCCAAATTCCGGGTGGACAGGCGACCCCTGCGCCGCCGGTTGGTACGGCACTCGGTAAGTATGGCATCAACCTGGGTCAGTTCGTTCAGGCGTTTAACGACGCCACTCGCGAAGCAAACGGGATGATGATTCCGGTCGTCGTGACACTATATAACGACCGCACATTCGAGTTTTTCACCAAGAGCCCGCCGGCGGCTGTGTTGCTCAAGAAGGCGGCCGGTGTCGCTAAGGGCTCGGGCGTGCCAAACAAGACAAAGGTGGGCAAGGTGACGAACGCCATGCTCGCAGATATCGCCAACACCAAGATGCAAGACCTGAACGCTCGCGACTTAGAGCATGCCGTGCGAATGATTGCCGGCACGGCCCGCAGCATGGGTTTGGTTGTCGAGGGGTGATGTCAAGGGTTCAGACTAAGTGGTTTTTACCGCCCGCTGGGTGGCTTGCACTAGAAGGTGCCGAGAGATGCCGAAGATATCGAAACGATTGAAAACGCTCGTCAAAAAGCGGCCTGAGGCTGCGCTGCCGCTTGGTGCGGCGGTCGCCAAGCTCAAAGAGTTCGATGGCACGAAGTTCGACCAATCGGTCGAGATCGCCATGCGGTTGGGCATCGACCATACCCAGGCCGACCAAATCGTTCGCGGTTCGCTAGTGTTACCACATGGTATTGGTAAGCAGCAGCGCGTTGTGGTGTTCGCCAAGGGCCCGGCTGCCGACGCGGCTCGTGCGGCGGGTGCCGACGAAGTGGGCGAAGATGATTTGGCAAAGAAAATACTGGGGGGGTGGACCGACTTCGACGTCTGTATCGCCTCGCCCGACATGATGAAATTGGTCGGTCCGCTGGGTCGCGTGCTTGGCCCGCGTGGGCTCATGCCGTCGCCACGTGCTGGCACCGTGACGCCCGATGTCGGTAAGACGGTCGCTGAGTACAAAGCGGGCAAAGTCGAGTTCCGCAACGACAAGGGTGGTAACATTCACGCGATTGTCGGCAAGTTGAGCTTCGACGCCGACAAGCTGACCGACAATGTGCAGTCATTCGTTAGCAAGATTTTGTCGCTCAAGCCGAACGCGGTGAAGGGTATCTATGTCAAGAGTGTTCACTTGAGCGCCACGATGAGCCCGAGCGTGCGGCTGGCGATGTAGCGTTCGTTTGGCGTTTTTTTGAGTAACTCGCCGGTTGTTGAACCGGTCGCGATGGGATTAAAGCCATGAGCAAACTTGTAAAAGGTCTGATTTGCGACGACCTCCGCCGCCGCTGGGAAGGTGTGGGCGAAGCGATGTTGGCTGACGTTTCGGGCCTCGAAGCCAACGATGCTTACGAGCTTCGCAAGCACTTTCGCGAACGCAAACTCAGCATGCTCGTCGTTAAAAACAGCCTTGCTCGAATCGCGGCGAAAGACTCGCCACTCGGTCCGGCATTTGAGGGCGAAGGTGGCTCGACGGCTGTCGTCTGGGGTGCCGAAGATGTGGTGGCCCTGGCTAAAGAAATCACCAAAATCGTCGACAGCAAGAAGTTTCAAAAGTTCGCCCCTAAAGGGGGCGTCATGGAGGGGGCCAAGCTCTCGGCCGACGAGGTCAAAGCAGTTAGTAAGTGGCCTAGCCGGCCCGAGCAACTCAGTATTCTGATGGGGCAGATTCTCTCGCCAGGTGCGAAGCTCAGTGGTCAGTTGGTTGGCACTGCGAGGGGGCTTGCCAGCCAAATTAAGCAGATTTCGGAAAAGGAAGAAGAAGCGGCTTAGGGCCGTTCGTACACGACATCGTCACAGCGCGTCGTCATAGATTCGCGTTCACGCATCCCGTAAAAATTTTTTTCGAGAAGGGGCCATTTGCCCCGGCAGTCAGAAAGGACCTAGTTAATCATGGCGACCGACGCACCCGTTATGGAATACACCGGCACCACCAAGGATCTCGGTGAGAAGATTATCGGCCTCACACTCAAAGAGGCCAAGGAACTCAGCGATTACCTCAAAGACGTTCACGGTATCGAGCCCGCCTCGGGGGGTGGCGTGATGATGGCCCCTGTCGCCGGTGACGGTGCCGGTGCCGAAGCCCCCGTCGAGCAGACTGAATTCGACGTCGTGCTTGAAGCCTTTGGCGACAAGAAGATCGGCGTTATTAAGGCGGTTCGCGAAGCGACCGGCCTGGGTCTCGTCGACGCCAAGAAAATGGTTGAAGGGGTGCCGAGTAAGATTAAAGAAGGCATCTCAAAAGAGGACGCTGCGGCACTTAAGGCCAAGCTTGAAGAAGCGGGTGCCACGGTTGTCATCAAGTAGTTGTCGTCAAGTCGTCGCCGGCTAGCTGAAAAGTGCGACCGGGGTCGCTTTTTAGGTGACTCCGGTGTTCGTTAACCTAGCAAATTGGCCCCTTTTGTGATATTCCAGTGATTTTCCATTGGTACCCATCGCCAACGGGTCCGCAATTTGCTACAACTATCTAACCGGGTGTGTCGGGCCGCTCGCTTGTTCTGTCTGTGGGTTGCATGATCTTCGTGCCGCGCGTTGCAATTTGGTCGGCATTTCGGGCTCCCCTAGCCTCATTGGGGTTCGACGTGTTACGGATCAAGTTGTTAACGAATATCGTTGATGGTAGCTCTGCGAATGGTCCTCACTCTCGCTTCGTACCACATGTGTCTCTTGCCCGCGTTTTGCCTCGTTGGCGTATTTGTCGCCCCGACGCGGACCCTGTTCTTTAAGGAGAAGTCTGCAGATGGCAGTGCCAGCGCAGCGTCGTCTCAATACGCCCGAAGTACGGTCCTTTGGTAGTGGTCGCGAGTCTCTGGAGATTCCTGATCTCACTGAGATCCAGACCGCCAGCTACGCTAAGTTTCTGCAGTTCTCGGCGCCGAGTACCAAACGCAAGGACGAAGGTTTGGAGGCGGTGCTGCGCGAAATCTTCCCAATCGAAAGCTACGATAAGACGATTCGTCTCGAGTATGTCCGCTACGAATTGGGCAAGCCGCGCTACGAGCCGGACGAGTGTCGCCAGTTGCGGCTAACTTATGGTCGGCCATTTCGCGTTTGGCTGCGGCTCGTTAAGCAGGACGAGCCGATTGAGGAAGAGGTCTACCTCGGCGATCTGCCGATCATGCAAGGTGGTGGTGAGTTCATCATCAACGGTGCCGAGCGCGTGGTGGTGAGTCAATTGCACCGCAGTCCCGGTATTGACTTCGTGTCCGATACCGAAACAGATGGACGTCGCATTTACAGTTGCCGCGTGATTCCCGAGCGTGGTAGCTGGATTGAAGTCAACACGACCAAGAAAGACAGCATCGCCGTCCGTATCGACCAGAGCGGCAAGTTTAGCGTGATGACGCTGCTGAGGGCGATGGACCCAAAGTTCAGTCTCGACTCCGACATTCTCAAGGCCTTCTCGGAAGTCGAAAAACAAAAAATCGTCGACGGTCGCAGTGTCGCCAAAATTGATGGCAAGATTGCCGTGGCCGATGTCGTCTATCCTGTCGGTAGCGACCGGGCGGGGGAGATTATTATCGAATGTGGTCAGAAGATCACCAAGACCGTGGCCGAGACGATTTGCAGTTCGGGCGTCAAGACGGTTGAGGTGATGACGGTTCCCGCTTCGCCTCACCTGGTTAACGCACTTGCCGACGATGTGACGAGCAGCCACGAAGAGGCGCTGCTGCGAATCTATCAGCGATTGCGTCCCGGCAATCCGCCACAACTCGAAAAAGCGCGCACGTTGTTCCACGAAAAGTTCTACGACACCAATCGCTATCGGTTGGGTCGTGTTGGTCGGTTCCGGATCAACCGTAAGCTAGGCCTGAATGTTCCCGAAGACGAGATGATTCTTCGCCCTGAAGACGTCATCAACTCAGTGAGCTACATCCTCAACCTTATAGCCGGTACCGAAGGTATCGAAGTCGACGACATCGACCACCTTGGCAACCGGCGATTGCGAACGATTGACGAATTGGCCGCCGACGAGTTGCGAAAAGGCTTTCTCAAGCTTCGTCGCACCGTCCAGGAGCGGATGAGCCTGAAGGACGCGGAGGATATGACCCCCCGTAGCCTCATCAACCCCAAGAGCATTTCAGCAGCAATCGAATATTTCTTCGGTCGTGGCGAACTCTCGCAGGTGGTCGATCAGACCAACCCGCTGAGTATGCTCACGCACGAACGTCGCCTCTCGGCACTTGGCCCGGGTGGCTTGAACCGCAAGCGAGCAGGCTTTGAAGTTCGCGACGTACACATCAGTCACTACGGCCGGATCTGTCCGATTGAAACCCCGGAAGGGACCAATATTGGTCTGATTTCTAGCCTCGCGATGTATGCGACGATCGACGAGTATGGCTTCCTCGTAACGCCCTATCGCAAAGTCGTGAATTGCAAGTTGACCGAAGAAATCGAAATGCTCCGTGCCGACCA
Source organism: Pirellulales bacterium (assembly GCA_041737535.1). Taxonomy (GTDB): domain Bacteria; phylum Planctomycetota; class Planctomycetia; order Pirellulales; family Lacipirellulaceae; genus JBGSWC01. The sequence goes on along the minus strand of JBGSRO010000252.1, from coordinate 53,275 downwards.
GGAACACAGCGCTTACGTGGCGTCGGCTGATGCAAAGGTCAAGAACGGTAAACTCGAAGGTGATACGTTGGTGGCTCGCCACCGCGCCGACTTCGTGCTCATTCCCACCGATAAGATCCAGTACATCGACGTCGCGCCGAGTCAGATGATCGGTGTCTCGGCCGGATTGATTCCGTTCCTTGAGCACGACGACGCCAACCGCGCGTTGATGGGCTCAAACATGCAACGACAAGCGGTACCGCTGCTGGTGGCCGAACCACCGGTTGTCGGAACCGGGCTCGAACTCGACGTCGCTCGTCACAGTGGGATGCTCGTCCGTGCGGGACACAAGGGAACGGTCACCTATGTCGATGCCGAGCGGATCGAGATCGGCCCCGAAGTCCACAAGCTGCGTAAGTTTGTCGGCCTCAACGAACGGACCTGCCAAAACCAACGGCCTCTGGTGAAGCCGGGCGATAAGGTCGAAAAGGGACAGGTCATCGCCGACGGTGCCGCGACGTTTAAGGGTGAGCTTTCGCTCGGCCGGAATGTGTTGGTCGCGTTCATGTCTTTCGAGGGCTACAACTTTGAAGACGCGATTATCATCAGCGAAGACCTAGTGAAAAAGGACACCTATACGTCGATTCACATCGAAGAATTCGATGTTGAAGTTCGCGAAACGAAACTTGGACGGGAGGAGTTCACTCGCGACATTCCCAACGTGAGCGAAAAAATGTTGCGGAATCTCGACGAGACCGGCATTGTTCGAATCGGTACGTTCGTGCGGCCGGGCGATATTCTCGTTGGCAAGGTCTCGCCGAAGAGTAAGACCGAACTTACGCCCGAAGAAAAACTGCTGCACGCTATTTTCGGTCGTGCCGGAGAAGACGTAAAGAACGACTCGCTCGAAGTTCCCTCGGGGGTTGAAGGAATTGTCATCGACACCCAAAAGTTCTCGCGCCGCATGAGTCTCAGCGAAGACGAGCGCAAGGATTTCGAGCGTTCGCTGAAACTGGCTGAGAAAGAAGGAAACGAAGCGATCGCGCTTGCCTTCACAGAGATGGTGAAGGAGATCGAAGGCGTACTTGGCCGTAAGCTAACCGACGACGAGGGGAACTCAATTGTTCACGAACAGGATCCCCAGTTCGTTGCTGAGCAGGCCGCATCGTTCCGCGTCGAGTCGATCGACATGCGCAGCCCGCAGAAACAAAAAGATGTCGAGAAGCTGCATAAGCAGCTTTGGTCGAACGTTGAAGCAGCCATCGACACGCGCGACCGCAAGCTCAATAGCATGAAGCGAGGCGACGAGCTGCGCAGCGGTGTGTTGCAGATGGTGAAGGTTTACGTCGCCACCAAACGCGTGATTTCGGTCGGCGATAAGATGGCCGGTCGGCACGGTAACAAGGGTGTGATTTCAAAGATTATGCCAGTCGAGGACATGCCGTTTTTGCCCGACGGAACGCCTGTCGAAATCATGCTCAACCCGCTCGGCGTGCCGAGCCGGATGAACGTCGGCCAGATTCTCGAAACCCACCTTGGTTGGGCCGGTGCCCACCTTGGATTCCGTGCCGTGACGCCTGTGTTCGATGGTGCCGAAGAGGGTGAAATTAACGACTTGCTCGAACAGGCTGGCCTGCCGCGCAACGGTAAGGCCAAGTTAATCGACGGTCGTACTGGCGAGCAGTTCGAGCAAGCGACCACGGTCGGCTACATCTACATGCTCAAATTGCACCACTTGGTCGACGACAAAGTCCACGCCCGCAGCACCGGACCTTATTCGCTTATCACCCAGCAACCCCTCGGTGGCAAAGCCCGCTTCGGTGGCCAGCGATTTGGTGAGATGGAAGTGTGGGCGCTCGAGGCCTACGGAGCTGCTTACATTCTGCAGGAACTGCTGACGGTCAAGAGCGACGATGTCGAGGGTCGTACAAAGATTTACGAATCGATGGTGAAAGGTGAGAACACTTTGGAAGCGGGAACACCGGCTAGCTTCGATGTTTTGACGAATGAGATTCGTGGTCTCGGACTGAATATGCAACTTGAGAAGCGTGCGATTTAGTTGCGGAAAATAAAGTAGTGCAAATTGTAAAACAGTAAATACAAAACTAAAAAGCAATGTGGCAGGGCCACTCGAATTATCAGATCGCTTACCCAATTTGGCCGATCGAATCACTTTGGCCGAGGCGTTGCCGGAGTCGCGAGTGGGATGAAGGATCGATCAATTGTTGCGAAGCGGAACCTCGCCGTTGGCGAACTACGAAGAAGCTTGTGCGACTGAAAGTAATCGCGATTTTGCCCACAAACTGCGAATGTGTTTGAAAGAAACCCGGGAGTCGAGGGCTTGGCTATGGTTGATCGCCCGACGGAACCTACTGTGAGCCGAGCGCATGAACGACTTGATCGATGAAGCCGAGCAACTTTCCAAGATCTTAGGCAAGTTAACTGCCACGGTGAAAACATAGCGAAGAACGCTAACAGCGAAGTGCGTGCGGACGCTTAATTTTGCAAATTGCAATTATTAATTGGCAACTTGCAATTCTAATCAGGAGAAGAGAATGAGCCTGCTCGAAACATCCAACTACGATCGCATCAACGACTACGCCTCGGTCAAGATTAGTCTTGCCCGGCCGCACGATATTCGTAGTTGGTCGTTTGGCGAAGTGAAAAAGCCCGAGACGATTAACTATCGTACCTATCGTCCCGAGAAAGACGGTTTGTTCTGTGAGCGGATTTTTGGTCCCGAGAAAGACTGGGAGTGCGCCTGCGGCAAGTATCGCGGCATGAAGTACAAAGGGATGATCTGTGACCGTTGTGGCGTGAAGGTCACCCATAGCCGGGTGCGTCGCAAGCGAATGGGTCATATTGAGTTGGCCGCTCCGATTGTCCACATCTGGTTCTTCAAGGCGATGCCGAGCCGGCTCGGTTCGCTGCTGGCGATGAAGACCACCAGTCTCGAGAAAGTCATCTACTTTCAAGACTATGTCGTTACCAATCCGGGCAACACGGCACTCAAGCTTCAGCAGATGCTCACAGAAGAAGAGTTTCGCCAAGCGCGCGAGCAATATGGTGAGGGTTCGTTTGAAGCCGACATGGGTGCCGAAGCGGTTCGCAAGTTGATGATGCAGCTCGACTTAGTGAAGCTTTCTGAGCAGCTTCGCGTCGATCTCAAAGAAACCGGCAGCAAGCAAAAAGCTAAGGATTTAATCGGCCGACTAAAAACGGTTGAAGCAATTCGCGACTCCGACAACAAGCCGGAGTGGATGGTGCTCGATGTGATACCTGTGATTCCGCCCGACTTACGTCCGCTCGTTTTGCTCGACAGCGGTAACTTTGCGACGAGCGACTTGAACGATCTATATCGCCGGATCATTAACCGCAACAACCGGCTGAAAAAACTGGTCGACCTGAACGCGCCCGAAGTCATCATTCGCAACGAAAAGCGCATGCTGCAGCAGTCGGTCGACGCGCTGTTCGACAATAACCGTTGCAAGCGGCCGGTGCTCGGTTCGAGCAACCGCCCGCTCAAGTCGCTGACCGATATGATTAAGGGCAAGCAAGGGCGGTTCCGCGAGAACCTGCTCGGCAAACGTGTCGATTACTCGGCGCGGAGCGTGATTGTGGTCGGTCCTTCGCTGAAACTCCACCAGTGTGGTCTGCCCAAGAAAATCGCGCTGGAACTTTATCAGCCGTTCATCATTCGCCGCCTCAAAGAACTCGGCCATGCCGATACGATCAAGAGCGCAAAGAAGATGCTCGAGCGCAAAGACGACGAGGTTTGGGATATTCTCGAAGAGGTGATTACCAACCACCCGGTGCTTCTCAATCGTGCACCGACATTGCATCGGATGGGCATTCAAGCCTTTGAGCCGATTTTGGTTGAAGGCAATGCGATTAATCTGCATCCGCTGGTTTGTCGAGGTTTCAATGCCGACTTCGACGGCGATCAGATGGCGGTCCACTTGCCGTTGTCGATTGAAGCCCAGGTCGAAGCTCACACGCTCATGATGAGCACCCACAACATTTTTAGTCCGGCTAACGGTGCGCCGATTATTAGCCCTTCGCAAGACGTGGTGATGGGTTGCTACTACATCACAATGGGAGTGCCCCAGAGCAAGGGAGATGGCATGATTTTCGGCTCTTTTGAAGAAGTCGAAATGGCCCACGCCGAAGGCAAGGTTGGCACGCATGCCAAGATCAAGGTTCGCCTGCCATCGCACCGGTCGCTCCGCGAGGAATACCGCAAGCCGGGGGCTCAGGGCAAAGTAATTTCGACCACCGTTGGCCGCGTTTTCTTTAACAGCATTTTACCCGATGGAATGCCCTACTACGACACGCCGTTGGTGTCGAAGCAACTCGGGCGCGTGATTAGTGACTGCTATGAGTTTCTCGGACGCAGCAAGACGATTACGCTGCTCGACGACATGAATCGCATCGGCTTCAAGCAGGCGACGCGCAGCGGTCTGTCGTTCGCGACCGACGACTTGGTAACGCCTGACAGCAAAGAAAAAATTCTCGCCGAAGCCGAGAAGGAAGTTATCAAGAACAACAAAGCCTATCAGCGGGGCATCATCACCGAAGGCGAGCGGTACAACAAAGTGCTCGATGCTTGGACGCACGCCCGTGAGAAAATTACGACCGAGATGATGAAGGAACTTGAAGGTGACTTTCGCGAAGGTGGTTACGTTAACCCGGTCTTCTTGATGGCTCACTCGGGTGCTCGTGGTGGTGTCGAACAGATGCGGCAACTTGGTGGAATGCGTGGTTTGATGGCCAAGCCGAGCGGCAAGATCATTGAAACACCGATCAAGGCCAACTTCCGCGAAGGGCTCACGGTGCTCGAGTACTTCAGTTCGACGCACGGTGCCCGCAAGGGTCTGGCCGATACGGCGCTCAAGACGGCCGACTCTGGTTACTTGACGCGCAAGTTAGCCGACGTGGCCCAGAATATGGTCATCACCACCCACGACTGTCGCACGACCAAAGGCATTACCAAGGGAATTATTTACCGTGGTGAGAAGGTTGAGGTGAGCCTTGCCGAGTCGATCCGTGGTCGCGTCAGCCGGTCAAACATCGTCAACCCCATTACCGACGAAGTGATTGTCAGTGAGAACGGCATGATCACGGGCGACATCGCCCGCGCTATCGAAGAACTCGGGCTCGAGCGGATTCAGGTCCGTAGCCCGATGACCTGCGAAGCGGCACTCGGGTTGTGCCGATGTTGCTACGGCATGGACATGTCGACCGGTTCGATGGTTGAAGAAGGAATGGCCGTGGGAATTATCGCCGCTCAAAGCATCGGCGAACCGGGCACGCAGCTTACGATGCGGACTTTCCATATCGGTGGTGTGGCTCAGTCCGATGTCGAGAAGAGTGACATCAAGGCGACCAAAGATGGTGTCGTTCGCTTTGCACGGCTCAAGACCGTGGTCAATAAAGACGGTCTGCGGGTCGTGCTGGCACGCAACGGCGAAATTTCGCTCGTCGACGACAAGGGCCGCGAGATCGAAAAGTACGAAGTTCCCGCCGGTGCGACGATTCGGATCGACGACGAGAGCAAGGTCAAGCAGGGCGATATCCTCTGCGAATGGGATCCTCACTCGATTCCGATTCTTGCCGAAACGGGAGGCAAGATTCGCTTCGAGGATTTGGTCGAAGGCGAAACGATTCGTGCCGAACGCGACCCGAGCGGTCACATTCGCTATACGGTTATGGAGCACAAAGGCGACCTGCACCCACAGATCGTCGTGGAAGACCCCAAAGCTGGCAAAGTGCTCGACTTCTACTACATGCCCGAAAAGGCCAACCTCGAAGTTAAAGAAGGCGACACGATCACGCCCGGTGCGATCATCGCCAAGACACCTCGGCAGGCGGGCGGTACTCAGGACATTACCGGGGGTCTTCCTCGCGTGACCGAGATTTTTGAAGCCCGCAAGCCAAAAGACCCGGCCGTCATCGCCGAGATCGATGGCATTGTCGAGATTCTCAAAGAGAAGAAGCGCGGCAAGCGCTCGATTATTGTCCGCAATGAAAGTGGCGTCGAGCACGAGCACTTGGTGACGCAAAACAAGCACCCCCGCGTTCACTCGGGTGACATTGTCAAGGCGGGCGACTCGCTCGTCGACGGACCGCTCGTGCCGCACGATATTCTTCGCGTTTCGGGCGAGGAAGCGGTGCAACAGTACCTCGTCCGCGAGATCCAGAATGTCTATCGCAGCCAACGCGTCGAAATCAACGACAAGCATATTGAGATCATCGCGTCGCAAATGCTTCGCAAGGTTCGCGTTGATTCACCGGGCGATACCGATCTGTTGCCCGGCAGCGTGATCGACAAATATGACTTCCGCATCGCCAACGACCAGGTGAGTAAGTGCGTCAAAATCACCGAGAAGGGCGATAGTGATTTCGAGATCGGGTCGATCATCCCCAAGCCTGTGCTCGAACAGGCCAACGCGACGATTGAAGGACTCGGTGGCGAAATGGCCAAGGGGGGCCGTTGCCGCAAGGCGTCGAGCTCGACCCAGTTGCTCGGAATCACCAAGGCCTCGGTCCAGAGCCAAAGCTTTATCTCGGCCGCCAGCTTCCAGGAGACGACCAAAGTGCTCACCGAAGCGGCTCTGGCCGGTAAGACCGACAACTTGGTCGGTCTGAAGGAAAATGTCATTCTCGGTCACCTGATTCCGGCCGGGACCGGCTTCCAGAGCATTCAGCAATCGGAAGTTCGCATTCGGCCCGAAGCACTCGAAGCACTCGCCGCCGAGAAGGCGAATATCCTCGAGCGAGCCTTCCCGCTGCTCGACAATGCTCCGTCGTCGATCGACTACGGCGGCAGCACGGCACCGGCAAAGGGTGGCCTCGATGGGTTGCTCGGAGAAACGGATGACGAGTGATCAAAGCAGCGAACCGGTGACGTCAGTCGCCGGTTTTTCGCCTCGTAAGATCGCGAAGTTTACGATGACACCAATGACTGACGTCACCGGATCGCCAGGGGGTTGACGATCGCGGCCGCTTCGATACATTCAAGGATTCCCGCGTTGTCGCGTTATTCTCGAAAATAACTAAGCCAATCACACAGCCAACTCGAATCTGTGGCAACAATTTGACGCTATGCCTACCGTAAATCAACTCATCCGCTCGCCGCGACGCAAGAAGCGAAAGTTCAGCAAGTCGCCGGTCTTGGAGAAGTGCCCGCAAAAGCGTGGTGTTTGCTTGCAAGTCCGTACAATGACCCCCAAGAAGCCAAACTCGGCTTTGCGGAAGATCACCCGCGTGCGGCTCTCGAACGGCAAAGAAGTCACCGTCTACATTCCGGGCGAAGGCCACTCGCTGCAAGAGCACAGCATTGTGTTGGTGCGTGGCGGTCGCGTTCGCGACTTGCCGGGTGTTCGCTACCAAGTTGTTCGCGGAGCACTCGACACACTCGGTGTTAAAGGCCGCAAGCGGTCGCGTAGTCGCTACGGAGCTAAAAAAGGCTAAACCTGCAAATGACGAAGCTCGAATGACGAACGACGAACGACGAAAAGTTTGTCGGCTGTCTACTCAGGGTTTCGTTTTCGTCATTCAAACATTCGTCATTCGGACTTTATTCAAATGGCTCGTATCACCGCCAGTCGCGAACAACTCAAACCCGATCCGATTCATGGATCGTTGCTCGCGGCCAAGTTTATCAATTGCCTGATGCTCGACGGAAAAAAGAGCACTGCACAGCGGGTGTTCTACGATGCGCTCGACGTGGTCAAAGAGCGTTTGCCCGACGAAGAGCCGATCAACGTCTTCACGCAGGCGATCGAGAACGTGAAGCCTGCGATCGAAGTCCGTAGCAAACGCGTTGGTGGTGCTGCGTATCAGGTGCCGATGCAAGTGAACCGGGCTCGGCAGCAATCGCTGGCGATTCGCTGGGTGCTGATGGCGATTCGTGATAAGAAAGGCCGCGCAGCTCACAAGAAACTGGCCGACGAGTTGGTTGCTGCGTTCAATCGCGAGGGGACCGCCATGAGCCGTCGCGAAAACGTCCATCGCATGGCCGACGCCAACAAAGCGTTTGCCCACTTCGCTTGGTAAGCGATTGACGGAGTTTTGAACAGCTCAGCGCCGCTTTGTTGCGGCGTTTTTTATTGCTCGAGCTTCCGCGCAGCCGCCAGAGTGTTATTCAGCAACATGCAAATCGTCATTGGCCCAACACCCCCGGGGACGGGCGTGATGTGGCTCGCCAACCGGCTCGCCTCGGCAAAATCAACATCGCCGACAAGCTTTTTGCCAACGCGATTGATACCGACGTCAATCACAACCGCGCCCGGTTTCACGTGCTCGGCACCAATGGCGTTCGGCTTGCCAATCGCGGCAACCAGAATGTCCGCTTGCCTCGTCATTGCGGCCAAATCGCTCGTGCGGCTGTGGCAAAGGGTGACCGTCGCATCTCCGCCCGGGCCTTTGGCGGCGAGCAGAATCGCCAGTGGCTTGCCGACGATGTCGCTGCGGCCTACGACGACGGCGTGTTTGCCGGCCGTTTCGATGTTCGATCGCAGCAAAAGCTGCTGCACACCCGCCGGCGTACAGGGAACGAATCGGGGTCGGCCCTGCACTAAGTAGCCGACATTCTCGGGATGAAACCCATCGACATCCTTCGCCGGGCTAACCGCTTTCAAAACAAGTTCAGTGTCGATCTGTGGCGGCAGCGGCAATTGCACGAGGATGCCGTGGACAGTGTCATCGCGATTGAGTTTGGCGATGATCCTCAGCAAATCGTCTTGAAAAACATTGCTCGGAAGCCGGTGCAACTGACTGTCGATTCCCACCTCGTCGCAGGCCCGCCGCTTATTGCGGACATAGACTTCGCTCGCCGGGTTCTCGCCCACCAGCACGGCCGCGAGGCATGGTGTGACGCTGTTATTGAAAATGAACTCGGCGACGTCGACGGCCAGCTCCGAACGCATCGCCCCGGCGATCGCTTTGCCATCGATAATCTGGGCGTTGCTCAAAACATTATTCCTTTGCTGGCTTACGGCTGCCGTCGGCAGTCGGGTAATCTAGCCGATCGAGCACTTGCCGGGCAGGGCGGACCCGCAACACGGATTCCTGTGGTGTACGAATTGCAAGTTCCCATGAGTTTGTGCTAGGCATCTACTCCGCCATTCCGATAGCAGGTGGTAGTCATTAGACTTAGGCGTTTGCACCGGCTCGGGAAAATCAAGCGTGTTTTGGATCGTGCTCGGCATTGTCGGTGGATTTGTGGCGCTCATTATTGGGGGCGAATTTCTGGTGCGCGGGGCAACGGGCTTGGCGTCGGCGGCAAAGGTGTCGCCGCTCGTGATTGGGTTAACGGTCGTCGCCTTTGGAACGAGTGCTCCCGAACTCGCTGTGAGCATTAACTCGTGCTACGCCGGCAGCACCGACTTGGCCGTGGGCAACGCGGTCGGCAGCAACATCTGCAATATTCTGTTCATCTTGGGACTCTCGGCCGTCTTCGCGGCCCTGTCGGTTCAGTCGCAGCTTTTTCGATTCGACATACCGGTGATGATCGTTACGGCCTTTGCCCTTTGGGTGGTGGGCGCCAGTGGAAGCATCACGCGAATCGAAGGAATCGTCTTTTCGCTGCTCTTGATCGCCTACTTTTGGTGGACGGTGGCCGCCGGTCGTCGCGAAGGCAAAAAACTCGAGGCCGAACTCGAAGGGCTCACTCCGCTCCCCTCGCTGTCGGGCAAGCTGAGCATTCTAGTCGATGTCGCGTTATTGACAGTCGGGTTGTTCGCCCTGGTGATTGGTAGTGACTGGCTGGTCGATGCCTGCGTCGAACTTGCGACCCGACTGGGGGTCAGCGATCTGGTGATTGGCCTGACGGTGGTTGCGATTGGTACGAGTTTGCCCGAACTCGTGACTTCGCTGATGGCGGCCCTGCGCGGCAAGCGCGATCTCGCGGTCGGCAACATCGTCGGCAGCAACATTCTCAACATTCTCGGCGTAATTGGCGTTTCTGCGATCGTCGCCCCGGCAGGTATCGATGTCGACCAGCAGTCGCTCTCGTTTGACATTCCGGTGATGGTAACGGTGTCGCTGGCCTGTTTGCCGATTTTTTGGGTCGGCCGCGAGATTTCGCGTGGTGAAGGGATCTCGCTGTTACTCTATTATATGGCTTACCTCGCGATGCAGGTTTACTGTGCCCAGCGCGAAGAACCGCCAAAGGCGAGTGAGACTATTCTGTTTATCTTGGTCATGCTCGGTATCGTTGGCCTCTCTTTTTGGATGGGTCGACGGGCGGCGAAAAACTAGTCGGATCATTCATTCAACGTTGACGGGAGGGCTTGACTTGAACAGCGTCCAATTGCGGCTTCAGGTGATGATGTTCCTGCAGTTCTTCACCTGGGGAGCCTGGTTCGCCACGCTTGCTCTCTGTATGGGGGCGCGTGGTCTCGATGCGTCGATTGGTGCTGCCTACCAGAGCGCCCCGATTGCGGCCATCATTGCACCGCTGTTCTTGGGACTGATTGCCGATCGCTTTTTTCCGTCGCAGATCGTTCAAGGAGTCCTGATGCTCATCGGTGCGGGCATCATGGTCGCAGCCGCCAGAGCGGTCGAAGCGGGCGATGGTCCGCTCGCTGTTTGGCTCTTCATCGCCTACATGCTCTGCTACATGCCAACGCTCGGTCTCGGAAATTCGATTGCCTTCGCCAACATCGACGACCAAAGCAAGTTTCCCGCCATTCGCGTCTGGGGGACGATTGGCTGGATTGCTGCCGGGCTCTTCGTCAGCGGGATGGGCTGGGATGCAACGACAAAAATCCTGTGGCTGGCGGCCGGTTCGTCGGCTGCGTTCGGGCTGCTGAGCTTTATGCTGCCCCACACTCCACCGCCAGCCAAAGGCAAGCCACTGAACCTCGGCAGTTTGTTGATGGTCGACGCCTTTAGCTTGTTGCGTAGTCCACCGTTCTTTGTTTTCATTCTCTGCTCGACGCTCATTTGCATTCCGCTTGCCTATTACTACAGCTTTACGTCGAAGTTGTTGTTTCAAGTGGGCTTCGAGCAGGTTGCCGCGACGATGACGCTCGGGCAAATGAGCGAAATTGTCTTCATGCTGCTCATTCCTTTCTTCTTTCGTCGGCTCGGTGTGAAATGGATGTTCCTCGTCGGTATGGCCGCGTGGGTCGTGCGATATCTGTTGTTCGCTTTCGGTGCTCCCGATCAAGTCACCACAATGTTGTTGCTGGGCGTACTGCTCCACGGAATTTGTTACGACTTCTTCTTCGTCACCGGCTTCATGTACACCGACCAAAAAGCACCAACCGAAGTTCGCAACCAGGCACAGAGCCTGCTCGTATTCTTCACCCAGGGTGTGGGCATGTTCTTTGGCTATTGGGTCGCGGGCGATTTGTTCGGATCGACAGTAACGAGCCAGGGGGAACTCGAAACGGCGATCAAGTCGGCTCGGGGCGAAACTTCCGTCGGTTTCTTCGAGTCGTTTCTTTCGATGTTCAGTCGCAACATGCCCGACGGCGTCGACAGCCAACTACTGGCCGACACGATGAACCAGTGGAAAGAATTCTGGATCGCCCCCGCGATCATGGCGGCCGCGATCATGGTGTTGTTTTTCCTTGCGTTTTGGGAATCGAAGGAAATCAAACCGGCCGAGATTGCAGAGCCAGAAGAAATCATGTCTTAAGCGAGTCATCCCTCGCAGCTACTTCTTCGTCTCGATCCCATATTGATCGAGCTTTCGACGCAATGTGGTGCGGTGGAGCCCCAGCGCGCGAGCCGCCGGGGCGACTTCGCCATTGTGCTCGGCCAGCGCCCGCTCGAGCAGCATCGGTTCGATGGCCTCGATAAACTTCTCGTGGATCAAGCCGTCGGCCGACGCGTCGGCGAGCAACTTTTCGGCAAACGCGGTCGCAAGCTGCGTGAAACTGTCGCCAGCGATCGACGGGCTTTCGCTCCAATTGGGAAGCGGCTCGGGCAAATGGCTCGGCAGCACCGACCCGCTGCGGGCCAACACCAGGGCGTGTTCAATCGCGTTCCGCAATTCGCGGACGTTGCCGTGCCAAGGGCGACGGCGCAATTCGACCACGGTCGCCGGGTCGAGGTGAATATCGTTGCCGCTGGCATCGCCGAGCTGCGTCACGAAGAATTCGGCCAATCGCACAATGTCGTCGTCGCGCTCGCGGAGTGGTGGCAGGGGAATCGGGAACGCGCTGAGACGAAAGAATAGGTCGTGGCGAAACTCGCCCGCTGCGACTTGTTGCTCTAGGTTTCTGTGCGTGGCCGATATAACGCGAAACTTCGACTGCACCGGCACATCGGCACCGACCGGTAACACCTCGCCCGAGTCGAGCACGCGCAGCAGTTTGGCTTGCAGCGACATGGGAATCTCCGCAACCTCGTCGAGAAACAGCGTTCCGCCGTTCGCCTGCGAGAGCAGTCCTTTGCGGGCGTGCTGAGCGCCGGTGAAAGCGCCTGCGACATGGCCAAAAAGTTCGGCCTCGGCCAGCGAAGGGCTGAGCGCCGCGAGGTTCACCGCCACCATCGGTTTCAATGCGCGGCGGCTGTGGTTGTGGATCGCGCGGGCGGCCACTTCTTTGCCGACACCACTTTCACCGACGAGCATCACCGACACATCGCTATGGGCGGCCAGCGCGATGCGCTTGAACACCTGTCGCATGGCGGGCGATTGACCAACCATACCGTCGAGTTCACCATCGTCGGTCGGCGACAACGCGCTCGCCGGTTGCAAGGCCCATTGCAGGCCTCTTTCGATCGCCGACGAAATCTCCGTAACGTCGAACGGTTTGACGACATACTCGAATGCCCCGGCGCTGAGCGCACGCACGGCCGTCGCCAAGTCGCCGAAGGCGGTCATGACGATGATCGGCACATTGCCCAGGTGGTGACGGAAATGTTCGATGGCCGACAGCCCGTCCATGCCCGGCAGTCGCACATCGAGCAGCAGCAGGTCGAAGTCGACCGTGGCCGCGAGTTGCACGCCAAGCTCCGCAGTCGGCGCAACGCGCACCTCGTGCCCACGCTGCTGGGCGAGCCGCTCGATGCCCCAACAGATGGCCTCTTCGTCATCGACAACCAGTATCCTCGCCAACTTCATGTTTCCTTTTCGAGGGGCAATGTCATCACGAATTGAGTGCGACCATTCGTGCGTTTCCATTGTAGCCCGCCAGCGTGCTGGCCGGCGAATCGCATTGCCCCGGCAAGCCCCAAACCGGCCCCCTCGGGTTTGTCGGTGACAAACGGCTCGAACATTCTTGCCGCGACCGACTCGCTCGGACCGGGGCCGTTGTCGCTGACGATCAGTTCCGCTTGCAAGCCGCGTGCCGCAAGCTCGACCGCGATGGCCCCCCCTTCGACCGGTCGCACGGCATCGATCGCATTGAGCAACAGATTGAGCACGGATTGGACAAACTCTTCGCGGTCGATCGCGACCACCATTGAGTCGATCGGTCGCTGCCATTCGAACGAAGTTCGCGCGTGTTTTGCAATCGGTCTCGCCAGATTCACAATCTCGTCGACCACTTGTCCGATATCGACGGCAACTCGCGGCAACGACTCGCCCGGCTTGGCGAGCTGCAAGAACCTTCGCAACCGAGTTTCCATGAGCGAGAGTTGCCGCCTTGCGACGTCGAGCGTGTCGTCGCCAGGCTGCGAACATGTATTACCATGAAGATCGAGCGCCATCCGACAACCGGTTGCCACGTTGCGCATCTCGTGAGCGAGCGACGCGCCGAGCAAATTGGCGGTCCGTAGTTTCTCGGTTTCGCGGACCTGTTGTTCGTAGCTAGCGAGTTGCATTGCCGTTTGATCGATGGCCTCGGCCAAGTCGCGGAGTTCATCGTCGCGATTCGGCAATGCGACGGGCGAAAAGTCGCCCGTGGCGAGCCGCCGCACCTCGCGTCCAAGTCGACGGCCCACGCCAGCCACTCGGCTGGCGACAATCGTCGCCACTAGCGACACGCCGGTAATTGAGAGCAACCCTACCAAGAGCGGTGGCACGAACGCGGCGCGCCAGGCGGAATCGTATTCGTCGGTCGGATAGAGCACATGCAGCACCGCCGGCCGCGTCTTTCCGGTCGCCGTGGCTAACCTTAAAGACGAGTGATAGTAGCCCCGTCCCCCCGTTTCGATCCGCGGCCCGAGCGCGATTTGCGAACCATCGCGCGGCAGTTCTCGCGATGGAGTCGTGGCGTCGAGCGATGGCCCGCTGGTCGCAAGTTGTTCGCCCGACTCGCCGACGACGACAAATTCGCTTTTCGACAGGTCGCGCATTTGTTCGAGTACCGGCCGTGTGAGCGGGAACCGTGGGTCGGCCAGCACACGGACCACGCCGGCCAATTGCGTTTCGATTCTCTCGCGTGTCGCCGTTGTCACCCACCACGCACTGAGCAGACCAACGGCCAGCAAACTCGCTAGCGCGACAGCCAAAAGCGGCAGCAATAGTTGATTTCGGAGCGAATATCTCATAGCAGTGCGGCCAACGTCGTGTTGATTAGCGCGACACGTGCGTCGCAAATTCCGACTCGTGGTAGAGTCTCTTCGGGCGGGTGGTTACTCTAACAGGCCAACGTAGCCGCATTGCAGACCATGCTGAAGTCTGGCCCGCCGTTTGCTCTATTTTTGGCCTGCTTCTACTGTAACCACAACACTGTCCTGTGACGCGCGTTTCGAATTGAGCCGTCGGCGCTAGCCGCGGGTTTTTCACCCTTGCCTGCGGCTAGCGCCGTCGGCTTTTATCACCCCCGCCCTAATTGGAACCCCCCCCTGTGACACGACAAAATATTCAAGCACGTGCCTTTACGCTCGTTGAGCTACTGGTCGTCATCGCCATCATCGGCATTCTCGTCGCGCTCCTGCTCCCCGCGGTGCAGGCCGCCCGCGAAGCCGCGCGGCGGACCGAGTGCAAGAACAACCTCAAGCAGCTATCGCTGGGGGTGATGAATTACGAGAGTACCTACAAGCATCTTCCCCCTAGCGCACTCGTCAACTTGCAAACGACTTCGACCGCCAACAACGGGTCGTGGGGCGTGCATGGACGGATCATGCCGTTCCTCGAGCAAGAGAACTTGCGAAACTTAGTTGACCTCGAAGTGGGCTGGGACTTTCAGCAGCCGATCAACAATGTTCGCATCGAACCGTTTCAATGTCCCAGCGACGACAAAGCGGCCGAAGTGCGCGACCCGGGCGGCGGCAAAGTTTTGTTGTGGCCCACCAACTATGGATTCAACATGGGCACCTGGTTTGTGTTCGACCCGGCGACCAGCAAAGGGGGCGACGGGCCCTTCTATCCCAACAGCAATTTGCGGCTCGCAAAAGTCACCGACGGCACTAGCAACACGCTCATGGCGTCGGAAGTGAAAGCGTGGACCCACTACAACCGCAACGGGGGTCCGGCGTCGACGAACATTCCCAATACCATTGCCGATGCCGTGGCGGCGGTGAACTCGGGCAGCGATAAGAAGAATACCGGCCACACCGAATGGCCCGATGGCCGCGTCCACCACACCGGCATCACGGCCACGATGACGCCGAACACCTATGTGCCGATGGACTTCAAAGGCACCGAGGTCGATGCCGACTTCAACAGTTGGCAAGAAGGCAAGGATGGCAGCAACGGCAGCCCGACCTATGCGATGATCACCTCACGCAGCGCCCACCCGGGCCAGGTGCAATCGGCCTTGCTCGACGGCTCGGTGCAGTCGTATACCGACGACATCGAGTTGCTCGTTTGGCGAGCCCTCGCCACCCGCAACGGTGGCGAAGTCATCAACAATCAGCCGTAGCGAAACTCGCCCAGAGTTTCGACCCGCGCAGTCTTGTCGCCTAAAGAAGATTGGACAGGATAACGGGATCGGCAGGATGAACAGGACTTTTGGAAATCGCCTTTGGCGAAAGTCTTTCTCGCGTAAATCCCGCCAATCCTGTCATCCTGTCCATTCTTCCGCAGATCCCGCCTTGCCCAGCTTCCGCAACCGGCATTTTCGCCACTTTCACTACACTCGCTCTGCCCCGGGTGTCGATGACTCCGATAAGAGTCTCTGCGCACACCGGCTGGGAGCGATTGGTTATGAAAGTGTGGAATGCTATCACTCGGAGCGGTCTGTTCGTCATGCTGGCGTGCTGGCAGTTGGCCACGAGCGGCAACGAACAACTCGCACCGCAAAAGGTGTTTGACTTTGTGGATGCCGGGGGCAATCGTCCGGCGGTTGTCAGTAGCGTCGCGATGAGCCGCGATGGTCGCTGGATGGCGGCCGGGGGCGACGATCACATCGTTCGCGTCTACGATACCCAGCGACTCGCGCAAGTGCAGCGGCTCGCCGAGCATCGTGACTGGGTGAAGGGTGTCGCCTTTTCGCCCGCTGGCGATCGACTCGTTACGGTCGGCAACGACCATGCCCATTGCGTGTTCTGTCCGCAAGATGGACGGCTCATCGAAGCGGTTCGCGACGACGCGGGTCCGCTGCGTGGCGTCGCCTTCGATCCGGCGGCCGACAAGTTTGCCACCGTCGGATTTGGCACGCATGCACAGGTCTGCAGCACCACTGGCGAGCCACGCCAGCAACTCGACTGCCCTTGCCGCGACACGTCGGCCGCGTGTATTTCACCCGATGCCGCGAAGCTGGCGGTCGCCGGGCGTAATGGCATCGTGCGGATTTTTGACCTCACCGGCGGCACCGCCCCAATGGACATCACAGCCGATACCCGACGCATTCGCGCCGTCGAATTCAGCCCCGATGGAACCCGCGTGGTTGTCGGTGGCGACGGACCCGACGTCAAGTTCTTCGATGCTAGCACGGGCCGCGAACTAAACGCCTGGCCAACACGTCCGGCGAAAGTTTTTTGCCTCTGCTATCTCGACAGCAATCACCTCGCCATCGGCGGCACCGACAACACGATTCACATCTGGAACGTGGCGA
This sequence comes from Pirellulales bacterium, assembly GCA_041737535.1. GTDB lineage: Bacteria > Planctomycetota > Planctomycetia > Pirellulales > Lacipirellulaceae > JBGSWC01. The sequence continues at coordinate 36,395 of JBGSRO010000252.1, read as the reverse complement.
GCCAAACCATCGAACGCCAACTCACGGGCCACACCGGCACCATCACTTCGCTCGCCTGCGACGCCACGGGCCGCCGCCTCGTCTCAGGAAGCTACGACACAACTGTCCGACTGTGGGACTTAAATCCGCTGGCGGGCAACCTCGCTGCCGAACAAACACCCGCCACAAGATGAGTTTTCAGTTACTAGTTATCAGTTTTCAGTCAATGGTTATTAGTTTTCAGTTGAGTGCTGCGCGATCAGGCTTGGAGCCCGAGTTCTTGGCGAAGCCTGACGCTCTGATCGATAACCGATAACTCTTGACTGAAAACTTAAAAACGCGTGGCGTTTCATGGAGGAAACACGTGGGAATTCTTAGCAGCCTGCTCAATACACTCGCCGCCAAACCTCGCGCGCCTCGCAAGGGTGTTGTTGTGAAGGCGAACAAGCCGCGCCGTGTCGAACACCTCGAGCCGCGCCAGTTGATGGCGGCCGATCTCGGTGTTTCGTCCGAAATTTTGCTCGGCGCAACTTACTTTGAAGAAGCGACCGGCGACGATACCGCGCCCGACGTCATTCAAGTGTCGTTCGAAGGTGGAGCCGTCGGCACGACGCTCAATCGTCTTGTCATCGACGGCGACAAATCGGGTGATGGCGCGAGCGTGGGCGACGTGTTCTTCGATACCCAAAGCGGCGGCCTCGGAGCCTTTGCCTCGGTCGGACTGACCGTTGTTTCGCACGAGGGGTTCACCATCGATGGATTCACGGTCGTCGATGGCGGCTCACAAATCGTGTTTCACACGTCGGGTTGGGATGCGGGCGAGAAGCTCGTTTTCAGCGTCGACGCCGACGAGTTTCAGTTTTTCGAAAACGGCGCCGTCAGTAACGGCACAATTGTCGACCCCACGGGAGTCGACACCAACGCGCTCGTCGAGGGGGGTGAATTTCAGCGGAGCATTCTCACCGGCGACTTCACTGCCACCGGTTATGAAGACATGACCCTCTCGGCCAGTTTCTGGGACGACTTCGATGGCCGTCGCACAACGGCCGAAAACGCCACGTCGCTCCAGCTCGACCTGCCCGACGACAAGTACAGCGACACCAACGACTTCACCGACCGCACCGCCGGAGCAGTCGTTCACGCGCCGCAGGTGCTGCTCCCCACGATCGAGGGAACTGTCTTTCACGACATCAATCTCGACAACGACCAAGACCCGGGCGACCTGGGCATCGCGGGCGTTGAACTAGCGCTCTGGAAGCTCGAAGGAGGCACCTATGTCAACACAGGCATGACCGCCACCACCGATGCGAATGGCCACTATGTGTTTTGCGACGGTATGGATGGTGTCCGCCTACTCCCAGGCACGTACCAGGTCCGCGAAGCGCAGCCCGAACCCTACTTCAGCGTCGGTGCCGATGCCGGTCGCGTTGGCGCCGAGCCTCGTGGCTCGGTGCTGAATGTCGACACCATTACCGGCATCACCGTCGCGTCGGGCGAACACAGTATCGAAAACGACTTTGCCGAGTCATTGCCCGCCGCCATCAGTGGCTACGTGTTTGTCGACTACGACGACGATGGTCACTACGACGCGGGCATCGAGCCTGGTATCGCGGGCGTCACGATTCAGGTCATCGCGCTCGATACGGTCAACGGCAGCACCGGCATTCGCACCCTCACGACCGACGAAAATGGCTTTTACGAAGCGACCGGACTCGTTCCCGGCAAGTACCGCGTCGTCGAAGTCCAACCACCCGGCTATTTCGACGGCAAAGACGAAGCGGGCACCGTGCTTGGCGTCACCGTCGGCGCGGCCGTGAACCCGGGCGACGAAATCAACGGCATCATGCTCGGCGGCGGACAAGCGGGCGTTCAATACAACTTTGGCGAGTTGCCCCCTGGTTCGATCAGCGGACGCATTCACGTCGACCCCAATGGCGACTGCGATTGGGATAATCCCGAGCAACTGCTCGCGGGTGTGACAGTCGATCTGCTCGACGACCAAGGCAACGTCTTGGAAACGACCACGACGAACGAGCTGGGCGAATACCGCTTCGAGAATCTCGCGCCGGGTATCTATCAAGTCCGCGAACATCAACCGTCCGAATACTTCGACGGCGGCGAACGCATCGGTTCTCTCGGCGGCTCGACCAGCGATGCCGACGACTTCAGTTTCATTAGCAACATCATCCTTGCCGCTGGCCAACAGGGCATTAATTACGACTTCTGCGAATTCATCGGCGCGACACTCTCGGGCTACGTCTACCACGACCGCTCCGACGATGGCAGCTTCGACCGCCCGGGCGAAGAAGGCATCGGTGGTGTCGTCCTGAAATTGATGGATGCCAACGGCAACGACACCGGGCTGCGTGCCACCACCAATTCGATCGGCTTCTATCAGTTTACCGACCTCGCGGCCGGCACCTACTGCGTCATGGAAGTCCACCCCGCCGGGTGGCTCGACGGCACCGACACCCCCGGCAGCCACGGCGGCTCCGCCGACAATCCGCCGCCGGGCGACATGATCTGTGACGTCATCCTCACCTATGGCGACAACGCTACCGAATACAACTTTGGCGAACTGCTCGCCGCCAGCATCGCCGGTCGCGTTCACGCATCGACCGACGGCGACTGCGATTTCGACGACCCCGACATTCTTATCGAGGGCGTTCAGATCGACCTCTTGGATTCGGCGGGCAATGTGATTGAAACAACCTATACCAATGCCGATGGCGAGTACATCTTCACCGGTTTGCGACCTGGCGAATATCGAGTTCACGAACACCAGCCCACCGGCTTCTACGACGGCGGCGAACGTGCCGGCACCGCCGGAGGCGTCGTGACCAACGACCTCATCACTGACATCATGCTCGGCTCGGGCGAAAACGCGACTCAATATGACTTTTGCGAAAAAATTGGTGTCACCCTCTCGGGCTATGTCTACCACGACCGCTCGAACGACGGCAGTTTCGATCGTCCCAGCGAAGCAGGCATCGGTGGCGTTACACTCAAACTCATCGACGCGGCCGGCAATGACACCGGCTTGCGGGCTGTGACCGACGCCAATGGGTTCTATCAGTTCTCGAATCTCGAAGCGGGCACCTACTGCGTGATGGAAATCCAGCCGACCGGTTGGCTCGATGGCCTCGACACCCCCGGTAATCTTGGTGGCGAAGCCACCAACCCGGGCGACATGATCTGCGAAATCACCATCGACTATGGTGAAGCAGGCGTCGAATACAACTTTGGCGAACTGCTGCCCGGCAGCATCATGGGCGTCGTTCACGTCACCACGACTCCCGACTGCGAGCCCGACGAAAACTACCCGCCGCTCAGCGGCGTGACGATCCAGTTGCTCAACTCCGCTGGCGAAGTCATCGCAATCACTCTCACCGACGACGAAGGTCGCTACAAATTCGACAACCTGCCGCCGGGTCACTACTCGGTTCGCCAGCTTCAGCCCGAAGACTATTTCGACGCTGGCTATCACATTGGTACCGGTGGAGGTTCGTTCTTCGGCGCCAACCACATGGGCGACATTCTCGTCGGCAGCGATCAGCATTTGGCCGAATACGACTTCTGCGAGATGCCCCCCGCCCAGCTCAGTGGCTATGTCTTCATCGACGGCGCGCCGATCGTCACCACCGATCCGCTCCCCGAGGACATCAGTCCACTTCGCGACGGACAACGCACCGGCGACGACACGCCGCTCGTGGGCATCGTCATCGAACTTCGCGATGGCACTTCGGGCGAACCGATTTTCAGCGAAGACGTGTTGCCTGGCATTTATCCCGATGGACCACTGCGGACGACGACCGACGCCAATGGCTTCTATCAGTTCACGGGCCTCCCCGGCGGCACGTATGCCGTCGTCGAGATTCACCCTGAGGGACTCATCGACGGCATCGATACCCAAGGGTCGCTGGGCGGGCTGGCAGTGAATCCTCTCCCCTCGGGTCTCGGTCAGCAAATCGACCACATGACCGAACTCGAGAGCCAAATCATCTCACAATTCCGCCTGACGTTTGGCAACGACGCGATCGCCCGCATCCCGCTCGGCGTGGGCCAAAGCAGCGTCGAGAACAACTTTAGCGAAGTGCGGGTTCAGCCCTTCTTCTTTCCGCCCGAAGACCCGCCACCACCATTGCCGCCACCGGTGTTCTTCGGACCACCGGCCCCCTTGGCTCCCCCTTACGACCCGCTGTTCCGCATCACCCGCGTCACGGTCGAACCGTTCGGCTTCGGCGGTTCCGTTGGGGGTTGGACCTGGCACCTCAGCGTCGTGAACGGTGGCCAGCCTCGTTCGATGCGAATCGACGAAGCATCGCGGGTGCTCCTGAACACTCAAATGCTGGACACGACCGACATCGAGAACGATATCGAGCGGGGCGAATGGCTCCGTCTCATCGGCGAAGATGAAAATGGCGACGACGATACCATCGAAGCCCTCGTCTTCGGCAACCCCGATGCCCGGCCCGTCTCGGGCGACTGGGACGGCGACGGTCGCGAAGAGATGGGCATCTTCTTGCATGGCCATTGGCTGCTCGACCTCAACGGCAACGGTCGCTGGGATGCCTCGGACCTCTACGCCAGACTCGGTACCGCAGCCGACCTGCCCGCCACCGGCGACTGGGACGGCGACGGCAAAACCGACATCGCCATCTTCGGACCCGCTTGGCTCGGCGACCTTCAGCACATCGCCTTCGAGGCGGGACAGCCCGATGCCGAAAACTACCCGTCCCGCATCGCTGGCAAAATGAAAAACATGCCACCGGTCGTCGATGAAGCGACGCTTGGCAATCGCGCGCTCCGGCTGACCGAAAATGGGGAGCCGCGCGCTGACCTGATCGACCACGTCTTCGACTACGGCGTCCCCGACGACTTTCCCATCACGGGCGACTGGAACGGCGACGGTATCGCCACCATCGGCGTCTTCCGCGGCGGCACCTTCTGGCTCGACATCAATGGCGACGGTCGCTTCGACGAGCGTGACGCCAGCTTCGCCTTCGGCGAAGGCGTCCCTGTCGTCGGCGACTGGAACGGCGACGGCATCGACGACATCGGCACTTACGCCGCCGGCCGCTGGACGCTCGACTCCAACGGCGATCGAGCGCTCGACGCCCGCGACCGGGTGTTCGAAATGGGAACGGCAAACGACCAACCGATCGCCGGCGACTGGGACGGCGACGGCTACGACGAACCGGCCGTTTACCATCCAACGCAAGGCCGCGAGATTCGCGTCAGCCGCGCAGCAGGTTAATGCGTACGACAGGTCCCCGGCCCGTCAGCCTGGATTGCAGGGTACGACCCGAGCGTTAGCAGTAGTGCATCGGTGGCACCCTGCTCTGTAGGAGCCTCGCCCTCTCGGTGCGGTGGCGGCCTTGCCAAGTGGCCAAAAATGATCGTCGAAATCGGCCACGCCGTGTGATAGAACAGCGTGCGTGACGACCGCAGCCGGACTCGCAAGAGTTCGGATGCAAACGAGTAAAGACCCGAAGTGTTGCCACTTCGGCTACCAAAGGCAAAGCAAGAGTTTTGATCGTTCTGAACCAAACGGTCGTTCAAAACCCAGGTCAATCACTCAGCAGCAACGGTAAGAATCGAATGCAAAACAAGGTGTTCTTGCAAGTTAATCGCGATGAACGGAGGGAGGTTTTGAACGCGAGAAGAGATCTTGCGATTTCGCGTTCAAAACGATCAAAACCTGACTACCAACCTAACCCCCCCCCTTCGACGCCAACAAACAAACGAGCACTCCCATTTGCGCGTGCAGGAACTCTCCGAGGAGCTCTTCAGGACAGCCATTTATGCGAACGGGCAAGGAATTCGACCAAGTTCGTTTTGCGGCAACCAGTTGTGATTACCCTCGACGGCGTCGCTCGTGTGTCCCTCGTTGCTTAATCAAGTGACCCAACAAGTCTTGGGAGTTGGGTGACCCTCACTCGCCCCACCACGTGCCGCGCGTTATCGCATTAGTTGACACCCCCTCGCGCCGCCACTAGTCTAGCAAGGATAGGCATTTACGTCGTTCGTGCCCGCTTTGCAGTTGCTTTTCAAGACATTGAGTCACTATGGCAGACATCGGCGATTATCTGGTTCGTGCAAACATCGTCAGCAACGATCAGTTGGCCGAAGCACGTGGCATGGCGACGAAAAATCGCCTGAAAATTAACGACGCCCTCGTTCAGCTTGGCTACGCCAGTAGCGAAGCGATCAGCCGGGCGATGGCCAAGCAGTTTGGCTATGAGTTCTTCGATCTTAAAGACGTGGCGATTCCGCCCTCTGTAGTCGAACTGGTGCCCGAGTCGGTCGCCCGCGAAAACGCGGTGATTCCGCTCGCCGAGGAAGATGGATCGCTGAGGGTGCTAGTGAGCGACCCTCAGGACTTCGACACCATCGACAAACTGCAGTTCATTCTGAACCGCAAGATCGACATTGCGATCGCCACTCGCGAAAGCATTCTCGAAGCGATCAACCGCAACTATGGCCAAGGGATGGACGAGTCGGCAGACTCGATGCTGCAGGAATTCACCGACACTGCGATTGACTTCACTGAAACCGAAGATGGCGACAGCGATGGAGATGAGGATGTCGACGAGTCGAGTGCTCCCATCGTGCGGCTCGTACAACTAATGATCGGCGAAGCGGTCCAGTTGCGGGCATCCGACATCCACGTCGAGCCATTCGAAGACCGAGTGCGGATTCGCTACCGCATCGACGGAGTGCTGGTCGAGCGCGATAGCCCCCCCAGACGGCTACTCGGAGCTTTGCTTTCTCGTATCAAAATCCTCGCTCGCATGGACATCGCCGAGCGTCGACGCACGCAGGATGGTCGCATCAAGATCACCGCCGGGGGCAAAGAACTCGACTTGCGGGTGAGCATGCTACCGACCAGCCACGGACAAAGCTGCGTCATGCGGCTTTTGGACAAAGACAACATCAAGGTCGGAGTGCGGCAGTTGGGGCTTTCCGAGCGCGACTTTAAGGTTTTCCGCAGCCTCATCCGCCGCCCGAACGGCATTCTGCTCGTGACCGGTCCGACCGGGTCGGGAAAAACGACGACACTCTACGCGGCGATGAACGAGTTGAACCGCCCTGACCGCAAGATCATCACGGCCGAAGATCCGGTCGAATACTATTTGCCGGGCATTAACCAAGTCGAGGTGAAGCACAACATCGGGCTCGACTTCTCGAAGATTATCCGCGCCATGTTGCGGCAAGCCCCCAACATTATTTTGGTGGGCGAAATGCGAGATTACGAGACGGCATCGATGGGAATTCAAGCAAGTTTAACAGGACACTTAGTTTTCAGTACCTTACATACGAACGATGCGCCCGGAGCTATTACACGTATGGTCGATATGGGGGTCCCTAATTACCTGGTCGCGGGAAGCGTTATTGGTGTGCTGGCCCAGCGCCTGGTCCGCGTCGTTTGCAAGAAGTGCAAAGCGCCGCACACCCCAACCGAGAGCGAGTTGCGGGCAACCGGCATCACTCCCGAGCAGGCCGAGACAGCCACTTTCATGAAAGGCCGGGGGTGTAGCTCATGCGGGGGTAGCGGCTATCGGGGTCGGCTTGGTGTGTTCGAATTGATGACAATGAACAGCCGGATTCGCGAGCTCACGTTCCAGGGCGCCGCCACCCAGGACATCCGAAAAGAAGCCATAAAGCTAGGCATGACAACACTTTGGGACGATTCGATCCTCAAAGTGCTCAACGGCACAACGACCATCGAAGAGGTCTTCCGCGTTGCAAAGAAGTCGGAGCATTAGATCATCAGGTATTGGCCGACGAGACGGGCGTGGTGTCGTTCGCCAGGATTTTCGGCGGCACGACGATCGACAAGTTAAGTCTGCGTATTGAGATCGGAGGTCGCCTAGCTTCCTGGCAAGGCAGTTCGGTCGAGCGAAACAAGCCACTCAATTGCTTGTCGTGGCCAATATCGCCCGACAATTCCTTCACATCATGCTTGAGTCTGCTGATAGCAGAGTAAATAATGTAACGAGCACGTGGCGGAAGCGGTGCGAGGGAAATGATTGTCATTGCCTCGTTCCTAATACCAGTTTGCTTCCGCCGAGCTCGCGATGCCAGCAAGTCGCCAGTCGCGGGGGCGCGACGACTCGCTTAGCAAAGACTTATCTCTTGAATGCTCTCACAAAGCACGGAACAGTAGCCTCTGCCGCCGGGTGCAAACGGTGTGTTGTTGCGCGCACATCGACCGCCAAACTCTCGGCTTGAGTAAATTGCCATGGGCACGATCTTAATTGACAAACTGCTGTCGGCCGCCATTAAACAGGGCGCGAGCGACTTGCACATTACGGTCGGGCAACCTCCCGTGCTGCGACTCCATGGCCGGATGCAGAAGCTCAAAACCAAAGTACTTGAACCGCCCGACACGATTGGATTGATGAAGAGCATCACGCCCGATCGTTGCCAGCAAGAGTTCCAAGAGACCGGTAGCACCGACTTTGGTTTTGCCTTCGGCGAACAGGCCCGGTTCCGCGTGTCGATCTTCAGGCAACGTGGCAACGTGGCGATGGTGCTTCGGCAGATTCCGGTCGACCTGTTTACGATGGACCAACTCAAACTGCCCGAGATTTTTAAGAAGATCATTATCCGCCCACGTGGGCTTGTGCTCGTCACCGGTCCAACCGGCTCTGGCAAGAGTACGTCGCTGGCCGCGATGGTCGACTACCTCAACGAAAACCTCGACCACCACATCATCACTATCGAAGATCCGATCGAGTTCCAACACAATCATAAGAAGTCGACCGTCAACCAGCGCGAAGTCGGCGTCGACGTGACGAGCTTCTCCGAAGCGATTCGCCGCGCACTGCGGCAAGACCCCGACGTGATTCTCGTCGGCGAAATGCGCGACCTTGAAACGATTGAAGCCGCCATCACGGCCGCCGAAACGGGGCACGTTGTGTTCGGCACGCTGCACACATCGAGCGCGGCGGGCACGATTAACCGCATCATCGACGTCTTCCCGACTAACCAACAAGACCAAATCCGCACACAACTGGCCTCGTCGATCATTGGCATTCTCTCGCAGCAACTGCTCAAGAAAGTTGGCGGCGGACGTGTTGCCGCGTTTGAGACGTTGGTCGTGAATTCGGGCATCGCCAACTTGATTCGCGAAAATAAAATTTTCCGTATCACATCACAGATTCAAACTGGCTCGAAGTACGGGATGCAACTGCTCGACGACCACATTTTCAAACTTTGGAGAGATGGCCTGGTGTCGAAAGAAGACGCCCTCGCCAAATGCAACTCCCCCGACGACCTCGCCGCCCGCTTTGCCGCAGCCGAACGGGGAATGTTCGACGACGATCCCAACGCACGTGATGTTTGACGAAGAAAATCAGCCGACGGCGCTAGCCGCGGGTAGCGTCAAGTTGAAGTCCGACATCGAGAACCCGCGGCTAGCGCCGTCGGATTAAAGAAACAAGAAACACCCGCGGCTAGCGCCGTCGGCTCAAGAAAGTAAGCGACAAGCAGAGACGACATTCTTATGGCAATGCGACGCATCGGACAAATTCTGGTCGACCTCGGTTTCATCACCGACGAACAGCTCGAACTGTTGGTCGATGAACAGAAGCAACATCCGGGTCAACTCTTCGGTCGCGTCGCCATGGACATGGGCCTCGTCAGCGAAGAACAGATCGCGCAGTCGCTCGGCGAACAAATGTCGTTGCCGGTCGTGACCGTTACCGACCTCACCATCGACAAAGAAGTGCTCGGCAAAGTGACCGAGCCAATGGCGCAAATGTATCGCATCGTTCCCGTCACGTTCGCGAACGACACGCTAACGGTTGCCATGTGCGATCCCCAAAACCTGGGTGTTCAAGACGAACTGCGAACCTTTCTCGGCTTCAACATTCGCGTCGTCGTGACGACCGAAAGCGCCATGATGGCAGCGCTGGAGCGCTATTATGGCGAGAATACCGAGAGCGTCGAGAGCATCGTCTACGATCTCGAAAACGATAAAGACCTCGCCCGAGCGGCGGCCGAAGTCGGGGGCGATGGGCCGATCGACTTGACCAGCGTCGAAGCTCTCGCCGACAGCGCGCCGGTGCGTAAGCTGCTCAACATGGTGCTATTGCTCGCGATCAAAGATCACGCAAGCGACTTGCACTTCGAGCCGTTTGAAGACGAGTTCCGCATTCGCATCAAGGCCGACGGTGTGCTCTACGAAATGGTGCCGCCGCCGCGTCACTTGGCGTTCGCAATCACGACCCGCATCAAGGTGATGGCCAATCTCGACATTGCCGAACGGCGGATGCCACAAGATGGTCGCATCGAGCTGTCGGTCGGTGGCCACCAAGTCGACTTGCGAGTGAGCGTGCTGCCGACCATGTTCGGCGAGAGCGTTGTCATGCGGGTGCTCGATCGCTCGGTCGTATCGCTCGACCTCGAGAAAGTCGGCATGGACAACGACACACTCGTCGGTTTTCGCGAAGCGATCAAACGCCCCAACGGAGTCGTGCTCGTCACCGGACCGACCGGTAGCGGCAAGACGACGACGCTCTACTCCGCGCTCAACGAGCTCAACACGATCGAAGACAAACTAATTACGACCGAAGATCCGGTCGAATACGACATCGACGGCATCATTCAGGTGCCGATCGACGCCTCGATCGGCAACACCTTCGCCAGTTGCCTGCGGGCCATCCTGCGGCAAGACCCCGATAAGATTCTCGTCGGCGAGATTCGCGACCTCGAAACGGCCGAAATCGCCGTCCAGGCTTCGCTGACCGGTCACCTCGTCTTCAGCACCCTTCATACGAACGACGCCCCTAGCACAATCACTCGACTGAAGGACATGGGAGTCCCGACGTTCCTCATTACGGCGACGGTCGAGATCATTCTCGCGCAACGGCTCGTGCGGCGCATCTGCAAGAACTGCCGCGAAGAATACGAGCCATCGCGCGAGATACTCGACGACCTCGAAATGACCCCCGAAGAAGCCCGCGGCAAAAAATTCTATCGCGGCGGCGGCTGCGAAGTCTGTAACAACACCGGCTACAAAGGTCGCGTCGGGCTCTTTGAATTGATGGTCATGAACAACCAATTGCGTGACCTAATCATGGATAACTGTCAAACTGAAGCTCTACGCGAAGCGGCCCGCAAGGGTGGCATGGTCACCCTCCGCGACGCCGGCATGAAAGCCGCGCTCGAAGGAACCACCACCCCCGAAGAAGTGATCCGCGAAACAATTATGGAAGCCTAGCAAAGTTGTCAGTTATCGGTTTTCAGTTGTCGGCGACGGCAATTAAAAACTGGTAACGTTTTTTCACTGATAACTGAAAACTGATTACTGAAGACTACTACAATGCCTACTTTCCAATTCGAAGCGATGGACGCCACGGGTGCTGAGATCAAAGATGTGATCGAAGCGCAGACCGAGGAAGAAGCGCAAGCGACGATTCGCCAGATGGGCTACTTCGTGACCAAAATCTCGGTCAAGAAGAATCGCAAGACGGCAGCCGAAACCAACGCGAGCAAAAAGAAAAAACGCGGGTTCGTCTTCGGTGGCGTCAAAAGCCGCCAGCTCACAACGTTCACGCGACAGCTTTCTATTCTACAAGACGCGGGGCTACCGATCTTGCGAAGCCTGCGCATTCTCGCCACCCAGTGCAAACCGGGGCGGCTCAAGTATTCGCTCGAAGACACCTGTGACGAAATCGAAGGGGGGGCGACGCTCAGCGAAGCAATGGCCAAAAGCCCCAAGTGTTTCAATCGCCTTTACGTCAACATGATTAAAGCGGGCGAGGCGGGTGGTGCGCTAGAGTTGATTCTTCAGCGTCTGGCCGACTTCCAAGAGCGGGCCGAGTCGCTCAAACGCAAAGTAAAAGGAGCAATGGTTTACCCGGTCTTCGTCGTTGGTATCGCGACGCTCATTTTAACGATGATCATGATTTTTATCGTGCCGAGCTTCGAGGAAATTTTCACCGACTTCGATCTGCCTCTGCCGCCGATGACGGTGCTGCTGGTGACCCTCAGCAACTGGGTTGCCAGCTATTGGTTTTTGATTCCGCTGATTCCGATGTCGATTATGTTGTTCATTAAACTCATTCGCAAATTCAAAGCGGGTCGAATGGGCTGGGATCAATACGTGATTAAGGTCCCCATCTTCGGCCAAATCGTCGAGAAGAACACCGTCGCCCGCACGACACGAACGCTGGGGACGTTGGTCGCCAGTGGCGTACCGATCCTCGAAGCGCTCAACATCACCCGCGACACGGCAGGCAATGCCGTGTTCGAGCGGATGTACACGAAAATCAGCGAAGCGATTCGCGACGGTGAGTCGCTGGCGAAGCCGATGAAAGAAAACTCGACGCCCGGTTTTCATCCCGTGGCGCTCTTCTTCTGGATCACCTCGATACCGGTCATCGGTGCGCTGATTTACCTGATGAAATACAAACAACGGGTTGTCGACGACCTCGTCGTCAACATGGTCGACGTCGGCGAAGAAACCGGCGAACTCGACACAATGCTCTACAAAGTGGCCGACGTCTTCGACGAAGAGGTCGCGGTGCTCACCGACAGTCTCACGAAGCTGATGGAACCGTTGCTGATTGTGTTTCTCGGCGGCGCGGTCGGCTTTATCGTCATCGCACTCTTCATCCCACTCGTGAGTTTGATCGAAAACCTCAGCTAACAATAAGCGACGAACGAAATCGATAGCCGACGAGCTACGCCTCGTCGGAGTGAACACATCAAAACCAATTACTCAAATCATTTAGTCGAATAATCATGCACCACACAAATCGCCATGCTGCCCACCGCCCACCGCTCACCGCCCACCAGCGAAGCGCATTCACGCTCATCGAACTCCTGGTCGTGATCGCCATCATTGGTGTCTTGGCCTCGCTCCTGCTAGTCGCCGGGAATGGCGCCATTCAGTCGGCACGCAGGGCGGCTATGCGGACCGAGATCAACCAGATCAACGACGCCTTCACACAATATGGCAACGACATCTCGGGGGGGTCTTACCCACCGAATGTGATCAATGCCCAGTCGACCACCGATTCTGTTTACAAAGACTTTGTCACTCACTTCAAGAAAGCGTTCCCCCGGAGCCGCGAGCCAGAAGCCCTCTTGCAAGCGATTGCCGGAATAGGGAGCAACAGTGCGAACTTGCCAGGTGGTTTAACTCCTGCCGAGGCGATTTACTTCTGGCTCGGCGGCTTTAGCAAAGATGCCCAGTATCCGATTTCGGGCCCCGGTGGTCCGTCGTTCAAAGTGGCTGATGGCGAAGACCTCGCCAAACGCGTCCCCATTCTCGACTTCGATGTCACCCGGCTCGGCCCGCGCAACAGCGACGAAACTTTTGATGGGCGTTCGATCGCCTACACCGTCAACGTTAATGGAAATCAGCAGGAGCGTCGCATCAATTTCTGGACTTACACTCCCCAGTACGCCAAGAAGCCGTTCGTTTATCTCGATTGCTCGCGGGGCCTCAACGACCGGTTGCACCCCCAGGTCGCCGCCGACGATCTAGTGGTAGGCGTCAAAACACTCAGCAGTACCGTATCAACTAACACTTCCCCGGCGATCCGCGACATTCGCTACGCCAACGAAGAGAAGTGCCAAGTTCTCTGTTGTGGTCTCGACAACCTGTGGGGTGACTTCTCGGTCTTCTTCATCGACCCCACCGCCGACAAGAGCGACCCAGCACCGACCACGTTGCTGCGTTATCCCGAAGGTCCCTTCATTGGCGAATTGGGGGACACGATCACCAACTTCACGAACAACTCGACTCTGGCCGACGATCAACCGTAATGATGTTTCGCAACAAAAATCAGGCGAGCCGCGCGCGTCAGCGAAGCTCTTCGAGCCGCGAGCGTCAGCGACCGGAGTTTTCGTTCGGTCACCAGCTCCGGTCGCCGGCGCTCACGGCTCGCCCACGCCTCGGCTTTACGCTCGTTGAGCTGTTGGTCGTGATCGCCATCATCGGCATCCTCTCGACGCTGCTGTTGGGCGTGGCGGCTGGCGTTGCGACGACCGGCCGGGTGAGCCGCACCAAGGGGGTCGTCGACCGGATTCATACGCTGGTGATGCAGCAGTACGATACCTACCGCACGCGGCGGGCGGTGGTTAATTCGAGTGCTGGTACCCCGACCGACACGCGTCTCAAAGCGGCGACATCGGGCGGCCAACGCGGCGCGATTATGGCCGAGTCACGACTCTACGCATTGCGTGAATTGATGATGCTCGAGATGCCTGATCGGTGGAGCGATGTCTGGCTCGCGCCGGTTCCGTTCAGCGGGTCGTCGAACCCGCTGGCAGTTGTCACTGCCGCACAGTCGGGGTCAGTGGGTGTGCCAAGGTTTCTCGCTTCGTCGTCGGGCAGCGCTTACGGCGGACCAACTCCGCTCAACGAAGCCTACCGGCGCGAGTACGCGCGAATCGCCCGCACGGCGTCGATGGACGCTATCCTTGCTAACCAAGGTGCCGAATGCCTTTATATGACAGTCATGTTCGCCACTGCCGACGGTGAAGCTCGCGGCCTGTTTGCGGAATATCAAATTGGCGATACCGATGGCGACGGAGCCTACGAGTTCCTCGACGGCTGGGGCAATCCGGTCGAGTGGCTACGTTGGCCGGCCGGTTTTGTTTCGTCAGTGCAGTCGAGCGCGGCTTTGCTCGGCGACCCGGCGCAACCTGCCTGGGTGGCGGCTGCTGGTGCCGATCACGATCCTTTCGATTTGTACCGTAGCGATCCGAAGGCCTTTCGCCTTGTTCCGCTGATTTTTTCCGCTGGTCAAGACGAACGATATGGCGTCTTCGCGGCGCGTGGGACGACGATTTGGAATTCGGGGGGAATCAATCCTTACCGTACCTATGCGGCCGACCCGGGCAACACGGGCGGAGTCGTCGGCTACCTCGGTACTCCCGTCTTGAGTGACTCCACACAGTCGAGCGGCGTCATTCAAATCGATACCGAAGAATCGACCGACAACATCACCTACCACCTCATCACGGCTGAATAAAACTTCGGCTCGACCATCGCTAGCTGCTTACCATGAAAAAACCCACTTCCAACTATCTGGCGAGCCGTCAGCGTCAGCGCCCGGAGTCGACCGGGACGCAAGCGACTTCCACTCCGGTCGCTCACGCTTACGGCTCGCCTGGGATATCCCCTTCCCCCAGCCCCCAGCCCCCAGCCCCGCCGCGTCGCGGCCTCACGCTCGTTGAGCTATTAATCGTCATCGTGATCCTCGGCATTCTGGTCGCTGCCGTACTCCCTTTGCTCGCGCCGCGGACCGGCGAGCGGCGGATTCGCGAGGCGAGCCGAGGGCTCAACACATTCATCTCGCTGGCGATGGCCAAAGCAGCCGGCGAAGGCCGCCCGTTTGGCGTTGGCTTCAAAAAGCTCTCGCAAGACACAGGCGCAGCCAATGATCGCCCCGTTTGCCTCGAAGTCTTTCTGGCCGAACAGCCACAGCCTTATGTGGGGTTTAGCGACAGTTCGATGGTGCGTGTGGCGAGTAATTTTCGCAACGCGAACCGGTCGTTCGTCGGCGACTATCCTCCGTCCACCGTTGGACCGACGATCGTGCTGGAGTTCGTAGTTCGCAGCAAGAGCGATGAACAAGATTTACTGCCGGCGGACCTTGACTCCGATATCTTTCCGTCGGGCATGATTCGACCGGGCGATGTATTACAAGTTAACGGCGCGCAGTACGAAATATTGCCACCTTCCCGGAACTTTATGTCGAGTATGTCAATCACTCTCGATCCAGCCACAGGGTTCTTCACTTTTCAAGAGAGCAGTAACGCCAATCAAGCCAGTAAACCCACTCTCGTTGCAAAACCAATCGACACAACCGGACAAGTCTTTGTCCCCACGCATGATGCGACCGGATTGCCGCTGAGTCTGAACGCAAATGGAGTGCTGGTAACGCCGCGAACTCCGCCTGCGGTAACCTTTCCAATCTGGTCGAACCCGCGTCCCTACCGCATCATCCGCCAACCCCAACCGACATCGGCCTCTCCCTACCAATTGCCCGAAGGGGTGGCGATCGATTTGCAAGGTTCGGGACTGCACGGCGACGCACCGCTGGTCGTCGAGAACAACGGTGTCGATCCGTCGAGCCCGGTCGGAACACGCAACAACGACGACCCGATTTACGTGATGTTCACCCCCGCAGGGTCCATTTCGGAAGTTCGCTACAACCGTGGAGGCGATGGGACCAGCAGCGGGGCGAAAGACTTCGTGACCATTCGCCCTTCGACGAACCTGAGTCTACTGGTCGGAGCGCGCGAGAACTTGCCCGTCGATACCAACCTCAACGCGACGGGGGTCACTGCCGAGAACGACCTCGAAGAACTCAAGGCCCGCGTCAACTGGACGAACCTCGACAGCCTGTGGGTCAACATTGGTGGGCAATCGGGTTCGATCTCGACGACGGAAAATGCGTTCGTCGATGTCGTGCAGTCCGAGCAAGACTCGATCAATCAAAACATTGACTACGACAAAAACGGCGGCGTCGACGCACTCGACATCCGCCGCGAGCAAATCCGCCGCGCGCGGGCGTTTGCTCGTGAGATGAACCGCGACGGAGGCAACTAGTTTTTTTGACGCAGAGACGCGGAGATTTCGACGCAGAGACGCAAAGGCGCAGAGAAGCGCAAAGAAAGAAAAGAGCTACCAACGGAACTTGGCGCTTCTTCGCGACTTAGCGGCTTTGCGTCAAAAAGAGCAAGAGCATGACAGAAAACGAACTAAGCCGAGTGGTGATTGGGGCGGCGATCGAAGTGCACCAAACGCTCGGTGGTCCGGGTTTGTTGGAAGTTGTTTACGAAGAGGCGCTGGCGTTTGAATTGGAACTACGAGGCATCGCGTCGGCCAGGCAAGTCCCCTGCCCGGTGCGATATAAGGACAAGTTGCTGTCGAAACCATTAAGTATCGATCTGTTGATCGGCGGCATACTCATTGTCGAGTGTAAAGCGACAGTCGAGCACCACGACATTTATGAGGCCCAATTGCTGACCTACCTAAGACTCACGGGATTGAAACTTGGGCTGGTCATCAATTTTGGACAAAAGCAAGTGAAGGATGGAGTGAAGCGAGTGGTCAACGGACTTTAATTTTTCGACGCAAAGGCGCAATGACGCAAAGAAACGCAAAGACAGAGAATAAAGCATCCATCAGACCTTTGCGCTTCTTTGCGACTTAGCGTCTTTGCGTCGAAAAAAAGCGAGCGTTAATTCAGCAAGGAAATCAACTTCTCACCTACCTACGACTCACGGGCTTGAAATTGGGGCTAGTCATCAACTTCGGACAAAAGCAAATCAAAGACGGATTGAAGCGAGTGGCGAACGGACTTTGATTTATCGACGCAGAGACGCGGAGGTGCAGAGAAGCGCAGAGAAAACAACAAACGATCCATCAAACCTCTGCGATTCTCTGCGTCTTTGCGACTCTGCGTCGAAAAAAGAGCGTCAAAAAAAAGAACCATGAACAGACTCAACAAAAATAACGGTATTACACTTGTCGAAGTGCTCATCTCCATTGGCCTGTTGGGCGTGGGGCTGTTGGGGGTGGCGGCGGTGTTTCCGGTCGGTAGCTATTACACCCGCAAGGGGGACATCTCTGACCGGGGGGCGGCGATTGCCGAGGCGGCGTTTAGCGATTTTATCGCCACCAATAAACACAATCCCGACAATTGGATGATGTGGTACGACGACGCCCGCACTGGCGGTAACTACTTCGACACCAACCAAGTCGCCACCGGGGTGGCCAACAACAATTTTGGTCCGGTCGGCGGCGCGATCAGGCCCTGGCTGGCCGCTCAAGCAGGCGGAGTGACCATCAATGCCGCGCAGAACTTTAACAGCTTGTTCGGCTCGGCCTACATCGTCGATCCGCAAGGAATGGCCGAGAAGTTCGCCGTCAACAGCCCCGGCAATGGCTGGAGCATGGCAATGCTGAGCAACGCCCCCTTCGGCGCAACGACCGACTGGCCTATTCGGCGCGTCTGTACCACGAGTGTGATGGTCGCCGGGACTCCCAACTCGCTGGCGGCTCGCGAACAGTTCACCAGTGCCGACGACCTGTCGCTCGGCGATGTCGCTGCCGACAGTCCAGCTCGGTTTCAGTTCGAAGGGCTCGACAGCAGCGGCGATGGCATCGTCGATGTGCCGCTGCGACGGCAACAAAAGGGGGACTTTTCTTGGTTCGTGTCGATTGTCCCGAGCGGTGCCGAGGCGCTGCAAGCGATCGCCACCGATCCGTCGGCTTTCAATTACGATGTCTCGGTTGTCGTGTTCTATAAGCGCGGCATCACGGCCCTCGACACCGAAGAGAAACTTGTCACGGCGTCGGTCGTTACTTCGGGCACTGGTGGCGGCGAACTGCTGCTGAATCCTGGCAACGTCACCGTCGACCAAGACTACTACAAAGAACTGAAAAACGGGCTGTGGGTCATGGTTACCGGCCCCCACCCCAACAGCACTTCGACACGTCCCATGTTGTTCAGCCAGTGGTATCGCGTGCTGGCGGTGAACGATCGGCAGGAAGCGCCGATCACCAATGCCAACACACAGCGACTCGTCGGCCTGCGTGGCCCCGATTGGCCGTGGAAGTCGGGAACCACCGTCAGCGTCGGCCTCTTCCCAGGCGCCGTTGCCGTTCATACGAAAACCATCCGCCTCGACAACCGCGGGGTGTGGCAATATTAGGGGCTGGGTTTTAGTGGCTGAGGGCTGGGGAAAAATTTGACGAGCGAAGCTCGACTGCTTTTCCTAGTCCCCAGATCCTAAAACCCAGTCTCCACTACCGAGCGGGCCAGAAACTCGTTTCACGCTCGAACAAGGATTATCGCAATGACTCGTCTTACTCTTCACGAACTTACTCGTCGGCAACGCATTGCGCGCCGGCGGCAGGCCTCGCGCGATCGGCGTGGTGTGCTGCTCATGGTGGTGCTCGCGATGCTCGCGCTGTTTCTGCTCATCGGCACCGCCTTTTTGGTTACGAGCAATCACTACGCCGACTCGGGCAAGATTCAGGCCAAAGCCAACCGCGTGAGCAACCAGCCGAGCGACGAGCTTGAGCGGGCCTTGATGCAGGTGCTCCGCGACACGAACAATCCCCACTCGGCGATTCGCTGGCACAGCCTGCTGCGCGACATGTATGGGACCGATGGTTTCATCGGCCGGGTTTATGCTAACGATTCGCTCGCTGACTTCGTCGCCCAGTACGCAGGGGCTTATCTCACGCCCGCGCAGCCACTCGGCACGACCGAGGGGCAACTCATCGACATCTACGTCCTCGACCAACCAGCGACGCAACCGGTTCTTGAGGCGGCGAATGTCATCAAGATCGAACGGGGCGCGAATGGCCTACCGGTCGATCACCAGTTGCCCGGCGCGAATGGTTACTATGCCGGTTGTTTGCTCACGATGCTCGAAGGCCCGGCCGCCGGGCGGACGACGCGGATCGTCGACTACACGTTCGTTGGCCAACAGCTTGGCTTGCCTCTTTATCGCTTGCGGGTGATGGGGTTCACACAGAGCAATGGCAACCCGCTGAACGTCGGTGGCCAAGCCACGTCGTTCGCCAGCAACGACCGGCCCAACCGCCCGCTCGAACTGCGTGAACTGGTGGGAGTGAATCCGCAAGACATCAACGACTACCAGGGCTACGCCTTCATCGTCAATGGTCGCCCCCACAACGGCACCGGTGTCGGACTCAACAACACGGCCGCCAGTGGCCAGCCGAAGCTGGGGGCGATGGAGTTGACTAATTTCGGCGCCGATCTGTTCGCGTCGGAAGTCGCGCTAACACCAAATGCGCAGTTTGTCGACACCTCGCAGGTCGGCACATTTGACACCCTCGGCAACTTTCTACCGCTCAATCAAACCGGCGTGTCGATGTATCCCAACTTCGAAGGCCTCGGCGGCAGCGACGAGAGCTACGACGCGGTCGACTACCAAAACATGTTTCTCGCCAGCGTGCCGCTCACTCCGCGTTCGCGGGGTGGCTATTACGTCAACCAAGGTGGCACCACCACGGCTGTCCCCGCCGATCAACAGCAGGTGCAAGGACAATTCGTCGCGCTCGATCTCGAGAATGTGCCGATTCCGTCGTTTCATCGTCCGGCGTTGGTGAACTATTGGTTTCACCGCCTTGCGAACAATTCGTACTTGACGACATCGAGTTCGCCGGCAGCGGTCGCCATCGCAGCGATCTCGCCCTACGGGCCAGATGGCGTGCGCAACACCAGCGATGACACCGGCTACCAACTTCCGTTGGCGCAACGCGATCAACTAGTCGCGATCAAGCGCAAGTTCATGATGCGTCCCTTGCGCGAAGACCACCCCGGCTTCGATGGCAGCAATCCCCTCTCGCACTACAGCGGTGTCACGCCGCCGAGGACTGTCACCGTCACCAACGGCCAGATTCTCTTCCCCTACTGGGAAGCGATCGGCCCGTGGGATGTCGACAACGATGGCGACGGGGTGCCCGACAGTGTGTGGGTCGACACGGGGGAGCCGATTCAAGAGACCGAAGATGGCCGCCTCTACAAACGGCTCTACGCCTACCTGATTGTCGACATGGACAACCGGCTCGACCTCAATGCGCATGGGTCGAGTGAGCATATGGTGCAATGGAATCCAAATGCGCAGCCTAACCAAGATTTAAACAACCTCGACGCAACAAGCGCCCATCCGAATGTGAACTTACGCAATGTCAATCTTTTCGGCGGCGTAACGAGCAACATCATGCCCCAGGGCATGGGCTACGGCACTGGCGACATAAGCCTGCGCCCGGTGTTGTCGCCGAATTTGCCGACGGCTTTGCCCGGTGCGGTCGGCAACGCTGCCTTCGACGACTATGCGCGATTACTGGCCGGCAACTTGCCGGTCGATGGTTTCAATCGCCCTCGCAGCGAAGAGTGGGGGAAGTTTGGCTCTCAGCAGATCCTGGCGAGTTTCACCCCCGGAACACCGTTTAACAGCAGCACCCCAGCGACCATAGCCGCGACACGCGACACCCATACGTGGTTCGATTTCACCGGCTATCCTGAAACCGACACCCTGCGTAATGCTCGGCTCGGCCAGCCGTTTCGCATGTCGGCGTTCAGCATGGGGACCGCCCCCGATCTCAAGTGTCGTTATTCCGGCGTGGGAATTAGTTACAACGGGCAGCCGGTTAACGAATCGGTATGGGACGCAACAGTCCGCGGCCTTGATATGGCTTATAACGCGTTTCCGGTCGTCGACGGAGCCAGTGCTCCGGCACCGGCGCTGGTCGACGATTCGCCTTACGAAATCAACCTCTCGTACGAGGCCCGCAAAGACATTCCCCAATTCGTGCAACTTGGCACCACCGACGACGCGCCGTTCGCCACCGCCGAGCTAGAGCGCATCGTGCGTGGTTACGACGCCGATGTGGGGACGCTGCCGAGTCGGCTGTGGAACCTTGTCGATGCGTTCGACCCGGTTAAGTATGCCGAGGTGCTCGATGACAATTATGCCAATGGCTACACGCCCCAGGAGCTGGCGCTCGCCCAAACGGTCACCGCCATCAACCGCCGCAGCGTGACGACCGACAGCAGCAGCGCACCGGTCCCCAGCGAACAGGTACCGAGTTATATCAGCGAGTTGGGGGCCGATGGTAAGCCGGGGAATGCTGGCGTCGATGACTCGGGCAGTGGCACGGTCGATGACTTGGCCGACGTTGGTTTCCACCGACCGCTCGATGGCTCGACACAGTTCCTCACGCAGTGGAGCGACGACTTTGCCTCGCTCACCGGCAAGAGCGTCGGGCAAGCCCGGCTGGTCGATGTCGCCTGGTATCGCATTCAGAAGAGCCGCATCGAGCGCGGACTCCCGCCTTACAACTTCAACAACCCTCAATCGATTGTCGCGCTCAACAACATTTGCGAGCAGATTCTCGCCCCCGAGATTCTGCGCGGCGAAAAGATGGACCTCAACCGCCCCTTTGGCAACGGCCTCGACGACAACGGCAATGGCGTCGTCGACGAGCCGATCGAAGCGGGCGAGCCGTTTGTCGACATTAATAGAAACGGTCGTTGGGACGGTGGTGAGCCATTCATCAATCTCGACAACAGCTTCGACAACAACGGCCCGACCTACACGCCCCCAACGAATGAATTCCCCAGCGATGAGTTTAATGGCGTCAATCGGCTAGCGGTTGCTGGCGACTTGGTGATGGGTCTCGACGTAAGTGGCCGCAGCGTGGCACAAAACGCCCCGCTCCGCGACGACCAGCACCTCGCCCGTCAGCTTTATGCACGGCACCTGTACGTGGCGATGTTGTTGTTGACCGACGAAAACTACGTTGCGCCCTACGATCACGAGAATCCCCAGGTCCGCAACTACATTAACCAGCTCAAACAGCGATTCGTCGACGACGAGGGGAAGACCGAAGCCGAGGCGCAGTTCTTCGCCCAGCGGCGGATGAGCTTCCGCGAGGTCGCCCAGTGGGCGATCAATTGCGTCGACTTCCGCGACGCCGACGCGACTTGCACACCGTTCGAGTACGACGAAAACCCGTGGGACGGTTGGAATGTGACCGGTCTCGATGAGAACGACGACTACCAGGAGTTGCCCATCGACGGCGACCCGGCGACCAACGAAAACGAGGGCGAGTTCAACGACTGGGACTTGGTCGGTACCGACAACAACACTTATCCCAACGGCAAGCCGGTCTACACCACGTTGCAGGACAAACTCAACCTCAACGCGAATCCGATGAACCTGATCGCCGAACAGACGCGGCAAATCGTCTGGGGGGCCGAACGGCCCGAACTGCTCATTACCGAGACACTCGCTTGGCACGACAAGCGGACCGAAGACGACACCAACAGCGAAGAGGAACCGACTCAAGCGAGCGACCCTTGGCGGCACACGACCACCAGCGAGGGGGATGACGACCTCGACCAGAGTCTGCGTCCGCAGGGTTCAGCCTTCGTCGAGCTCTATAATCCCTGGAGCAGCGACGGGAGCCGGCCGGTGGAAATCTACAGCACGCTGAACGTCGATAACGCGAATCCCCAGAATTACCAAGTGGTCCCGTCGGAAGGGGTCGAGCTGGGCCGACTTTCGACGATCGCCGATTCTCAGGGACGGCGCTCGCCCGTTTGGCGAATGGTGGTCGTCGAAGAAGATCCCCTCTATTCGTGGAACCCCGAACGGACCACCGCTTCGGCACCGTCGCGGCAGTTGAGTAATCAGTCGCACGAGCGGATGTGGGAACCGCGGTCGAGTACCCCCGCCGATCGCCGGGCGGCCCGCGAAGCACTCGCCACGTTCCGCGACGAAGGGACCGAATATAACATCACCGATCCCGACGCCGCGCGATTGCCCTTTACCGACATCGACTGGATCGATTCGTTCACAGTCCCCTTCCGCGACGCCAACGACGGGACGACTCTCCGCCGCGTGCCGATCGACGAAGTGCGGCCGATTCAGTTCCGCGGCAATAGTCGACAAGTGCCCCACAAAGATCCCGAGAATGGGGCCATCGTCCGCAGCCTGAAGCGGCGTGTCTTCCAGAAACTATACCCTTACATCGAGAAAGAGTTCTATTTCACTTCGAATGGATTGCAGCAGCGCAAGTACACCGACATCCAGCGCGTCGGCAACGAGCTGAATACTCAGTTCACTCGACTGCGAGCGGGGGGCATCAAAATCCCGTTTGGTTTCGTTCGCCTGGGAGAAGATGCCAAGTACGCCGTGACCTATCGGTTCCTCGCGCTCGATCCCAACCGCGATGGCGACGTCGAAATCGCGCCGGTGCTGCCGGGGCGCTATGGATTGATCGGTCCTGCCGGGCCGCAATATGCGTTCGCTCCCGTTTCGCCTTACACGAATAGCGTGACGACCGACCCCAATGGCCGGTTTATCATCGTTGCCGGGCGACAAGACACCTCGGCCGGTGGTGGTGCGGCGAGCCAGAACGCCCAAGACTACACCGTTTACACCCCACCGATGGCCGATGGCGTTGGGCTGGCCAACGCGCGGCGGTTCGAGTTGATGCCCTCGCTCAACCCCAATGTTCAGCAGTTACTCGCGCTCGGCAATGGCATGTCGGCGGCGTCGATGCCAGTGATGCCCAGGGATGGCAAGCGTCGTAACGAATTGGCATTCGTGAACGGAAGTTTGCAATACATCACGAAGCTCGACTACGACCCGATGGACCTTGCTACGGCAGATCCCGACTCCCAGATTGTCCTGCCAACGGTGGTTTTTCCGGTCGACGATTTTGGCGTGTCGGTACCCGTTTGGGGCTACACGGTTCGCGAAGCGGAAATCAAGGAACTGGAACTTGGCACCGGAGCCAACCCCAACGACACCACCACGTTCGTTCAACAACAGGCGGGGGGCGAAGGACGCTATGTCTCGGGTGCGACCGGTCAGAAGTTCAGCTTTGATACGCCGTTCGATAAAGATTCGGAGCTCGAGCGCAATACAACATTACCGACCTATCGGGTGATGCACCTTCAGCGGCTTGCCGATCCGTCGTTGCCTTGGAATCCACGCCCCGACTACGGCGACGCGTGGCGCACCGCCAGCGGCGCGACAGCAAACGAAACGTTTGCCGAGTACGACGATTCGTTGCCGGTGAATCCCTACGTGACGGTCGACTCGTCGAGCGTCGATCTGACCATCTTCAATGGCGTAAATCAAGAGACGACGAGCGGCAACTTTGCGTCGGTTGAAAGGGGGCGGGCCTACGAAGACCCCATCGCTAAAGCTCCGGCCGAGGTTCGCAATCTGTTCAAACAGGCCCAACCCCGCAAGTCGTCGGAACTCGGACCGTCGACGGCAACGCACGCGGCCGACAAGATGAACAACGCTGCCGGCACTCCCGTCCTCGATCACGTCGACGCGCTCGGCGTCAAACTCAATAAATTCCCGATCTACATCGAACATTCGCTCGGGATGGCCAATGAGAGTTTTGGCGACATTTACTTCCAAGCCGCCATGGTCCCTGCCGGAATAGCCGCCCCCACAGGCCCGGCGATTGGTATGCCCAGGCCCGGCGATGTCGACTATCTAGGCACGCCCGAAGATACGGCCGACGACACGACCGACAATTCGACTTACAACTCGCTGCAATGGAACAATCGCCCCTTCATCAGCGCGGCCGAGTTGTTGCAGGTTCCCTCGACCTCGTCGGCCCTGTTGCTCCAGCGATTCTCGACGCCAAACCCCTCGGCGCAGATCGCGTTTAATGCCTATGCGGAGTTGGGTCTGTACGACAGCATGGGCAACCCTACGACCGATCCAACGCTAGCCGATGCTGATGTCACCAATGCGTTTCGCTTTGAAACGAAGCAGGCCTACTTTGGTCATTTGCTTAACTTTTTTCAGTCGTATGACCAGGCGTCGATATCGGTGCCCACACCCGACAACATGCAGGCGCTATCGGTTGGCGCTCCGAACTACTACCGCATGTTCGACTTCGTCAACGTGCCAAGTCGGTTCAGTCATACCGACACGATGCTTTCGCCATCGCTGTTCAGCGGCTCGCCCAGTTCGCTCCATAACTCGACCGGTATCGCCAGCGCGGACGACCCTCGCTGGGGCCTCGCCGCGCCGTTTAATCGGGTCGACAATCTCAGCGAGCCGGGGCGGGTGAACCTGAATACGATGGTCGGCCGCCGCGTGCCCCGGGTGAACGCCGCGACTCCACCGCGAACTTGGAGCTTGGTCTACGACGGGATGATGCATCGCCTTCAGGATGGCCGCGATGTGACGTTGCCCCACCTTGGTCCCGCTTGGCGCGATATTGTCATCAGTCGCCGAGGGTACGGGGCGGCGACCGATATTTCGCTTGGTCCGCCCGAGGCGCCTGACGTTGTCGCAGCCAGCCTCAACAACAATTTTCCCTCGATGGTGACGAATCCCTTTCGCGCGCCTAACGAAGGTGAGTTGGTGCCGCTACAGAGCATGGTCCGTAATGGCATCGATGCCACACTGATGCGAGCCCATCACTATCTATCGAAACCCGCAGCGGCTTCGGTCCATGCCTGGGGTCAAGCCAATGTCGACGACGATCTCAACGGGTGGATCGACGACACCCGCGAAGCCGGTTACGGCGACGACATTGTCGACAGCATCACTAACCCCGCCCTACGACAGTTGCCACACGATCCCCTCTTCTCCGCCGGGGCTGTCGGCGTGGGCAACAGTTTCTGTGTCGACGCCCTGCGCAACCCGGCACAACAGTTGCAACCTCTCACCCGCATCGAAAACCTCACCACCACCCGCTCGGGCGTGTTCGCCGTGTGGGTGACGGTTGGGTACTTTGAAGTGAGCAAAGCGCCAAACTTCGACGATGACGAAAATGGTGTGCAGCAAAAGTTTATGAACCAAGCCGGCCAGGATATTGACCGCGCTCGAGCGCTTTACAACTCCGTCTACCCCGACGGTTACCAACTCGGCAAAGAACTTGGTGTCGACACGGGTGAGAACGAAAGGCATCGCGGGTTCTACCTCATCGACCGCACTCGGCCGGTGGCCTTCAAACCGGGCGAAGATGTCAACGCCAGCGAAGCGATTTTGCTGAGACGAAGAATTGAGTGAGAGCAGGGAGGTTGGAGCAGGGAGCAGGGAGAGAAAATATGGTAGATTGAGGAACAGAGCGACGATATTCGTCATTCGGATTTCGTCATCCGACATTCCTTGCCCAACACCGTTCTTCAGCCATCACTCATGTCTCTCCCTGCTCTCCGCTCGCCGCACTCTGCTCGCCGTGGCCAAGCCAGCACACTGCTGCTCATCGCGATCATCGCGGTGGCAGTCTATTTCATTGTGCGATCGCAATTTCCTAGGCCGGTGCCGATGGAACCTCTGCCGAGCGTCGACACGGTTGCCGGTTGGCACAACGTCGTTGTGCCGATCGTCGATGCCGATCTAGCTGGCAAATGGGTAGTCATCGACTGTTGGGCCACATGGTGTCCCCCTTGCCGAGCCGAAATGCCGCGCCTGGCGGAGTTCGCTCCAGAGCTTGCCGAGCGTGGCGTCGTGCTCATCGGTGTGACATCGGAAGCGGCAGCCGACGCGGCGACAGTAGTCGAATACGTCGACAGTGTCGAAGCCTTCGATTGGCCGGTGGCTTACGGTGGCCAGGGTGTGTTCGATGATTTAGGAGTGAAGATGATTCCCTCGCTCCATCTGTTCGCCCCCGATGGTCAACAACTCTGGAACGGCCACGAAGTGAGCGGCCTTCGCGACGCCATCGCTAAACATGTCGGCGAGCACGTGGAGTAAGCGGTTGAATTTTGACGCAGAGCCGCAGAGTCGCAAAGAAGCGCAGAGAAATATCAGAAAGCATTCATCGAAGCTTTGCGCTTCTTTGCGACTTCGCGTCTAAGAAAGCTAAGGCAAGCTCACTTCGCGCTGGGGCACTTCGTGCCGATCGATTTCGCGGTCCCAATCGGACACATAATCGTCGTGCCCCCAGTCGTATTCGACAACCGTTTCGACTCGCGTGGGCAGAGTCGGGCGGTCAGGGATGTCGCTCACGTATTCAAATTCAACTGACTCTTGTACGTCGCGTTCGGGAATATCGTCGCCATATTCAAACTCGACCTGCTCGGTTTCGATAACTTCTTCCACGACTTCTTCGATTGGTTCTTCAATCACTTCTTGGACGATCGCGATCGGTTCGATCACTTGCTCGACACTAATTTCCTCTTCGACTTCTTCAACCTCGAAATCGCTCGCGTAGCGCGCCGGTAAGCGGCGGACGTCGCACTTGATCTCGCGGAAGATTCGCCAGATGTGTTCGTGGCAAGTGAAGACCAGCAGTTGATGTCCCTCTCGAGCAAACTCGGCCAGCACCTCGGCCGCCCGCGCAGCGCGGCGTTCGTCGTAGTTCACCAAAACGTCGTCGAGGATCATCGGCAATTGAATTCCTCGCCGTGCGAACATGGCAACCAGCGCCAAGCGAATGCTGAGGAACAATTGTTCACGCGTTCCTCGGCTCAGCGAGTCGACGCCCAACGATGACCCGTCAGCTTTGTCGACCAGTAAAATATCGTTCGCCAAGGGGGTCCAGACCCGACTATATTGCCCGCCCGTGAGGCGGGCGAAGTATTCGCTCGCTTCGATGAGTGTGTCGGGCTGGCGATTCTGTTCGTAGTCGTGGCGAATGCGCTCGAGAAAGAAACTGACAACCGCCCGCTCACGCCACGCTTCGCCGGCGGCGGCGATGTTCGCTTCGACAACACCCAGCTCAAGTTGGCAATCAGCCAATCGATGATCGTCGACGAGCGTTTGCTGCGCCGCTTCGATCGTACCGCGGCGTTTCACCAGCTCGGCCAATCGATTATCGAGCAATTCATGTTCGTCCGTCATGCTTTCCCAGGTCTTTTCGAGCGAGTGCATCACGGCAGGCACCATCAGTTCGGCGAAGTCGGCTTCTTCGCGGCCAGTGCCGATGGCGACGGCAATCTGCCGAGTGGCATCGTCGATCTCTTTGCTCAGCCGAGCCGCTTCGGCAAGGTCGGCCGCCAATTTGCGATAACCCGTCTCGTCGGCGACCCCCGCTTTGTCGAAGTGCGATTCACGCTGGCGACCGAGGCCAATTACAGCGCGGGCATGGCGTGCCTCTTCGGCTTTGAGTTGTTTCGCCCGCTCGCGGAGCTTATCGCGATGCGCGAGGTGAGCCTTCTGTAATCGGCTCTGTTCGAGGATGTGTTCGAGTTGCTCGAGTGGCGTTGCACCCTCGACGACGAGTTGCGTTTCTTCGGCCAAGTTGCGAATGCGCCCGACCACACGGCCAAACTCTTTTTGCCGACGTCCCACATCCTCGCGCCGATGGTCGGCCTTCGCGGCTAGTTCGGCTAGCTGCTCGTATTTGCCGCCAAGAATCTTGACCTCCGCCGGCGACAACCCAGATGGCAGGCCGAGCACTTTAAGTTGACCTTCCCAGCCTTGGGTAGCTTGCGCCACTTTTTGCTTGGCCGCGTCGAGATCGCGCTGGGCGGTGCGAGCCGCTTCGCTAGCTTGGCGACGCTGCGTTTCGACGGGCAGCATGTCTTCGAGTTCGGCCAAATGACGTTCGGCCGTCTGTAGTCGCAAGACGACCGAGCCCTCGGTCATCGGCATCTCGGCGTCGAGTCGCTCGCGTTCAGCTTGTGACTCATGAAGCTGCTTCTGCAATTGCTCGATTTGTCGCTGAACCGTATCGAGCCGGTCTCCGGATGATTCTTCGGCAAGCGTGCGGTACATGGGGACGGCGATGCCAAGCACCGCCAGCACACCACCGAACCAACCATAGTTGGAGTTGTTGGCCGCCCACGCGGCCGCGAGCAGCCCCACGCCGCCGCAAGTCGCCAATAGCGAGGCGGCATACCAACCCAGCGGCAGCACTTGGTCTTCGAGCGAGTCGTGCGCCTGTTGTTCGAGCTCGATCGCCTTGCGCCGCGACTGTTCGATGCGCTGCTCGACCTGCAATCGGCGGCGGAGCTTCGCCACCAAGTCGCCCGCTTCTTGCAAATCGCTCGGCAGCCCCAGTTTGTCGCTCGACGTCATTGCCGATTCGAGCTGCGAGCGAATCTTATCTTCTTCGCTACGGAAACTGCCCGCGAGCTCTTCGGCCGCTTTGAGCTCTTGCTGAGCTTCTTCGAGTGAGCGCTGTTGCGGGGCGAGTTGCTGCAGTTGTTGAGGTGTGAGTTCTAGCCTTCGCTTGGCGTCGCCGAACCATTGGCTGGCGAGTCGCTCGCGCTCGGCTTTTAGCCGTGACTCGAGGTCGCGGGCTTCGGCTTCGAACTCGGCCGCTTGCTCGGCAAGCGATTCGAGCCACTCTTGTTGTTCGCCCAGCGCCTCGACGCGGCAACCTTGGCGGCAGAGGACCTCGTTGATGCCGAGCCCTTGCGACTCGTCGCGGAGTTGGTGTCTCTGACCC
This sequence comes from Pirellulales bacterium, assembly GCA_041737535.1. Lineage (GTDB taxonomy): Bacteria > Planctomycetota > Planctomycetia > Pirellulales > Lacipirellulaceae > JBGSWC01. The sequence continues at coordinate 6,520 of JBGSRO010000252.1, read as the reverse complement.
TTCAAAATATCACGTTGACGACGGTGTTCTTCGATGCGCTCATTGAGCTCATCGAGCAGGTCGATGGCGTCGGCTTCGAGCGGATAAAGGTTGTCGTACCGTCGCAACTCATTGCGCAATTCGTCACGTTTGATCCAGTGCGACCGAACGTTGATCGCCAGTTCGACGCGCCTCGCGGCCCGCTCGGCCTGTTTGAGTTCCGCGCGGAGGGCCGCGACCTGCGATTCGAGTTCGCTCGACTCCACCGCAAGCTGCGTCCACTTTCGCGTCGAACCTGATAGCTCGGCGATTTGGCTGGTGAGCTGCTCGCGTTGTTCGAGCAGTATTTCGAGCTGTGAGGGACTGTCGCCCCCACCGATGATTCTTCGGCGGCTCACGCGCAGACCTTGAATCACATCGTAGAGCGAAACGCGGTCGAGACCCGACGTGAGCCGATAAATGCTTTGGGCCGCTTCGCTGCCACTGAGTGTGCCGAGGTGCTGAATTTCGTCGAGTCCGAGCGCGAAGACGTTGCTAAAAGTCTCTTCGTCGACATGTTCGATCGACTCTCGGAGCAATCGGTCACCTTGCGTTGTGCCGTCGGGCAAGTCCACCGTAACGCGGCCCGTATCTTGAGGTCCGCGATCGGCAAACCGCGAGACACGGAACGAACCATTGTCGGCTGTCTCAACGCCGATGGTGCCACCTGGTTTTCCGCCTTCAATGGGAGGTAGGTAAGCCGCGCGGCGATCGGCCGAGACACCGTACAGCACCGACCTCAAAAAGTGCATGAGCGTCGTCTTGCCCGCTTCGTTGAGACCGTAAAACACGGTCACTTCCGGTGACAGGTTGCGCAGCTCAAGGTCATGCCAAACCCCGAAGCCGTCGACGTGAATGTCAGTAATTCGCACAGCTAACTCGTTGCTCTATGGGAGGCGTGGACCGGCGTTCACGATTGGTTTTGTAACTCGCGATTCACGGCCGTGGGACTTGTCATCAGGTCGAGGCCTAGTTTCTTCGCCCGTTCGATCAATATCGCGCGATGATCGCGGTCGCGAACTTTTGCAATTGATTTCAGCGACTCATCGGCCAGTTGTTCCGGCAACAGTTTGGCCAGTTCCAATTGCAAGCCGGGCGTTGTTTCGAACTCGCGGACCTGGCGCAACAAGTCGCCGAGAATTGTTTCCTGATCGTACCATTCTTCTGGTGGCTGCGCTACTGATTCGCACTGCAAGGCCACACTGTATACGAGCGGTTGTTTCGCTGTGCCGCGACGCCGCAAGGCGCCAAGCAGGTCGTCGCCTTCACCGCCGGGGCGCAGCCGAAGCGCAAGCGGACCAGTGCCACGGACGTGCCAATGCACCAGCAAATCAGTTCCCTTGCTTTGGGTTCGCAGCTTGTCGAGCCGTTCGTTGAGGCGAGATTCGAATTGTTCGATGGTAGTCGTCGCAGTGATTTCGATCGACTCGTGCGTCCAACGCACGACGTCGGTGCTCATGAACTTGAGCGCCGCTTTGCCGCTGTCGACCGACACGAGCGTTACGCCACTGGGACCGGCTTCGTCGGGCGAGCGTCCTTGAGGGGTGCCGCTGTAGTGAGCAATGCCGGGCTCGGTATCGACCGTTGCTTGGCGATGCCTACCGCCCAGAGCCATGTAATGAACGCGGTCCCCTTCTTTGCCGGCCGAGTCGCTGGTGCTGTAGGCGACACCGATGGTGAACGTGTTGTGGGCGTCGCGATGAAATCCACTCGCGTCGACGCGCCCCTCACGCGACGAACTGATACCCTGAATTCTTGCAATTACCTTGCCATCTCGACGCAAGTCGTGTTGTTCGACACGTCCAACGGGAAAGCGAAAAACATTTGCCGGCAGCGGCGCTGCAGCGGGCCAAGCATCAGGGGCATCGGTCCGGCCACCGGCCCAAAATAGGGAAATGCCTTTGCTTTCGAGCCGGGCGAATTGCTGCTGCAAGAACACAATCGCCCGTGGCCCGGCGTGCGTGAGGTCGACGATATCGCCCGAAAGCAGCACGGCGGCGACACCTTCGACCAGTGCCAGCTCGATGACCTGTTGAGCCGCTTGGTAGGGGGCTTCGCGCGCAAGTTCACGAACTTCCTTTGGCAATTCGGTTAGCCCATGCAGCGGCTGCTCCAAATGCCAATCGCTCGTATGCAGTAACTTGAAATCGCCAGCAGCCATCGCTGAGTCCTTGCGGGGCCAAAGAACGCTCGCCCCGCGCGCAGACGGGTCGAGAGAGAAACTCGCCGCAGTCTACCCAAAAGGCGGTGATTCTCCAACTTCAAGTTGCGGTGATAGCACTCGGACACACTCGGCTAGCGGTCACGACTCGTTCGCATCGGAGTTGCCGGTACGGGGGGGCGTCTTGCCAAATCGACGCATGACAAAATCGATAAAGCCCGGAAATATCCGGTTTGCAGAAACAAGCAGCCAGCCACGCATGCTGGGAACAATGTGCGTTTTGCCTCTCGTAATCGCTCGCACGATCGCGTTAGCGACCGATTCGGGCGAGTCGCCTTGTGATTCGTCCCACGGCATGTCGCGGCGTTTTTCGAGCAGGCTGTCGAAGAACTCGGTCTCGGTCGTGCCGGGCGAAACGACCAACACGCGGATGCCCCACTTGGCCCACTCGGCGCGGACAGCTTCGCTCCAACCACGCAATGCAAACTTCGTTGCGCAGTATTCGCTGTTAAATGGAATGGCACGGTGCCCTAAAATCGACGAGATATTGACCACCGCCGCGCGCGACGATTGTCGCAGAAGCGGCAGTGCCAAGCGAGATAGTTCGATTGCAGCAAAAAAGTTTACGTCAAACAACCGCCTCGCTTGATCGGGGGTGCCGTCGGCAAATTCGCCTTGGACGCTGATGCCGGCGTTATTGACCAGCAGGTCGAGGCCGCCTAGTTCGGTCGCTGCTGCTTCAATCGCCTGTCGGCGAACAGTCTCGTCGGAGACATCGCCTACGATCGGCACGATGTGGCACGATGGCAATTGTTGCTGTAGCTCGATAAGCCGTTCGCCGCGCCGTGCGACGACGACCATCGCAACGCCATGTGCGGCCAATTCTCTCACCAGCGCTCGGCCGATGCCACTCGAAGCGCCGGTGACGATGGCTCTGGTGCCGCTGAGTTTGTGTCGGGGCATCGAGCTAGGCAACTTCCGGAATTGCCATGGTCGTCGCATGCGTTGGCTGCTGACGACTTCGCATATGAATTACGGCATCAGCATCATTGATCCGGCCCAGGTAACGCTGAGGAATGCGGCAATGAACCCGCATTTGCTCATCGGTCACAGTGCGGCTCAGCACTTCGCCATGTTCCGACAAATACGCCAGCAACCGCCCGTTACCGATGCTCATTTCGACGTCGACATCGAGAAAGTTACTGCTAAGCGCTTCGCTAACGGCAGTTGACAGCCGGTCGATTCCCTCACCCGTGGCGGCGCTGATGGCAACCGAGTGGGGGTAAAGCTTCGACAATCGATCGAGCAGATGCACGTCGTCGACCGCATCGGACTTATTAAGCACCAGCAAAGTGTCTTTTTGCTCGATGCCAATTTCCGCGAGCACGTCATAGACGGCACGAATTTGCTCGAGCGCGGCCGGGTTGCTGGCATCAGCGACATGCATTAACAGGTCGGCTTGGTTGGCCTCTTCGAGCGTCGCTCGGAAGCTAGCAATGAGCCGGTGAGGTAAATCGCGGATGAAACCGACCGTATCGCTCAATAGCACCGGACCCCAGCCGGGCAACTGCCATCGGCGAGTCCGTGTGTCGAGCGTCGCGAACAGCTTGTCTTCGACAAACTCGGTCGCACCGGTCAGCGTGTTAAGCAGCGTACTCTTGCCAGCGTTGGTGTAACCCACCAGCGAGACCGTCATGCGATCGCTGCGGCCCGCCACTTCGCGTTGCTTGCGGTGATGGATTTTGTCGAGCTCACTCTTCAGGTCGGCGATTCGTTTTTCAACCAACCGGCGGTCGGTTTCGAGTTGTTTCTCACCTGGACCACGCATGCCGACACCCATCTTCATACGAGACAGGTGAGTCCACATTCGCTTTAATCGCGGTAGCGAGTACTCGAGTTGTGCGAGCTCGACCGCGAGGCGGGCCTCGTGCGTTTGCGCACGGGTACTGAAGATGTCGAGAATTAGCTCAGTGCGATCGAGCACTTTGATCTTGAGCGTTTGTTCGAGGTTACGCACCTGAGCAGGAGACAGGTCGTTATCGAAAATCACGACGTCGGCTTCCGTGGCCGAGACCATGTGCTCGAGTTGTTCGAGCTTGCCCTTACCGACGTAAGTCGTTTTATCGGGCGTCCCGCGCCGCTGGGTGAGCAGTCCGACCACTTCGGCACCGGCCGTTGCGGCCAATCCCGAGAGTTCGGTAAGAGGTTCCTCCGTGTTGTTTTCCGAGTTGCCTCGATCCGCGAGTTGGACTCCAACAAGAATGGCCGACTCGCTATCGACTCCCTGTTTGCGAACGATTTCTTGTGCCAAGTCGAGTTAAGCTCCCGTGTCGTGGTGGCGAGGCAAACGGCCAGCGGTGCCCGATGGCCTACTCTCCATTATACTCCGCACTTGGGGGCTGCCTATATTTGCAAGATAGCCGTTTTGGTGCGTATTTTGAGTTTGACACTGGGAAACATCGCTTGGTTCGCTGCGATCACGCGAGAAATCGCGAGCCCAACCTACCAGACATATTCCATGCCAAACGTCCAACCACCGAACGTCAGTTCGCCGTCGTCGTTGAAGGCCGCCTGACGGCCGCCGTTCACGAAAGGACTATTCGTGTTGAAATTATCGGAGGCCAGCGCCAACTCGCTCATGTAGAGAACTTCGTAGCCCGCCTTGAGCGAGACACTCGGCAGCACGTCGGCGACTACCATAAAACGAGCTTCCGTGAGATTGGAAACTTGCACGTCGGCCAAGTGTTCCGACGGGAGCGCCGCACCGGTGAAGTAGTTGCTGACCTCGTAACGATTGTGATAGATGCCGGTCTTACCTTCAACGCCCATGCGAATGCCTTGTCGGACGGTGACCCACATATCGCCGCCGAACTGAAAACCAGCGAGGTCGTTGTCGGCTTCGGTGATCGCGGCAAAATTCCCGTTGGCCTGCGACCTGGTACTGAAGGCGAGGTCTTCGCTCAAACGCGTATAGCGAAAACCGGCGAGCAGCGTGCCCGTCACGCGGGGGCTCCAGCCACACCAATAGCGGCGATAGGAGATTTCGGCCGTTTGCAAGTCGCTGTCGAAATCGAGCGAGTTCGAGAGCGACTGTTCGGTTAACACTTGGGCTCCTGTCACACCGTTCGGTACGGTGCCAAAAGTAGTGTAGACAGTGAACAAGTCACCGATCGGTACACCCCCGACAATGGTCGGGTTCGGGTCGACCACCGTTGCCGAACCATCCATATCGTAGACGGCCGAATAAGTCACTTCGAGTACCGACAGCGGACCAACATCGTATCGGCCGGTTAGGCGAAAACCGGGGCCATCTTCTTCGCTGACCGACCCGCCACTCAGCACAGTCGGCGCAATGCGATTGAGTGTCGACAAAGCTCCAATGTTACCGGTAGTTTCGTCGCGGCTGTAGCTCAGGTACTCGACGCCAACGTCAAAGTAGTGAGGTCCGCATTGGTCCATTGGATAGCCCCCCTCGAACGCATCGCCGTAGCCATTTTCGAGCCCATAGCCCACGCCGCCGTAACTGCCGTCACTCGCACCCGGAGCACATGCTCCGCCGTACGAAGCGGCGAAGCTGGCGGGCACGATGGCCGGATTGCCGTAGGCATCGGTGAAGTCGGCACTGCGGATCTGCCCCGGACCAGGTTTGGTGGGCATGCCAGGCTGATAGATGGCCTGGTTAACGCCACCCATCATTTGGCCTCCCATCTGTCCACCCGGCATCGGTGCGGCGGACATCTGTCCGAGCGCGACTCCCGAAAGCGTCAACGAAAGTGTCGCAAGTGTGGCAATCGCCAAGGCAAATCGAGCACTGGAACCGCAATAGCGCAGAGTCATCGAGAAATCCCCCCCCAGGACAACGGCCAGGCCGGCCGCCGGCTTCCCCATAATTTGTGTGTTGCAAGCGAGTACGCCGTGAGCGCGGAATACCCGTTCGATAGGAACTATCGGACCGTTGCCGCCCGGATAACGAGCAGTTTCGGCAAAAACGGCAGAATCGGCACAGTTTGCCACAGACCAGGCGGTGCGGCCGCTGCGCATCGGCCCTAATGAACCGCTCAAGAATAACTTGGGGATTTGATTAACCGCAGAGGACACGGAGAGCGCAGAGATGTGAGCTGGAACATCGATCGACACTCGTGATTGTCGATGACTGGGAGCATTGACTAGTTTTGCTTTCAATTTTTACCCGGAACCCAATTAACCAACTAAGGTAAGTCGATTCTGGCAACCAGTCGTCGTTTCAACCCTGTGGGCGACGTAAGCGCGGATTAGCGGGGATTAGTGTTCCTCTCTCTGCGTTCTCAGCGATCTCTGTGGTTCATTCTTTTTTTCCGATGT
>JBGSRO010000247.1:0-12817 GCA_041737535.1 Pirellulales bacterium | reverse complement strand
ACCGGAAGCTGCACACCGATCATCGCCGAGTCGTCGCCGGCCGGTTGGCACCGCGCGTCGGCCTACTTGCCGCGCGAGTGCTCATTAATCGTCCGCGAACGGTTGGTGCTCGCGACGATGGGGAGCCGCATCACAAAATTCGACCGCCTCTGTCGTCAACTCACCTCGCAATCGGCCGAAGCACAGCGACGGATGCACGCCCGCAGCGCGATCCGCGTCGCAGTCGAAGCGGGCAGCGACAACGGTTGCGACCTCCGCAGCGCGGCAATCATTCGCCGGCGCTAAAAGTTTCGGCAGGGCACCTCAAGGGTCGTCCGCACGCATACTTGGTTGCCGCAACGTCGTCGCTGCCAGCTTTGACTTCGACCAGCCGCACGGCGCTCTGCTTAAACTCGTCGGTACACGTGGGTCGCTTTCGCATTGCTTGTTCGTCCATCTTTTGGACCTCCTGTGAGAACCATTATTCCGTGGCCCGCCACTGTCCGAAAGTTCTGGGCTACCGCAATTCCCGCCTGCGTGGGAATGACGTGCACTGTCGCGTCACCGCCTGCTGAATGCTGACCGCCAAAACGTCTCAACCCTCGTCGCTCGCGACGGCATTTGTTAGCGTTGTGGGTGTTCGTCGTTCCGGTTTTCGCTGAACAGTATGCGTAATTGGCTTTCGGTTGTCTTGACGTGCATCGGCGTTGTGCTGGTTGGGCTGATCGTCTCTTCGTTTCTCCCTCAGCCGATCGAGGTCGATCTTGCGCGGGTCGAGCAAGGACTCATGCGGGTCACAGTCGATGAAGATGGCAAGACGCGGATTCGTGAAAAATATATCGTCTCGGCACCGCTGGCCGGGCGGCTGCTCAGGATCGACATGGACCCGGGCGACACGGTCGTGCAGGGAAAAACCGTGTTGGCCGTCATCGAGCCTCGCGATCCCGAACTGCTCGACGCGCGGACCATCGCTCAAAGCGAAGCCCGCGTGCTGGCGGCTCAGACGGCCGTGCGGCAGGTTGATACTGTGCTCGAAGAAGCGCGGATCGAACAAGAAGATGCCGAGCGCGACATGGCGCGCATTCGTCAGCTTTCGGTGACGGGCACCACCACGCAAGATCAACTCGAAGACACCGAAAATCGTTATCGGCGTTCGAGCGAGCGAATTCGCTCGGCCCGCTACGAGCAAGAGATCGCTCAGTTCGAGTTGCAGCAAGCCGAGGCGGCGCTGCTTCAATCGAAGCCGCGCTTAGAAAGCGAAACCACCAGCAACGGTTGGACGTTCACAATCGCCTCGCCCATCGATGGCCGCGTGTTAAGGGTGTTTCAAGAGAGCACGGCGGTCGTCACGGCGGGCACCGCGCTGTTGGAGTTGGGTGACCCTCAAGACCTGGAAGTCGAGATCGACGTGCTGAGTAGCGATGCGGTAAAGATCACCACCGGCACGCTTGTCTTGCTGGAACACTGGGGGGGCGCGAAGACGCTTGAGGGACGTGTGCGATTGGTCGAGCCGGCCGGATTCACGAAGATTTCGACGCTCGGCGTCGAAGAACAACGCGTGAATGTGATTGTTGACTTGGTCGCCCCGGCGAGCCATCGCGAGACCTTGGGCGATGGGTTTCGCGTCGAGGCCCGCATCGTCGTCGACGAGAAGAACGACGCGATCAAAGTGCCCGCCAGTTCACTCTTTCGCACCGCCGACGGCTGGGCGCTGTTCGTCGCCAAAGCTGGCAAAGCCGCGCAGGTGCCGGTCGAGGTGGGTCTGCAAAACGGACTCGAGGCCGAGGTACTTCCTTCGGCTGGGTCAGCCACGATCAAGCCGGGCGACTTGATTGTGGTCCACCCGAGCGACCGCCTGAGCGACGGCGCCGCGATTCATAGCCGGTAGCGCGCCGTCCCACACTGTTTCACGAATAAATCACCACCGAGGCACAGAGGTGACTAAGGGAAGGCTGAAAGAGTGCAAGCCGCAAAGCGGTCGATGCAAAATGCATAATCCGCTCAATTCGACCGAAGAATAGAGGCCGTCATTCCCGCCTGCGCGGGAATGACAGCCTGTACGAGAAGGACGGACACGACGGCGTGATTCTCGATTCGTGCACTACGCACTTTCCCGCCACGTCAGATTAAACAGCCGCGAATAGACTTCGCAGCGTGTGATCAATAGCTCGTGTGTTCCCGCGTCGAGAATCTTGCCTTTGTCCATCACCACTACCCGGTCGGCGAGGGCGATGGTGCTCATGCGATGGGTAATCAGCAGCGTCGTGCGCTGTTGTGCGAACTCTTCGAGCACTTGGTGAATCAGGTGCTCACTCTCGACGTCGACTTGGCTGGTCGCTTCGTCGAGAATCAGTATTTCGGGATCAGCCAAAATCGCTCGGGCGAGTGCGATGCGTTGTCGTTGGCCACCAGAGAGCCGGTTGCCGCTCGGTCCGACGACTGTGTCATAGCCATCGGCAAGTTTCTCGGTGATGAACCCGTGGGCGTAAGCCGACCGGGCTGCTGCTTCGATGGCGTCGTCGTCGGCGTCGGGGACGCCATAAGCAATGTTCGCGGCGACAGTGTCGTTCATCATCAACACTTCTTGCGACACGATGCCGATGCGGCTCCGAAGATCATGCAGGGCGACATCGCGAATATCGACGCCGTCGATCGTGATGCGCCCGCTGGTGGGATCGTAAAACCGCGACAACAGCGACAATAGCGTAGACTTGCCACAACCGTTCGGCCCGACAATCGCAATTGTTTCGCCGGCGGCGACGTCGAGATCGATGTGCTCTAAGACCCGTTTATCGGGATCGTATTCGAACGAGACATTTTCGAACCGCAGCGATTGAGCCAGTCGCGGCAGCGGTACGGGGTTGGGTGTGTCGACGATGCTCGGCTTGCGGTCGAGGACTTGAAACACGCGGTCGGCCGCGGCCGACGATTGCTGCAAGAAGCTAAACACGTTCGAGAGGCGCCGCGCGGGATCGCTCATGCCGACCAGCATGCCGAAAAACATGCTCATGCTGCCGTGGGTGAGTGGTTGGTCGCTGATGGGTAGGCCGAACAATTCGGTCTTTCCCGAGAGGACTAAAAAGCCCCCGGCAACGGCCGCCATCAGCACCATCGCCATGCCGAGATTTTCGGTAAGCGGGCTCACCAGCGAGTTATACCAAGCGATTCGCATCTGCCGACGATAGTAAGTTTTCGCACACCTCTCGAAGTGCTCGTGTTCGACTGCTTCCATCGTGAACGCTTTGATGAGCTTGATGCTCGAAAGTGTTTCGTTCAACTTGTCGTAGATGATCGATAGTTCTTCCATCGCGCGGCGATTGGCTCGCTTGAGCGCCTTCGCAAGCCAGCGGATCACAAGATAAGCCGCTGGTGCGACAATAATCGTCAACAGCAACAGTCGCCAACTCACCCAGGCTGCGCCGACGAAACAGGCGATCATTTTCAGCGGTTCGCGGACGGTCACTCCGAACACGGTCTGCACGCCCACGTCGACGGCGTTGATATCCGATGTGCAGCGATTCATCAAATCGCCGCGCCCGTTGTGGTTGAAATCGGCCATGTCGAGTCGCAGCATGTGGCGATAGAACATGTCCCGCAGTTCGTACGATACGCGGCAACCAATACGAGAGACGAGCACTTGGTTGACGATGCGAAGAATGTTCTTGATGAGCGTGCTGACGAAGACAACCACACAAACGTAAACCAGCGTGGCGAATGCCGTCGTGGGGAGCCACCTATCGGCCATCGGTTTAAACCACTGGTACCTCGCTAGTCGATCGGCCTGCACACTCTGTTCGTGTTGGGCTTGACGGAGTTTCGTATCGGCCGCGACCGAGTCGTTTGCCACGACGCTCAGCCCTGCAATTTTCGTTTCAATCGCCATCAAATCGAGTTGTGCATCGGCGATCTGCTCGTCGATATACATCGGCAGCGACTTCCCCTCCATCACCACATCGACCACCCAGAACACGGCCGACAAATTGCCAGCCCAGAGCACGGCAATCACGAGCGAACTGACAAGACACGCCGCGACGTTCCAGCGCAGGCGAAGTGCCAGTTGCATGACTCGCGAAAAGTTGCTCATGGCAAACGTGACAGCAGAGGGGGCGGGATTGTCGATGGCTCAGAACGAGGGCTTGTAACAGACACACCCAGCCAAGCCAATACCGACAGCCATGCGACCACAACGCGGATGCTAGCAGCTTAGTCGCCGATCGCTCCCCAATCAGCGATTATGGACTAATTCGGCCCTTGGCGAATGGCGCTCAAGCCATCGAGCAATCCACCACTGCCGAAACGGGTTGTTTCGAGCAGCAGCAACACACAACCAATCGCCAGCGCCAGCGCAGCGACACCGAGCAGCGATGTGTAGATGGTCGTCCTCGGTTTTTGAACGATGACGCCGCGTCGTGTGGTGGTTTCTGCCATTTGATTTTGCACTCCAATCTTTAGCCGACGGCGTTCGCCGCGGTTGACAACCGAAAAACCGGCGGCTGTCGCCGTCGGCTCAAGAGCTAACCCCACTTGCTGGCGACGGCGGCCGAAACGATAGCTCCCACTCCCAGCAGGCACATGAAAATGTAAATGTACATCCAGTTGGGCGACCAGGTACCGGCGGTGTCGATGTACCATTGACGTTGTGCGAGCATCATGAACAGTGACGCCACGAGCACTGCCACGAGCGACACGATCAGCAGCAACGTATAGATCGTGCCACGATCGCTGGGGCCGGTGGGCCTCGCGCCAATCGGTCTAGCGAAGCTTGAGTCGGGTTGCGACACGATCACCCTCCAAGATTTGACCCTTTTGCAATTCGGGAATCATGACGCCGACCGCTCGGTCGGGAGCCGTCGTTTGGATCGTTGCACGTCCCAAATAATTCTCGCCACGGAAGACTTCAACCGTGTGACCCTGTTTGATACCATCGTCGGCTCCAAGGGTGATCTCAATGCGGGTCGAACCGGGTGTCTTACGAATCGCACTCACGAACCCACCGAGGTTTGGAGCCGGCAAATTGACATAAGGATCGACGCCTGCGTTGGTCGCGGCAGTTCGCCACTGTCCGAGGTCTGTCACCAGTTGACGATTTCGCTCAACAGCCGAGTCGAGCTTGATCGACGTGTCGTGCAGGTCTTCGGTCGTCTCGACGACCTTGTTGAACGCGACGTCTTTGGCTTGTTGATTCGCGCGAATCTCGACTCGCAGTCCACTGTTCTCGTCGGCGAGGCGTTCGTTGTTTTGCTGGGTCGAGGCGACCATCGCGGTCGCGTCGGCACGCTCGGCGCGGAGCTTGTTGACTTCTTGCAGAATCTCGTCGTTTCGTTGGGCCAGTGACTCGCGCTCGCTTTCGAGCTTGCGGACTTGTTGCCCAGCGGTGTCGATTTCGGCCGTTAGTTGTGACTCAAGCCGTTGGTAGCGATTCTTTTCGCGTTCGAGTTCGGCTTCAACGGTGCTCAGCTTTTCCTGGGCTACCTTCACTGCTTCGGGCCAATTGCGATGGGCCGAGTAAACGGCCATCGACAGCCCCATGAACAGCACCGCCAAGACGACGATGATGACGATAAAGATTTTTCCGATCAGATTCATCGTGTGTTACCTGAAACTTTTTTACATCTTGCGTGCGGGGCGGGGGGCGTCGGTGCGACGCTTTCGCAGCGAATCGAGTGACAATCTAAGAAAAGTGACGAGTCGAGTTCCGCTTCGGCTCTCTACGACTAAACTCTCTTCTAATGCACCCATTTCTACTGTTATCGTAGAGAATTTGTTCAGTGATTCCGTACCAACTCGTTCTCGGCTTCTCGGCTAATTCTTCGCGTGAACGTCCTTCGAGTATAGTCACTGCGACAAAAGAGTGTCAATTTACGCAATTCACGCAAGCGGCGGTAAATGAGAACCCGAAGTTCGGGTTCTAACGGCCGTGCCGGGTTTTGCCACGCCTTAACCGCCGGGAAAGCATGCACACCCGCCGCCGCAAGGCCCCGTCGGTGGAGTAGAGTCGGCATGACCGCCGGTCGCCGGCGCAGCAGGCACACTCAACAGTTTCGATAGCCGGGTGCTGCCGCATTCGGGACACTCTGGCACCTCAATGGCTGAACGCACAAGCAACTCGGTCTCCCGGTGGCATTCATTACAGACGTATTCGTAGAGCGGCATGATATCGCAACAATTCGTGTGACTACCACTTATCGACCGGTCGCGCCAAAATTTCGTTGAGAATAATTGCCTGCCGCATTCCACCAGGCGAGCTCAACAAGGCACGAAGCTCGGCCGCCAGCGGTGCTTCCCTGGCTGAAACCGTGCCGGCGATTGGGACATTGCCGTCGTCGAGATTGCCAAGTCGGTGGTCGAAGGTCGCATGCAGTCGTGCCTGGAGCCGTTCGTCCGTTTGTTCGATGTCGTGACCGAGCTGAGCCGCGTGGTCGGTAAGTTTTCCAGCGACGAGGTGCTCGGCCACATGGCGGGCAACTTCAGAGCCTTCGTTCAACATCCGCGCCGAACTCGGCTTTGCTTGCGCCGGTGGCTTGGGCCGCGACGGCTCGGACTCGACAAGCCGTCGCGCCCGTTCAGGCTTGGGCCCTTTGGGAAGGTCGATGAGTTCTATCCGCTGGGGCCGTTGCGACCGCTCGGAGCTTGTTGGCTTTTTGCGAGGTTCGCTGCGACCCGCTTGGCGAAGAAACTCGTCGACCTCGTCCCTTACCGAGGCGTCGCGGTCACCCCGCTTCGATTCGCCCAGTTTCGTTTCGTCATTACGCCGCGACTCAGCAATCTGAGCCACGTTGTCGGGCGCGCGTCCAGTTCGCGCCCGCAGTGTTGGTTCTTCCATGGGATCGATCGGTCGCGGCGGCACCGGACCGGAGGCTTTGCGCTCGCGAGATTTCTTGCGGGCGGTCGACGTGCTCTGCGCCTCGCTAATCGCGCGCATCACCCACGAAGCCAAAACCACCAGGAAGATGATGATCTTGATAAGTGTCGCGATGTCGAAGGCGGCAAGGATCATGTTTTTACGCGGAATCGTGAGTGAAGCGTACAAAATTAAAAAACAGGCGAGCCGGGTAGCGTAAGCCCCCGGAGTGATCGGACAATAGGGTTCCTATTTCTTTCCGCCCACCCCGGCGATTGCGCCTCGCATGTCGGTGTCGGCTTGGACGTTTTGCAATTTGTAGTAATCGAGGATGCCCAATTGTCCGGTGCGGAACGCTTCGGCCATTGCCCGGGGCACCTCGGCTTCGGCTTCGACGAGCAGAGCGCGGTTTTCTTCGATTTTGGCGAGGTTCTCTTGTTCTTCGGCGACCGCCATCGCGCGGCGACCTTCGGCGTCGGCGCGGGCTACCCGGGTATCGGCTTCGGCTTTGTCGGCTTGCAGGCGGGCACCAATGTTGTCGCCGACGTCAATGTCGGCGATGTCGATAGAAACGATCTCGAACGCCGTCTGCGAATCGAGCCGCCGGGCGAGCACCGCTTTCGAGATCCGGTCGGGGTTTTCGAGTACGTCTTTATGACTCGCGCTGCTACCGATCGCGCTGACGATGCCTTCGCCCACACGAGCGACAATGGTTTCTTCGGTGGCTCCACCGATCAGTTGATCGAGGTTGGCCCGCACCGTGACGCGAGCTTTCACTTTAAGCTGAATGCCGTTTTTCGCGACGGCATCGAGGCTCGGGCGTTTGCTTCCTCTTGCAGGGCAGTCGATCACACGCGGGTACACGCTCGTCTGCACCGCTTCGAGAATATTACGCCCCGCCAAATCGATTGCCGTCGCACGTTTAAAATCGATGTCGATGATCTTCGCTTTGCGGGCGGCAATCATTGCCCGAATGATCAAAGGCACGTTGCCACCTGCCATGTAGTGAGCCTCGAGCGCCTTAGTGGTGATGCCCTCGTCGTCGCTAAGTCCCGCCTGCACGGCCATAATCTTACTGCGGACGATGACGTTTGGATTAACGCGACGAAACGACATGCGGATCAAGTCCCACAGGCCAATACCCGCGCCGGTCATGTAGCTCTGAATCCAGAGTCGAAAGTAACGGGCGAAGACAGTCATCGCGATGATGGCTGCTAGCAACACGATCACTGCGACGACGATCACAATTGTCGTGCGTGAGTCGGCCAGTGGCAGCGTCGTTGGCAAGTTAAGAAGTCCGCGAGTCATAGTGGTGAATGCCAAGAAGTAGTGAGAAGCCTAGGGAAACTAATGCGGATCGACGCTCGCCCGCTCACTAAGTTGTAGGTGCAAGCAGGCGGCGATACAAGTTTCCGCTCGCAGCTAGCCATTCGTCGGCGGTGGTTTGATCTTGCCAATTTGCCCGAGTTCGGCCTAGTCTCTCGCCGCAATTCGGTCGATTTTCGTTTTGAGCCGACGGCGCTAACCGGGGGCTTTTCGGACATCACTCGCGGCTAGCGCCGACGGCTCACGCAACAGTTTGACTTCCAAATTCGGGGCGATCTCTTGTCAAAACGAATTTTACGACGGGCCTTGACCTTCATCGGTGCTTGGCTGGCCGCGGCGGTCGTTTTCGGACTACGCTATTCGTGCCAGATTCGCTGGCAAAACGACCCTCGCGCGAGGCTCAAGGCGGCCAGACAGAACTACTTGTTCTGTGTCCTACACGCCCATCAAATCATGGCCACGATCGATGCCGAGCGGGGCTGCGGCGCAATGGTCTCGAAAAGTGCCGATGGCGATATGATCGCCAAAGCATTGACCCTGCGGGGCATTAAAGTCATGCGTGGCTCAAATTCCAACGCCGGCGGCGACCGCGGCGGCCGCACGGCACTAGCGCAATTGCAGGCCCACGTCGAACGTGGTGCCCCCGTCTGCATAGCCGCCGATGGACCGCGTGGCCCCCGTGGCCGCGTTCACAAGGGAATCGCTCACCTCGCCCAACAAACTGGCGCGGTCGTGATCGTCGTCGTGCCGCAGGCGAGCCGCAAGTGGGTTTTCACACGAACCTGGGACCGAATGCAGTTGCCCAAGCCGTTCTGCCGCATCGATGGTCACTGCAGCGAGCCGCTGGTCTCGGAGCCGGGCGAACGACTCGAAGCGTTTCGAAGACGCATCGAGCAGACATTGCTCGACCTGGAAAGGCGACTCGATCCGAGTGAGTCGGCCTACAATTATGTGACGACGGAATCGCGGGCGCAGGCGGCGTAACGAAGACAAATACAAGCACGAAGCGCCAGCAAGTGTGGCCGACCGGGTTCGCCTCACTCGCTGGCGCGTCGAGCTTGTACTGTCGAGTCGTCTTTTCGATTGGCCCCAACAGTGGGTAAGATGGGCAACTGACGACAACTAACGCGACAAGTGATCGAAAGCAATCAGCATGAGCGAACAACAAGACGAAAAACTCTCGGCAGTCGAAGGGATCAAGTCCGACAGCAATTACCTGCGTGGCGAGATTGCCCAAGAACTGGCCGATGGAACTCCGCAATTTGGCGAAGCGAGCATTCAATTGCTCAAAACTCACGGCACCTACCAGCAGGACGATCGCGACACGCGCAAGCAAGCGAAGCTCGAGAAAGTGCCCGGCGGCAAGTTTTTCTCGATGATGATCCGCACTGCCATCCCCGGCGGCAAGCTCTCCAGCGAACAACTGCTCGCCCAACTCGACCTTTGCGATGAAGTCGGCAACACGACGCTGCGTGTCACCACGCGGCAAGGCCTGCAACTCCACGGGGTGCTGAAAGACAACCTGCGCACCGTCATTCGCCGTATTAACGAGGTGCAGCTCACGACCCTGGCCGCTTGTGGCGACGTCAATCGCAACGTCATGTGCAGCCCTGTGCCGTACAAGAACGACTCGGTCTACGACGACATGCAAAAGTTGACCGACGATCTGGCCATTCACTTTCGCCCACAAACATCTGCTTACCACGAACTGTGGCTCACCGACAACGAGACAGGCGAGAAAACCTTGGCTGGTGGCGGCAATGGCCAAACGATTGAACCGATTTACGGCGAGACCTACCTGCCGCGCAAGTTCAAAATGGGTGTCGCCCTCCCCGGCGACAATTCGGCCGACATCTACACTTACGACCTCGGATTTTTGGCGATTTGCGAAAATCACCAAATCGTCGGTTACAACCTGCTCGTCGGTGGCGGATTTGGCGTCACCCCTAGTGCCGACAAGACATTCGTCGCGCTCGCCCAGCCAATAGCCTTTGTCGAACCCGATCAGGTGATTGCTGTTGCGACCGCCATCGTCAAAGTGCAACGCGACTTCGGCAACCGTGCCGACCGCAAAGTCGCCCGTATGAAATACCTGATTCACAATTGGGGCCTCGATCGGTTCAAGCAAAAAGTCGAAGACTACTACGGCCACGAGCTCGAGCCACCACGCGACGTAAACATCGATGGCCACAACGATGGCATGGGCTGGCACCCGCAAGGGGATGGCAAGTTTTTCTATGGACTGAACATCGAGAATGGCCGCATCAAAGACACGGCCGACATGCAGCTCAAAACGGCGCTGCGCGAAATCTGTACCAAACTGGCCCCGCCGATGCGACTCACACCACACCAAGGAATTATCTTTTGCGATCTTGAGGAAACGGATCGTGAAAAGCTGTTCGCGATTCTGCACAAGCACAACGTGAAAACGACCGAAGAAGTCAGCACGCTGCGCCGCTGGTCGATGGCCTGCCCGGCGCTCCCCACGTGTGGCCTGGCGATCACCGAAAGCGAGCGTTTCTTGCCGACGATCATCGATCAGCTTGAAGCCGAACTCGATCATCTCGGCCTCGCCGACGAGGTCTTCACGACCCGCATGACCGGTTGCCCGAACGGTTGTGCCCGGCCTTACAACAGCGACATCGGCCTCGTCGGCAAGGCGAAGGACAAGTACACGATCCTGCTCGGCGGCCGCCGCGAAGGGGATCGGCTCAATTGGATCTACCAAGACATGGTCCCCGCCGACGACGTGGTCAAGGTGCTCCGCCCCGTGCTTAGCATGTACAGCGAGCAACGCTCGGCAGGCGAATCGCTCGGCGACTTCTGCAACCGCACCGGCCGCGACGCGCTGTTGGCGCGGTGCGAGGCTTAAAGTCTGTCTGGAAAAGATCATTCCAAGGAGGGTGAAGCTGCTGCTGAGCTAGGCCGCTTCCACCCCTTGCGGCCAAGCCAACGGTTTTCTGATTGCAGGAGACAAATCATGGCGAAGGCGAAGCGAGATGAGGCGAAGGAGCACCCTTTTCGGCATCGACGAAGCCGTGTTTCGCAAGTAGGGAAGCCGCCGTACGGATGTGACAGATCAACCGGCGAGATTCGCGCTAAAGTCCTTAATCAGTCTTGCTCGGCCGATACCAATTGTGCCGAGGAGCGACGTTGGATGGGGTTGTCGTCGGGCTGCTGGCGATGGAAGTTGGCAAACCTCCAAGGCCCCAATCGGTCGCGATCGTGCCGGAGCTAAGTGCCGAACCGAAGCAGCCGTCGTTGCTGGTCGCAATGATCGATGAGCAGTTCGCCAGGTCTTGCGGCTAGATAGAGTCTGGAGAATCAAACCCGGTGTCCCCCAGAGATCCCCTCGGGAATCGAAGGACTTTAGATTAAGCAGATGTGACTTCTGTAACGCATTATAGCAAACACGAGTAATCCGGTTAAAAAAAGACGAAATGAATGAGGTTCAGGAATAGGGAAGAACTCCATTCCGCGAATGTCAATTGAGAACGGTGCTACCAGTGTCAGCGTTCCATCGAGTGTGTTCACAGTAAAGATGGCCTCTTGTCCCATCCCGAAAAGAGTGCCGTCAGGGGAGAATGCCAGTGATTGTATTGCTGATTCCTGGTCATCAATTAGAGGATTGACGTCTGCTGCCAATCCTGTCGACGGGTCAATCGTAACTAGCCCCTGGCCCGAAGTTCCAATATCGAAACCATATATCATTCCATCTGAAGCGGTAGCGAGTGATTGCAGTCCGGACAACCCTGTGGCACCAATCAAGGTTGCATCACCTGAAGAAGAGTCGATTTCGTAGATTTGAAATGTGGTACCCGACCTTGATGCTGGGTTAGTCGCGATGAATAGTCGCCCGTCGGTGCTAAAGGTCATTCCACGTATGGTTTGACCATCACCAAGCCCTTGCACGTTTGTGAGGAGATTCGCTGAGCCGAATAAGGGATCAATCAAATAAAGACTAACACGTTGGCCCTGACTTGCACTTGCGAGATACTCACCAGACTCAGATCTCGCCATTGAATTAAAGTTGTGATCAGGACGACTAAGTTCCTGATACTGTCCGCTAAGCGGATCAATGTTGTAGGAGAATCCGCCCCATGAGACACCCAACATTGCTTGAGAATCACCGGCGATGACCGCAGCAGCACACGTCTTCAATTCTTGAAATAAGAGAGGTACAAGAAAACACAACAATGTCGCACCGTATGTCCAGGCAAAGTTCGCTGAGGTAGATTTAGAGCAGACACACATTAGCAGAATCCTCAAAGTATCAGGGGCGTTACACCAATCACAGACTGTAGCTTTAGACGGTGAAAGGTTCAAGTTGTGACGACAACGGCTAGGCAGGTCACCGCCCAATTGGATGACGTGGTTGAGTTTGGTTCCCGGTGTGGCAAGCCCCAAATTGTTGTACCACCCGTGATAAAGGTACGAGGCCAGTGCCAATGCCTCGGCGTGGCGGAGCAGTCGCTTGAGGCGGAGCTGACCACCGCTTCGCGGCTGTCACCGCTTCGCGGCTGTCGCCGCGGCGGGCCGCTTACTCCACCGGGGTCGACGCCTGCCTGCCACTCGTCGAACGAAGCGGACATAGGTGGCCAAAAATCGTGGTGGCACGCTGCGCGGTGATCTGCTGAAATGCAGGTCGTGTGACGTAGCGGAAGTCGCCAA
>JBGSRO010000236.1:0-12201 GCA_041737535.1 Pirellulales bacterium | reverse complement strand
GCGCGGTCGTCGAGCCCGACTTCTGTAAACCAATGCTCATTCGGTACACGACTCTCCGCCACCCGATCCCCACAGCGGGCGTTGCATTCCACGCAAACTACCGTAACCGCCACGCAACGCATTTCGTGCCGAACAGTATTGCTCCCGACCCCTTCCAAGGGTTCATGCTAGAATCAAGATCGCTTCGAGAGAGGGTCGGGCGACCGCTGGCGGACTTCTGGTTCGCGAGAGGAAAGTCCGGGCGCCGTTGGGCAGGATGGTGGGTAACGCCCACCGGCCGTGAGGCTAGGGAAAGTGCCACAGAAAACAAACCGCCTGCTTGATTGCAGGTAAGGGTGAAAAGGTGCGGTAAGAGCGCACCGCGGGCGGGGTGACTCGCCTGGCAGGGTAAACCCCATCCGGCGCAAGGCCAAACAGGGAGTTAGGGTCGGCCCGACCCGCACCAGCTTCCGGGTAGGCCGCTCGAGCCGCGCGGCAACGCGTGGCCTAGATGAATGGTCGCCGCGTAGTCCCTGCGGGGGTTACGGACAAAACCCGGCTTACAGACCCTCTCTCGGGGCTTTTTTGGAGAGTAAGGATCAACTCGAAAACCACGCGATGACGGGAGCGGTGTTTTTTAGTGTCGGTAGAGTAGGTAGATAGTCAGTCGCGATGAACGGATCTTGGTCAAAAAAACTGGGAAATGGTTTTGCCCGGAACGCAGTTTATGTCCCGCTTGCGGCGGTCGACACGTGGCCGTTTTGGGAGTTACTGTCGGGTTCCATCTCGGTCTGATGAGGTACCCCGCAATCGCACTGCGAGCGTTTTGCGGGTAACCTTGTACGGCTGATTGACTCTGGGCCGCAATGTCGCGTTGGCGTCAGTGCGAAACTCACAACTGCGGTCCGACTTCGCGGGCCACTTGGTGCTAGCTAAATACTCTCTGACCCACACAGGGCTAGACCCTCGCCGGTCTCCGAACCGCGTCGCGGCGGCGCCGGGGCTATACATAACTAGCCCTCCGCCGATACAACTGCGCCGGTTCGCTCTCCCCCGCCAACATCCACACCCACCCTCAAAATGACATCGCCGATCCGCAATGTGGCCATCATTGCCCACGTCGACCATGGGAAAACCACCCTCGTCGACGGTTTGCTCTATCAATCGGGAAAATATCGCGACGAAGACCTCGATAAACTTGCCGGGGGCCAGCATGGCCTCGTGCTCGACAGCAACGATCTCGAGCGCGAGCGGGGGATCACCATTTTCAGCAAGACTTGTTCGGTTCCCTATGTGTCGGACGCGGGCGAGACTTATCGCATTAACCTGATCGACACGCCGGGACACGCCGACTTTGGCGGCGAGGTTGAGCGCGTAATGACGATGGCCGACGGGGCATTGCTGGTCGTCGATGCCTTTGAGGGACCGATGCCGCAGACGCGATTTGTGTTGCAAAAGGCCCTCGCGGCCAATTTGCGGCCGGTGGTCGTGGTCAACAAAATTGACCGCCCCGACTCGCGTCCCGAAGCGGTGGTGAGCGAGGTATTCGACCTGCTCGCCGACCTTGGAGCCGACGACGAAGCGCTCGATTTTGCCTTGGTCTATTCGTCGGCCAAACATGGCTGGGCGACGCTCGATTTGAATAAGAAATCTGACAGCCTGCGACCATTGTTCGAGACAATCGTCGACCGGGTTCCGCCACCACCGCCGCCCGACCTGACCGAGCCGACGCAGATGCTGGTGACGACAATCGATTACTCTGACTTCGTGGGGCGAATCGGTATCGGTCGCGTCTTCGCGGGGTCGATCAAAACAAAGCAAAGCGTCGTCGTCTTCGACCGCCACGGCAAGCGGACGAATCAGCGTGTCGCTCAACTCTTGGCCTTCGACGGTTTGGGGCGTCGCGAAGTGACGCAAGTCACCGCCGGCGACTTGTGTGCCGTGGTGGGACTCGACCCCATTCACATTGGCGACACGATTGCCGATGCGACAAATCCCGAATCATTGCCAACGATTGCCGTCGACGAGCCCACATTACACATGACTTTCCGTGTGAACGACGGACCATTCGTTGGACGCGCCGGCAAGTACCTTACCAGCCGCCAGATCGGCGAACGGCTCGAACGCGAACTTCGCTCTAACGTCGCGCTGCGGGTCGAACCGGGTGATACGCAAGAGCAGTTTCGCGTGTCGGGGCGCGGGCTGATGCACTTAGGCATACTCATCGAGAATATGCGTCGCGAGGGTTTCGAACTGTGTGTCGCAAAGCCACAGGTCGTTACTCGCGTGATCGACGGCGTTCAGCAAGAGCCAATCGAACAACTCGTTGTCGACGTTCCCGAAGAGTTCGTGAGCAGCGTGATGGGCCTCGTTGGCGACCGTCGCGGTGAAGTGATCAAAATGGGTCAGCGGGCCGGCACAAGCGGGTTCGTACACCTTGAGTTCTCGATTCCGGCGCGGTCGATGATTGGTCTCCGCAGTCGATTGATGACGGCCACCGCCGGTAACGCACTCATCCACCACAATTTGTTGCACTACGAACCGATCCGAGGCACTGTACGTCAAAGGCAAGCGGGTGTCCTGATCGCCAGCGAAGGAGGCCAAGCGACAGCTTACTCGCTCGATGCACTCTATGACCGGGGCATCTTCTTCGTGAAGCCGGGCGATCCGATTTACGAGGGCCAGATCGTGGGCGAGAACTGCAAAGCGGGCGACTTGGTGGTGAATATCGTCAAAGGCAAGAAACTCACCAACATGCGCGCATCGGGCAAAGACGATGCGTCGCAGGTTCGCCCAGCACGGGAAATGTCGCTCGAAGGGTGTCTTGAATACATCGACGATGATGAACTGCTAGAGGTGACGCCCGACGCGATTCGACTGCGCAAAATCATGCTCCTTGAGAGCGACCGCCGCCGCGAGTCGCGAAAGGCCGCATCGGTATAACGGCAGCATCGCGCGTACGCCCAGCCATTGCAATCGATACGACCCATCTTGTCGACACTTGCGAACTGGATCGGGCGAGTTAGCACAACTCAACTTGCCAGATTGCAAGCTACGCTTTTCGTGGGAGCCTTTGCCTGCGTTCGAGAATACCGCAAACGGGCCACCTTCGAGAATTGTGTTTACGCTTGCCATTCGGGTTGTGTTATGACTAGCTCTGTCGTTCGCTATCGTTTGCGTGCCGGGTTGTCGCTCGTTGAACTGTTGGGCTGCATCACAGCGGTGACAGTTGGCATTGTCGTCGGGGCTCACTGTCTGGGTATCGATCTGCACGTCGCCGCCTATCGGGCACTCGAAAACAATCACATCATCGAACAGTTGCCGCCTGAAATGCAAAATGCGATCCCGGTGCCGCCGAGTGAAGTCAAACCGGTACTGACTCGCGAAGAAATCAGCGCCAAGCTCGCAAACGAGCTCGACGAAATCCGTCTCGAAGTTGCCCGAATTTCACAAGCCCAGTCGCTTGAGCCACCAATCACCGATGAATTCATGCCGGCCGATTCGCCCGAGTTCTCCGCCACCCGCGAGCGGACGGTCGTCTACTGGTCGCGGCTAAACGACGTCGCCGGCGAAGTCGAGCAACTGCTCGACAGTACGCAGGAACTGCTCGACGAAAACAATGTCTGGCGAATTCTCGAAGTCCGCAAGCGGGCCTTTGCCTATGGGGCCGAGGCACTCCGGGCGACCGACACGACCGGCGTCGACCCCCAGGCGGTGTTGTTCGCTACGCAGCTCATGTCGTGGTACACCGACGGCAGCGAGCTGTATTCGCAGGCCATCGCAATGTGGGAAAGCCAGCAGTTTGGTGCCGAAACGAATCGGGCCGACGTGATGCTCGATCACGGTCGCCGGCAGCAAGAAAACGAGGCCTCGCTTCTGGCCGAACGGGCTGCCCGGCTTTGCGAAGTCCTCGGTCGCCGCTTTGGTGTGCCGTTTGCCCCGACGACTCCTTGGGCCGAAAACAAAGCCCACTAACGGGCAAGTCGCGTCGGTTGGGCGGACTGGGCTGTGAGCGAGAGACGATTGCAGCGGATGTTTGGCCGAGACCGGGGCCGACTTTCGCCTGTTTTGTCGCCGTTTATTGCTTTCGCGCGTTGGCACGATTAAGCTGGAAGCCTGCGAGCAACCCATGTTCCTTGGCTATCTGTTTATTGGGCATCTGTTTTTTAGTCATCTTTTTTTAGTCGTCAGCGCGGCCGATTTTTGCGAGGCCCGTCGTGGCCTTGCAATTGCAAGCGACAATCATCGCATCGGTACCTGTCGATTGGCAAACTTTTTCATTGGGAGATTTCACTTCATGCGTCGCCATACTCAATCAATGATTCGTCAAACCCTTCGTTTGTTGTTTACAGGAATGGTCATCGGCGGGCTGTTGGTTCAACCGCTGCACGCCGGGTGCTGGATGCGGGGCTGTGCCCCGTCTGCTTGCTATGATTACTGCCCACCCGCTTGCGAGCCAGTGTGTAGCCCTTGCTACGTTGTTAGCGCGTGTAGCCCGGTTAACGAATCGGCCGGGTCGTGCGGGTGCAGTGGCGAAGTCGTCTCGGGTTCGCCAATGATGAACGAAACGATCATTAGCGAACGAGTCATCGAAAGCGGCAATAGCGTCGACAACCCTGTGGTAAGCAATCCGAAGCCGGAAACGTCGGTTGTCAATAAGCCAGATCTGGGGTCGGAAGATCCCGCTCCCACCCTGAGTACCGACGACGCAATTCTGCCCAGCGACACGACGCCTATCCCCGCCGACGACAAAGTCGCGATGCCCGAAGTTGGGGGCGACCTCGACCCGATGCCAACTGACGATATTGCCGAAGAACCCGCCGATACTGGTTTGTTCGGCGGTGGCGGTGCAGAAGAAGTCATGCCAGCCGAAGACAGCGGAATCTTCGGCGGTGCGGAAGAAGAAGTGATGCCTGCAGAAGATGCTGCGATGCCGACCGACGAATCCACCGATCCGCCTGTCGACGCACCGGTCGACGACGGCGGACTGTTCGGCGGGGCGACAGAAGAAGCCGCTCCGGCCGATGATGGTGGATTGTTCGGTGGTGGTGCCGAAGAAGAACCGATGCCGACCGATGAACCGGCCGACGCGCCTCTCAGCGATGGGGGACTCTTTGGTGGTGGCGAAGAAGAAACCATGCCTGCCGAAGATGGTGGTCTGTTCGGTGATGGTGAAGACGAAGCTATGCCAGCCGATGAACCTGCTGATGACGGCGGGCTGTTCGGTGGGAGCGAAGAACAAGCCATACCTGCCGACGATTCGGCGTCGGCTGACGATGGTGGTCTGTTCGGCGGCGACTCGGCACCCGCTGATTCAGGCGGTTCGCTGTTCGATGAAGAAACCAAAGAAGCTGCTCCTGCCGATGGGGGACTGTTCGATAGTGCCCCTGCGGCCGATGCTCCTGCCGATGCGACCGAAGGCGGCGGATTGTTCGACTTCAGCCAAGTTCTTGGCGAACCGGGCGGCATGTCGAGCAGCGAGTTCCGCACTTGGACCGACAACACTGGCCTGCACGAGTGCCAAGGTCGCCTGCTGTCGACGAGTGAAGGCTTCGCCAAGCTGCTCAAAGACAATGGCCGCACCAGCACCGTGGCCTTCAATCGCTTGAGCGATGCCGATATCTCGTTCGTCAACCGTCAGGTCGACGCATCGAGCAAGTCGCTGATCGAGCAAACGGCCCAGCGCTAGTCGCGACGCACCAACCGAAACGCACAAACCGCGCAGCGATCGTTGATCGTCACGCGGTTTTTTATTGCAAATGGCGATTGCCTTCCCGTCGCCAACCAGGGGCCGCTCGCCCCCCAAATCGCCACTCGGCACCGAACGTGAATGTAAAATTGTTGAGCGTATTGGCGTCGCCTTGGCCGAAAGCGATGTTGTCGGCCGCCTCAAAGCGAATCGCCATCCAGCGCTCTTTCTGGTATTTCAGACCAACCGCCAGCGGCACGGTGACCAGTGATTCGCTTGCAGGGGTGCCGGCTGCGTCGACGTAATCGATGTCGGTTAGCCCGAGCCCGGCTCGCCAGTAAGGCCGCACGCGACTGTCGCCCCAGGGATAGTAAAGCAAGCTCGCGTCGTAGATCGCGACATCATTCGAGGCGTCGGTTACTGGAGGCGTTTCGTAATCGAAGCTGGGTGAACTAAACGCGACGCGAACCTGAGTGCCCCAATAATGGTCGAAGTCCCAACCTAGCTGGGCCGCGATGAGCAGATCGTTGCCTTTGCCAGTGCCTCCCCCGACATCGTTCGCCATCGCCAGCAAACCGGTCTCCAGCGAAAACTGATAGGGCCGATTGAGCCAGCTTGTCCCTTGCAAGGGTTCGCCCAACCCAATCGCACGAGGATGTGAGACCGAAGTCCTCAGCCCGGGCAGTCCGTTCGTTGTCGGCGGCTCGCTCCAGCGATCGGCCGCGAACTCGCCGTCGTCGCATTGGGGTTGCGGGGCCACTTGCCCCGGCAGCGCCATCATCGGCGGCGCTTGAGCGCGCACAGCGATCGCAATGAGCAGCAACACGGCAAGTGCCAGGGCGTGGCGCATAGGGAGCGACGGAGTCGTGACCGGACGAGACGGAGAAGTTACAAGAATCGCCGCCCTGTGCCAACGTCATTGTCGATCAAATGGCTAGCGGGCCTTGCTAGCGATTTGCGCCGCTAGCGTGTCGCGACTCGAGCGGGTTCATCGTTCCATTGCTCCCTTGCCGGCGATGATTTTATCGCGGAACTTGGCAATGCGCGAGATTCGAGTTGTCGACTGCTTTGCCGAATTGAGGTTGATCGCGTAACTCCGCTGCCGCCCCGGCGTCAGCTTGTAAAACGCCTCCGCGAGATCAGGGTCGGCATCAAACGCTTTCAACAGTTCGTCGGGCAGTTCGATGTCCCGTTGCTCCTTCGGCGGCTTGATGCCTGCTTCGGCGTAATGCATCGCCTCAGCCAAATAGAGCCGGATCGTCGGCGCTAATAAAGCGACCTGCGAATTGTCGGTGAAGCGGATCATGTCAGGATGGTGAGTATTCTGTCCTGCCCTTTCGAGTACGCCTTTCGGGTCTTTCAACAGCGCCGCATCAAAAAAACTGAGGCGAAAGTCACCTCGCAGGGCACCGACAATTGCGATGTTTCGCTTGCGGTGCAGATAACACGGATGCCCCCACTTCACCACTTCAACAAGACCCATCTCCAGGCAAAGGCGACGCAGTGCAGCGAGACCCGTTTGCCACCTCCGCGTCGAACAATCGGGCGTCGCAAACCGCACACAGCGTCCGCAGCCCTGCGTAAAATAAATCTCGATGTCGTTAATCATTTTGCGGCTAACGGAGTAGCTCCAAAATCTTCGGGTCGGCGAGCGAATCGGCGACGAGCCTCACACCAGTGTAGTCGTGTCCTGTCGTGTGCCGACTCGGGACGGCAACCGTGCAGGCACCCGCTGCGACGGCGGCACGGCAACCGTTAGCGCTATCTTCGAGGACCAACATCGCCGAGGGCGAAACATCGAACCGCTTTGCAGCGAGTTCATAGATTTCAGGGTGAGGTTTGCCGTGCGTGACGTCATCGGCCGTGAGAACAAAGTCAAATCGCGAAGATAATTCAACCAATTCAAGCAGTCGCTTTGCGTACTTGCGAGCGCCGCTGGTCGCGACGCACTTGGGCAAACCCTCGGCTCCGAGTTTGTCGAGCAAACCAATTAGGCCGGGCATCACTTCCAGGCGACCCTCCAGGCATTCCCAGAAGACATATTCCGACTCTGTGATCAGGGCTTCGAGTGGGTCGGTGAACTGGTGCCACTCGATCATCAAGGCCAGCGCCACCGGGGCGGGCTGACCCATCATCTTGTGCCGCAGGTCGTCGACGAATTATTTGCCGCGACGCTGGCAAATCGTGTTGCCTACCTCTTGGTAAACGTCTTCGGTATTGACCATCAGACCATCGAGATCGAAGGCGACGGCGCGTATCATCGAAACGGGTTGCATCACGGCTCCTCGTTTAGTTCGTAAACGACGTAGGTCGCATTGGCGTAAACGACCGGCAGATCGAGCGGGAAGTCGACCGTTGTCAAAACGTAGTCGAAACCATAGTTGGCTGCTAGTTCGCGAACGCGCGGCGTGCCCAATTGCCCAATCGAGCGGCAAAAGGGGCGGTCGTTGCGACCGGCGGGTCGATAGACTTTATTTATTCGCTCGTGCCATTCAAGCAACGTCGGCGCATCTTGCGGCACGTCTTTGTGAGTCACCACTTCCGCGCGGCTGGCATACCACTTGAACGTCGAATTGCCACGAGGAGTCAGAAACAGCGCGTTCGCACGTGTGTTGCCAGAAATCCAGTCGCACGCGTCTCGCCAATCGGCGTAGTCGACACCCCTCATTGCGGGCGGAATTGGCTGCCGAGTACGATCGCTTACTCTTTCGTACAATGGCCAACTAAAGGTGACCAAAATCACCGCGAGCAACAGCGCCGCTCGGTTGGGGCGAGTCTCAAACAACCGCGCGAGCCAATGGGCCAAAGCAATCGCGACGGCCATCGGCACGGCAATATCCGCCAGTCGCAACCAATAATATCGCAGGAATTGCGCAGCGACCGCACGATCATCGCTGAAACAATACTCGACGCCAACACCGATGATGGCGATCAACAGTGATGCGGCCGCGAACGACAGAACTCGGCTCAACCCCGTTTTCGTTTGGCCGTCACGCGAGTTGACAACCGCCAGCGACGCCGCGAAGAAAAAACCGATCGGCACAAGATTCCAAACGAATCGCTCGGCGATCCACTCCGGCGATTTCGATAGCGGCGCGAGGTGATGGGCGAGCCGTTCGAAAACATAAATCTCGGCTGCCGCCGAGTTGACTGCCGTTGAGACACCTCGCGACAGCACGAGCGCCGGCACAATGCCGATCAATCCAAGCAGCCCGCCAATGAACAAGCCGGGAATCATTCTGACGAAGTTCGATGGGTGGCATTCAGCCGTCAACCAAACGGCAAGCAATGCCAAAATCGACCATGCCCCCACCAACGCATGAAACGCCGTTGCGGCGCCGAGGCAAATCCACGCGGCGTTCCAGCGCTGACGAATCGCGAAACCCAGCCCACCAAGCACCAGCGGATAGGCAAAACATTTCGCCTCGAATCCTCCGACGACCCATTCGCCCGCGAGGTGAAACTGGGCGATCAGCACCAGCCAGATTGCCGCCGTCAGAGCCGCGTAGCCAACTTTGGGAATAATCGCTCGCACGAGCCAAACCCACGCTACCGCGAGCAGCGACCAGCAAACGAGTCGCCCGATCCAAGCCACGGCCGTTAACGGCAGAAACTGCGTCAGCCATCCTATCGAATAGACGAAAGCAACGTGGGCGTCGGGCGATTCAAGGAACAAATCGCCCGCACAATAGCTTGCATCCCAGAAATGTTTAGCGCGGCACAAGTAGTGTGGCTCATTCACGGCCGGGGCCGGATCGCCCGCTAGCAGCATGCAAATTGCGACCACCAGCGCGACCTCGGCCCAGTCGGCCGGACCAAATAATCGGTTTTTTTTGCGTGTTTCCCCGATTTTTACCGTCATAAAACCTGCCGATGACGACATATACATACAACGAATTGAGTTCTCGCGGCAAGCTGCCCCCCGCCGAGCGATTTAATTGTAACTTTGCACTGTCTTCGCCATTTTTTCTTGCGGACAAATCAAGATGTCTGTAAAGGAAGGCCGCAAAGCGCACCCGGAGGCTGAACCCTTCACGGGTCGCCAACGTACCAAAATCTAGCAGCTAGCACGAGGCAAAAAATGATTGAGAATCAACCCAGCGACAATTCGATTGACACTTTTTCGGGTGACGCATTTGACGCCGCGATCGACGACGGTCCGCTCGGACGCGCTGAGCTTCTCGTCAACATGTTAATCGACGATTGCATTTCCGATGTCGAGTTCACCGAATTGTCGGGCATGCTCAATACATCGGCGGACACCCGGCAGCTTTACGTCGACACGATGACGCTCCACGTCGACTTGCTCGATCACTTCGCAAGAGACGAAAAGTCAGTTGCCGGCAAAGCACCCGTGCTCGGCTTCTTGGGCGACTTGATGCCGCTCGATACTCGCAAGGCGAGTGAAGAATCGGCGAGCTAGTCGGGCAAGCTCCGCCAGACTCCCAGCCGATGAGCGGTGGTTCATCGGGGTCGTGTAATGATTGAACGAGGGTGATTGGCCTTGTTCCGCCCCTGTTCGTCATTGAGCGTTTTGCGTCGGCTCGTACGATAGCGCAGCGTTCCAATCGCCTGACTCAAGAACGAACGCAGAGTAACTTTCCGATTTCACTCCTGCGTCCGGCCAACCAGGGTAGGGTGTTGTTGAGTTGGCGAGGGGATAGATTCGGGATGATCGGGTTGTTGGCCTTGAGTCTCGAACCTCACGAGGTTGATTGACTCGTCCCGCGATTGCCCGCGCCGACCGGCGAGCCAGCCGTTTCGTTGTCAATCGGCGCTTTGACCTTAAGAACTAGTTTGCTTTCCGCCCGCTTTGTTTCGGACCCGTCGAACTTCACCATCTTCTCGTCTCTCACCGCTGGGTAATTGTCGATCGCTACGCCCTCCCATTTGACTGAATTCGCCAACGTTGAAGTATCGCAAAACAGGATTCAGGGAAGTTAGTTTGCGACCGCTCCTTTGTCGATCCGACGACATAGGCTCACACTTGTCACCCCCCAAATGAAGTGAGACAATCGGCGACGGTCGACTGAAATCCAAGCTTAATCGCCACCGATATGCCCGAAACCATCTTCACAAAAATCATCCGCCGCGAGATTCCGGCCGAAATCGTTTACGAAGACGACTTTGCACTGGCTTTCCGCGACGTCTCGCCGCAAGCCCCCGTGCACGTACTGGTGATTCCGAAAGAGCCAATTAGTTCGATCGACACGGCGACCGACGATCACGCAAACCTGCTGGGGCATTTGTTGCTCGTTGCCAAACAGGTGGCAGCAAACGAAAGACTAGCAAATGGTTATCGCATCGTGACCAACATCGGGGGCGATGCCGGCCAATCGGTCGATCATCTCCACCTGCACCTACTCGGTGGCCGACTACTGAGTTGGCCGCCGGGTTAGCGAACTGGGATCAATAAACACGAGGCCGAGTGGCGGAATTGGCAGACGCTCTGGACTTAAAATCCAGTGGGGGGTAACCCCCGTGCGGGTTCGAGTCCCGCCTCGGCTATACTATACGCTTGAACACTATCGCTACTCGTCGCAAGAGTTCGCAGAATCACCTGTTTTTCCGCTTCGGACGATTTTGGTTGCGAGGCCGTGCAGCCCCCTTCTTGCACGGGGCGCGCCGCATTGCGCGCCCTCTCCGGCAAAGATACCCCCCCCATCGACGCCGCGCGTTGGAAGTGGTCGCTGGTGACTTGCAGATAATGCCTCGCTGCCACCGCCTCGGTGTTGCCCAGCCAAGCCGTTACGCAATGAATCGGGTAGGTCTCAGCAAGCTCCGTCTCACGGGTGCTACGGAGATTTTGGAAGGGCTTGGGCCACATGGGCAGACCTGCCTGGGTGACGATCCGCGTAAGCTGTGTGCGCAAGTTTTGGTTTGTGCGGCGGTAACGAGTGATGACGTAGCTCGGGCCGGCCTCGGCAATGTCGAAGAGGTCCGACAGCTCCTCCCGCAACTCGGGGAACAACGGAATGACGCGTGATTCGCCACCAGCATGATGGGCCGTTTTGGGGGATGGTACAGTCACACGACCGTTGTGCCAGTCGATGTGTCGCCACTCCACCGCCAGCGTCTCGCTGGGGGTCCGCAGTCCGCCCCAGCGGGCCAAGGCGAAGATTACCCGCCACTCTTGATCAGGACACGACTCCAGCACCAACCGGGCGTCGTCCGCACCCACAAAATGGAACCTCGCGATGTTCGGCATGATCGCTGCCTTGAGCCCACCGAACGGATTGGAGGTAGTTAGCCTGTCCGACACAGCGGCGGCGAAGAACAACTTCGCGACGGCAATATGTTTGCGGGCCGAGTTTTCTACCAATCCCTTCGCCAGTAGCACGCGGCGCCACGCCTCGGCCGCCGCCTCGGTAACTTCTGTCAACGGCGTGTCGCCTCTGTAAACAGCGGTTGAAAATCAGAGCGCCTGGCGGTCGAAAAGTGAAGCGCTGGGTTGTTGCGGGAATTGTACCAAGCCTCCCCGCGATGGCCAAACGAATCTCCTTACGAATTCTTTCGACGCCGCTTTTGGGCGT
>JBGSRO010000235.1:0-11150 GCA_041737535.1 Pirellulales bacterium | reverse complement strand
ACGCCCAAAAGCGGCGTCGAAAGAATTCGTAAGGAGATTCGTTTGGCCATCGCGGGGAGGCTTGGTACAATTCCCGCAACAACCCAGCGCTTCACTTTTCGACCGCCAGGCGCTCTGATTTTCAACCGCTGTTTACAGAGGGGCCACCGAGCGAAAGCTGAGCCCACAACGAATATGAAAACATGGATTATCTACGCACTCGTGTCCATGGTCTTTGCCGGACTTACCTCGGTCATCGCCAAACTGGGGCTGTCGGGCATCTCGGGCGAGTTGGGACTAGCCGTTCGCACGTGCTTTGTCGTGGTGTTCGTGCTCGGTTTCGCTGCCGCGGTAGTGCCGGCCAATCAATTGTCGGCGCTCGAACGCACGAATCTCTTTTGGCTGGGCCTTTCCGGATTAACCACTGCTGTATCCTGGGTCTTTTACTACAAGGCTATCAAAGACGGTCAGGTGTCTACCGTAGCGTTGATCGACAAGGGGAGCGTGGTCGTGGCCATCTTGCTGGCTGCGGTGATCCTGAAGGAGCAAATCACCGCTCGCACGCTCTTGGGTGCCGCCCTAATGGTGGTGGGGCTATTAATCATCGCGCGCAAATAGCTAGTAGCGGCCGGAGCGTGGGCGTCAGCGGAATGTCGACTTAACGCGAAATTCGACCTTGACGGTTATTGCAGTCGAAACGGCGATTCTGCGCAAGATCGCCAATACCAATTGTAGCGGTCGATCCTAACACTACGCGTTTAGTAGTTGTGCACCGCAATTCCACACAGTTTTCGAGTCCCCACCGTCATAATGCGACTTCGTCAGGCAATCCCCGCCAATATTATCGAGCCACGCTTCGCCGCGCTGGCGGCGATAGCATTGCTTTCGCTGGCGGGCTGCCAACACGCAAGGCCGTTATGCGATCTTGACCTGCCCCACCGAGAACTGGTCTCCCGAACCGGCTACGAAGTTGAGAAGGTACCCCCTTGCCAGGAGATACTGCCCGCCAGCGTGACCCTCGACGATGGGATCACCGAGGCGGAGGCCGTCGAAACCGCGCTGGCGAACAATTCATCCTTTCAGGCAACACTCGCCCAACTCGGGATGGCCTGCGGCGATTCGATTCAGGCGGGGCTGATTGCCAACCCACAGGTCCTCATCTATTTCCCGACCAGCCTTAAGCAGGGACAGTACACGCTGTTTGCTCCCATCGAGTCCTATTTGCTCCGTCCAGCGCGTGTGAAGGCAGCCAATGGAGAGTACCGCAGGGTCGGCCAACAGCTTGTCCAGAACGGTCTCGATGTCGCCCGAGATACGCGGCTGGCTTACATCGATTTAGCTTTGGCAGACGAACAGGCACGTCTGGCACGCGAGGCCGTTGACATACGAGACCAGCTGTTGAAGCTGACAGGTCAGCGGCTCGAAGAGGGCGACATTAGCCAACTCGAATCGATCAACGCGCGAGTCGACCAGTTGAATGCCTCGGCAGCCGAGGGCGTGCGTCAACAAGACATCGAGATTGCCGAAGCCAGGTTGGCCTCACTCATGGGGCTTCCGCTCCTTAACGAGCCGCTGGTACCGACCGGCATGTCGCTCCCTGACTTTGGTGTGGTTGATGAGTCCGAACTCGTTAGCCGCGCGCTGGCTTGCCGTCCCGACTACCACGCTGCTCGCTGGTCCATCGCCGCGGCCTCCGAACGCTCACGACTCTCCCGCTGGATATGGCTGCGCCTGGACGGAGTGCTCGACGTGCGATCGAACCCTCACCGAATTGGCGGAGGTCTTCGCTTCGATCTTCCCATCTTCAACCGCAATCAGGGCGGAATTGTCCGCGCGGATTGGGAATTGAATACAGCGTTACATACGCGAGACGCCATCCGCGATCAGATCGTGCAGGATGTCCGCACTGCCGCCCGGCAGTACCGCCAGGCCCGCGACAACTTTGTTGTGCTGCAGCAAGAGGTTGCCCCGGCGCTTGCCGAGGCGCTAGCCATAGCGAAGAAGGGCTACGCCGACGGCGGCACCGATTACTTGCTGGTATTGCAAACATCGACTCAATACCTCGACGTGCAAAGTCGCATTCTCGACCAGTCTGCGGCCATGGGCCGAGCAGCCGCGGAATTGGAAAGGAGCGTCGGCTGTCGGCTAGATGCCGGGCCGATGGACGTCCAGAGACTCCTAGAAGAGACGTCGCCCCCCGAAGAATTGATCCCACCGTTGGAGAATCCCGCGGCATCTGAAGAGGATGGGGCAGGAACAATCCGCTGACTCTAATAAACATCGTGCAAGCGTGACGTGGCTAAAGTAGCATGACTGATTACTACAACCCTGATTTTCCTGGCATGGATACGCACCGTGAGACCGCTGCTCCTAAAAGTCTTTTGGCTGATACCCCGCGGTGAAACGGCGCAGCCCTACGGCACCGCTGGTCTGCTCGCCGTGGCGAGCCTCATAACACTCTTTGGGTGTCGCGAAGCATCAGAACCGCCGCAGGCATCGGATAAGAAACCGGCCGTCGTAGAAAAGCTACCCGTTGAAACTGAACTGGCGACGGTCAAGCTCTCTGAAGACGCTGAACGGCGGCTGGGGATTGAGACTGTACCAGTTGAAAGGCGGTCCGTATCGCAGCGCCGTACGCTGGGCGGAGAGGCTATGGCGGCTATTGGGAATTCGCTGATCGTGTCCGCGCCTGTACCGGGCATCATTGCACAGCATTCCAAAGCACCAATTCCGCTTCCTGGGAATCTGGTTCAACGCGGCCAAGCTGTCGTCGATCTTGTCCCGCTGCTCTCGCCCGAGCGTGACGTCATGACCCCTGCCGAACGTGTGCAGCTAGTTTCTGCACGAGCAAGTGTCGTCGCGGCGCAACAAACGGCGCTCGGTGATCTTGATCGCAGCCAGGCCGAAGTCGACGCGGCACAGATCAATCTAACGCGTGCGGAGAAGCTCCTGCGCGACGGCGCCGGTGCTCGCAGAGCTGTCGACGACGCCCAAGCGCAGCTAAACATCGCTCAGTCGAACTTGCAAGCTGCCAGGCAGCGAGAGCAACAACTCGCGCAGATGCTGGAACTCTTAAAGCCGAACGCAGAGACGGGGGAGGCGAGTCCCCTGGAACTCACTGCGCCGATCGATGGCATCGTCCGAAGCGTCAACGTTCGCGTTGGTCAAACAGTATCAGTTGGCGCCCCGCTGTTCGAGGTCATCAATCTTGAGACGATCTGGATTCGCGTTCCAGTCTTTGTCGACTTGCTGGGCAGCATTGACAACGACAAGACAGCCTACCTAGTCGCGCTCAGTGGCAAGTCGCTCCCAAACACCGATTCGGAAACGCCCGTCGAGGCCAAGCTGATTTCTGCCCCACCGAGCGCCGACCCCATTTCAGCATCCGCCGACCTCTACTACGAAATCGACAATCGGCGATTAGGCTTGCGACCGGGGCAACGGGTCGGAATGGATTTGCCGTTGGTCGGAGAGAGTGAAGCTTTGGTCGTGCCGAACGCAGCTCTCATTTACGACGTGCACGGAGGGGTATGGGTGTACGCGCTCACAGGCGAGCGTGAATACACGCGTCGGCGAGTCGATGTGCGCTGGGTTGATGGCGACGACGCGGTGCTGGTGTCCGGCCCCGATGTCGGAACCGAGGTCGTGACAAGCGGCGCTGCGGAATTATTCGGCACGGAATTCGGAGCAGGGAAGTAACCACGCAATGAGCTGGCTCATCGAAAACTCATTGCGGTTTCGCCTGCTGGTAGTGGGTCTGGCGATTGCGCTCATCGTAGTCGGTGTCCGCACAGCCGACGAGATTCCGCTGGACGTCTTCCCCGAGTTCGCCCCCCCCTTGGTCGAGATTCAGACCGAAGCTCCGGGCATGGCGACCGAAGATGTCGAAAGCCTGATCTCGGTTCCCATCGAAAACGCGGTCAATGGCATTCCCTATGTCCAAACGGTACGGTCGAAGTCGGTGCTGGGGCTATCGAGCGTGCGATTGATCTTTCAGCCTGGCACCGATCTGCTCACGGCCCGCCAGTTGGTGCAGGAACGCTTGGCACTCGCCGCAACTCAACTGCCGATGGTAGCGCGTCCACCGGTGATGCCGCCGCTCTCTTCGTTGAGCCGCTGCCTAAAAATCGGCATGTGGTCTGAAACGAAGTCGCAGATGGAGATGACCACGCTCACCAAGTGGACGATCCGGCCCCGGCTAATGGCCGTATCGGGCGTCGCCAACGTTGCCGTCTGGGGCGAGAAAGAACCGGAGTTGAGGGTGACCGTGGACCCGGACCGCCTTCGTGCGAACAACCTCACGCTCGACAGCGTTTTGCAAACGGTTCGCGACGCGACAGCCGTCGGCACGGGAGGCTTTGTTGACACCCCCAATCAACGGCTCGCCCTGCGGCACGTTCCTGCCGTCTACACTCCCGATCAGCTTGGAGAGATTGTGGTGGCGTTCCGCAATCCGCCCACGAACGTGACAGCAGCCGCCGTTACCCCAGCCGCGCCCGTGCCTTTACGCATCCGCGACGTCGCGACGGTCCAGTACGACCACGCACCACCGATTGGCGATGCGATCATTAACAACCAACCCGGCCTGCTCTTGATTATCGAGAAGCAGCCTTGGGCGAATACCCTAGACGTGACGCAGGGTGTCGAGAAGGCGATGGAAGAGCTGCGGCCAGCTTTCGTTGGGATCGAATACGACACCACGATTTTTCGCCCCGCAACTTTCATCGAACGGGCACTCACTAACCTGACGCAATCAATGCTCGCCGGGTGTGTCCTGGTAGTGATCGTACTGCTGCTGTTCTTGTTTGACTGGCGGAGCGCGATGATTAGCGCCACCGCCATTCCACTGTCGCTGCTGGCCGCCGTGATGCTGCTCTCCTGGCGCGGCGGGACCGTCAATACGATGGTCCTCGCCGGGCTTGTGATTGCATTGGGTGAAGTCGTTGATGACGCGATCATCGATGTTGAAAACATTATCCGTCGCCTTCGCCTGAATGCGAAGTCGGGGAACCCCCGCAGCGCCTTTCAGGTCGTACTGGATGCGTCGCTTGAGGTACGCAGTGCGGTGGTCTACGCGACGGTCATCGTAATACTCGCCTTTTTGCCAGTTTTCTTCCTGACCGGGCTGGCAGGCTCGTTCTTCCGACCGCTGGCGTCGGCCTACATCCTCGCGATCCTTGCATCCTTGGTTGTCGCACTGACCGTGACGCCGGCGATGTCGCTATTGCTGTTGCCTCAGTCCGCAAATCGCAGCGCGAAAGATGGCCCGCTGGTCGCGAGTCTCAAACGAGGTTATCGAGGAACACTGATTATACTGGTGAATCACTCTCGTGTGGCAATCGGAACCACCTTGGTGTTCTTTGCGGCCGTGGGGGCGACTGTGCCCTGGCTTGGCGAAGAGTTGATGCCAAAGTTCCGTGAAACCGATTTCTTGATGCACTGGGTTGAGAAGCCAGGCATCGGCATCGATGCAATGGACCGGATTACCGTTCGCGCGTCGCGAGAACTGTTAGAGGTGCCCGGGGTCCGCAACTTTGGGTCCCACATCGGTCGAGCGACAGTCGCCGACGAGGTCGTTGGACCAAATTTTACCGAATTGTGGATCAGCATTGATGAAGAAGGCTATGACGAAACCGTTGCGAAGGTGCAATCGATCGTTGACGGCTACCCAGGGCTCTACCGCGACTTGCTGACTTATTTGAGCGAACGAATCAAGGAAGTTCTGACGGGAACGAGCGCGTCCATCGTAGTTCGCGTGTTTGGTCCTGACCTGGACGTGCTTCGCGCCACGGCCGCGGACGTGGCGAGCGAAATTGCTGGCATTGAGGGAGTCACCACGCTCAAAGTCGAGCCGCAAGTGCTGGTGCCGCAAATTGCCGTCGAGATCCGCCCAGACGCCGCCTCGCAGTTCGGGGTTACCCCGGGCGTGTTGATGCAAAATGTCGCCACGCTGATAAACGGCACGCGCGTGGGAGAGATTTACCGCGACCAAGCGATCTTCCCCGTTGTGGTATGCGGCGAAGCGTCTTTGCGGAGCGATATCGCGAGCCTTCGCGAACTGATGATCGACACGCCGAGCGGCGCTCAGGTGCCGTTGGACGTTTTGGCATCCGTCACAGTGGTCCCCGCGCCAAACGAGGTGCTCCGCGAGAACGCTTCGCGACGTCTGGACATTACCTGCAATGTGGAAGGGCGTGACCTCGCATCGGTAGCGACTGAGATTGAGGCCGCCGTGAAATCAAAGGTAAGTTTCAAGGAAGGCTACCACCCTGAATTCCTTGGCGAGTTTCGCGAAGCAAGAGCCTCGCGGCAGCGGATGCTACTCTTATCACTTGGCTCGCTCGTTGCGATAACTCTGCTGTTATATATCGATTTTGGCAACGTGCGGACCGTCGCGATGGTCCTTATTGCACTGCCGATGGCGCTGCTGAGCGGCGTGCTAGGTGTCTACGCTGGGGGAGGTGTCGTTTCACTTGGTTCGCTTGTCGGCTTCGTCACGGTGCTCGGCATCGCCGCTCGCAACGCCATCATGCTTATCAGCCACTATCGACACCTGCAAGAGCAAGAGGCGATCACCGACCGTCACCAACTTATCCTTCAAGGAGCCGAGGAGAGACTTGCGCCCATCCTGATGACCGCATTGACGACAGGTTTGGCTCTCACCCCCCTGGTGCTGTCGGGCGAATTACCAGGCCAAGAGATTGAGCACCCGATGGCGCTCGTGATTCTCTGCGGCTTGGCGGGAGCGACGATTGTCAATCTCTTCCTGCTGCCGGTGCTCTACAACCGAATTGTCCTGCGAAGTGAAGTGAACGGCGTCTCGGATGAGTAATTTAATTGAGAGCACTCGTCGCTCAAAGAGGTGCGCACATCGCTCGCTTCACGGAATAGGTTGATGCAGCCGGTTCGCTTTCTGCCAAAGGGAGCCGCAGATGATGTTGACCACGGCCAGCAACCAGACGCTTACAATACCTGTGACGGCAATGAT
This sequence comes from Pirellulales bacterium, assembly GCA_041737535.1. GTDB lineage: Bacteria > Planctomycetota > Planctomycetia > Pirellulales > Lacipirellulaceae > JBGSWC01. Next base: position 4,183 of record JBGSRO010000235.1, on the reverse strand, counting down.
CATTCGACAAATTTGCAACTCGACCAGTTCGGCGGTAGGAAGCACCGCTGTCAATTCGCGAAGCCGCGAACCTGCCGAGGGTGCATCATCCGAGGCGGTTTGGAACTTTGGCGAACCGCTGGAGGTGTCTCGCGGCGGAAGACTCCTCAGCAAATTCGGGGGAGCGAAAAGCGTTGTCAAAATGATCGCAACCGGCAACGTTTGGAGACCTCGGAGCGGCTGCGTTCGCGACCCAGGACGAACCGTCCTGGGTGCTCAACCAAGTCGCCGCGGACGCTCCGTCGCGAGCCCCAGCCACGCTGGGGTCCCTAACGACGCCGCAGGAATGTCTCTTCACTAAATGTACTGAAATCAGCACGCAACGAAAAAATCACTTCCGCGTCACCGGTTGCCCAGAGTTTAAACTCTCCAAGCGGGCGACAACTTCCACGTTCTTCAGCGCCATGTCGAACCGCCGTTCCGAGGCGAGCTGCGCTTTAGCGATCAGCGACCGTAACTCAATGTGCTCGATTTCTTTTGCCGCTCGCGCGTCGTACATCGACGCCGACAGAGGCTCCGCTCTGTGTAGCCGATCCCTCTGGACAGGTGGGCCGCATTTGTTGCCTGAGTCCGGGATGTCGTTCTCGCGCTGCGCGGAGATGACGAAGCACGTCGGGCCGAAAGACCAACGCCTCTCGGAGGTATTGGGTTTGGCTGTCATTGCTGCGAAACCGCAACCTGATCGTAACGTGTTCGAATCTTCTCCCAATGTCGGTTAACTTTGGGCGATCGGCACGGTTCTTCCCCAACAGCGATCCTTGGCGATCGCTTTTTTAGACTTGTTTAAGGACTTGACGGATGCATGACATTGTTGACACCGCGGTGGCCGCCGGCACTTTCAAAACCTTAGTGGCCGCCGTTGAAGCCGCGGGACTAGTAGAGACCCTCAAGGGCACGGGGCCGTTTACGGTCTTCGCCCCAACAGATGAGGCCTTCGGTAAGCTTCCTGAATCCGCCGTCGCGGACCTCCTGAAGGCAGAGAACAAGGCGAAACTGCAGGGCGTGCTAACATACCATGTGGTCGCCGGCAAAGTCTTGGCAGCCGACGTGCTTAAGCTGAACTCGGCTAAGTCGGTCCAAGGCCAAGAACTGGTGATTGACTCTGCCGCTGGGGTGAAAGTCAACGACGCCGCCGTTGTGAAGACGGACATTCTATGCACCAATGGTATAATTCACATCATCGACGGCGTCTTGTTGCCCAAGTGAGGCCGCCAAGGGGACTCCGCCACCAACGGCCCGTCTCGCCCCGACAACTCCCGACGTCCAAAGAAAGGCGTCATCAAAACCGCACACACTGAGAGTTGGCCCGAAACAGAGAGCCGCCTCTGACAACAACTACGCTGTGTGAAGAAAAGGGCGTCCGAACCGGAGATTACTGGTTCGGACGAGTCTTTTGCTCTGGTTGTCGAGGGCAACGAGGTAGACGAAATGTATCCGCGGGTAGTCACTGTGTGGCTGCATCTCAAACTCATTTGCGATTGATGCGGTCATTAACCGTCTCTTTTGTGACTCGGGAAACTTGTCGAAGCCTGCAAAGCATTCCATTACTGCCGGCTTTTGCGCGTCTCGCAGGGACTGTGGCCTTTCACCGGCCTTAGGGGTCCGAACCATCGTTATTTCGTCGTTGCTGAAACTCGCGGCGGACGCCTCAACCTTGCTCAGCTAGCGTGCGAGCTTCGGCGCAGCGGTGGTGACAACCTCGGCAGATATCAGCCTCTTCAAAGTTCCCAAAGTCAGGTCCACCGACCGCAACTACCAACAGCAGCTCTAATTAATTCTCCGACGGCCGCATACTAATCCCCCGGCGTTTCGCCGATTGCTGGCTCGCCCCCCGGCAGATACCACCTCGCTCGGCATCCAAACACCGCCCGCTCGCCCACTGACGAAGCTCACCAATCGACTCGGCCGCCGAGATGGCCACCGGCACGATGTTCTGAGCCGCTTCGACAAGCGACACACCCAGTAGCCGCGACAACCGGCAGCAGGAGTGAATCTCCGCACCAGTCCACTCGTCATCTACAGGCAGTTCATGCTGCGCGTCGATCGCAAACGTGCGACGATGAATCTGCCAGATGGCGTCTTTCTCCCCACGACCGGGAAGTTCAACAAAGAAGACTCCATCGAATCGCTCGGCACGCGTCAGCTCGGGCGGCAACTGATTCACCCGGTTGGCAGTCGCCACCACAAACAGATCGCTGGTGCGATCAGCAAGCCAACTGAGGAGCGTGCCGAACATGCGGGTGGCGACACCCCCATCTGAGTGACCACCACCACTCATGCCGGCGAGTCCCTTTTCGATTTCGTCGAGCATCAAGATGCAGGGAGCCATCGCCTCGGCCTGGGCAATCGCTTGGCGGATGTTGGCTTCACTTTGCCCCACGAGCGATCCCATCAGCGCGCCCATCTCGAGTCGCAGTGTCGGTCGCCCCACTTCATTGCCGAGCGATTTACAAAACGCACTCTTGCCGCAACCTGGAGGCGAGACCAACAGAATTCCCTTGGGACTCGCCAGGCTCTCGGTCGTGGTAGGACGCAGCACCCGCTGGCAGAACGACTTGAGTGCTGCGAGTCCACCGAGCTGATCGAATCGCTCCGGCCCGTCGTGCAGTGTAAGCAACCCCGATTTCTTGAGCTGTTGCCCTTTGACGCGATAGATTGTCTCTGCATCGAGTCGCCCGTGGCGAACGAGCGACAAACTAAACGCCCCTTCGGCTTCCATCCGAGTCAGGCCGGCAGCCGCATCCAGTATCTGCTGCAGTTCCGCTTCATCGGTCGGAAACTCGCCCGGTTCGGTGGCTGTTTCGCTGGCAATCGCCCGTAGTTGTTCGCGATCGGGTAAGTGGTGCTCGATGACGACGAACCGTTTTTCGAGTTCTTTCGGCAAATCGACGACTGGTGCGAGAATCACCAGAAACGTTCGCTGCTGTTTGCCGCGCTCGATTTGCGCGGCCACGGCCTGCACAATTTCGGCCGAGCCCAAAAAGCGATGGAAGTTGGTGAGGGTCAGTAACGAAGCGTTGCCGGCCATTTGGCGAGCGACTTGCAAGGCGGCAAGGGGATCGTTGGCCGATTGGCTGCTGGCGCCCGGGGTACCAAGTCCGTTGTGAATGTCCCAGGTGGCCAGTTCCCAGTCTTGCTCGCGGCACAACTCAGCAATTTCTCGTAGTGCTTCTTCCGGTTCAAAAGTTTCGATCCAGATGCCCGTGAAGCAGGCACCAATATACTCCGCTAGTTCTTCACTCAGTTTCATACTGCCTCTTTTCTTTAGTGTTCAGTGAATTCACTGGGAGATGTGCTGCTGATTGGTTTGCGTCTTGGCGACTTGATAGAACTCGCTCGTCAGCTGCTCGCTCGACTTGGTGCCGAGTGCCTGTTCGAGTGCTCGGGTGGCGTCGCGGCACTGGGGGCCGGTGAATCCGGTTGTTTCGATGCGGGTCTCGCCCGTGGTTGAGACAATGATTTTGATGGTTGGTTTCAAGCGGTACCTCCGGCGGTGAGGGTGACTTCGATTTCCCCGGTGGCTAGTTGTCGTTCGTACGCCTGATAGCCTTGCCGCCGAGCTTCGAGTTTGGTCTTTTCGACCGCGTAGGCTTGCAGCCACTCGTCGAGCCGTTGTTGTTCGCCCCATCGACCGCCGTAGTTGTCGAAGTGGAGCTGGCCCGTTTCGGTTTGGCAGACGAGCGGATACCGCCACTCATTGAGCCAGACGGCGAGACCCTCGGCGTGGGTTGCAAACAATTCGTGGCGACCAGCGAGTGGCGCCGGCAAGTTGAGTCGCTGACAAGCCGATTCGACGGCGGCTGCGTCGCGGACTTCGGTTTGAATGGTGACGATATGACTCACTTCGAGTCCTCCGGTTGTGCTGTGAGTAGGGGTGAGCTATTTGGCTGGGGGAGCAACTGTGGCGATTCACTAGTGATGTCGCTGATCACCAGTTCGAGCGTGGCGGTGCTCGGCTCCGACGTATGGGCATGAAACAGCAAGAGCCACGCAAAGAAGAGCGCGAGCGTCACAACGACGACGATTCCCATGCCACGGGTAGCACTCAGCGCCAGCGACTCGTGGCGACGAGAGCTCGCAACCGACTGTCGCTCGGCTTCTAGGCGGTTCCACTGGCCGGCCAGTTCTTGCCGTTCTTGCTGCA
>JBGSRO010000218.1:0-9012 GCA_041737535.1 Pirellulales bacterium | reverse complement strand
CGTCGCCCCAACTGGCCAGGGCATCGTCGACGGCTTCGGTGCCGAGCCACGCGCGCGCGATGCGTCCGCCGATCTCGTCGGCACAGTCGAGCAGCACGACCACAGGTCGCTTTTCAGAGCCTTCCATCGCTTCGTCATAGGTCTCAAACAGCAAAGGAAGACTTGTTTCACAGAGCCATTGCTGGAGTTCAAGCGGGTCTTCAGATGGGTCGTTCGCCATAAAAAAGTCGTACTACGCTCGCCAAGAGCGTGGATGGGTCAGCGTCAATTTCGGGTTCGTCCACCTTCAGGGCGATGGTTACGACTTGGTGAGCAGACTTGCTCGTGGCGCAAAAAACAAGACTCGGCCCCTTCGTGAGAAGGAGCCGAGCCTGCTAGTAGATGCTTTCAAACAAGGGAGACAAGGTGGCCCCCATTGCTCAGAAGCAGGTGGTGATCGCCTCTCGGCGACCCGCCGGCCATCGATCAGGCTCGATCACCTCGCTGGCTACTGGAACAACAGTCGGATAACAATTGACCACCTCCTTCCTAAAATAAGACCGTGGCTACTGACGGTGTGAAACCAGAGACACGCCGCGTTGGCCGTTGAGTCCGTCGTGCTGCGTAATGCACGACCCATGAGGAACACTATAATCGGCGACACGAATTCTCACAGCGCGAAAAACCGGGGTTTTTGACAATTGCGGATAGTTTCACCGAACTTTAACACGAGACAACAGGCCATAGCCGCAGGTTCGCGCTCAATCGCCCAGTTTTGGGGCAGTCCCAAGGGTAGTTGGTTTCGTAGGTTGTGACTTCTTATAATGCGTATCACCTTTTACCGTTCCGCTATGCTCGTTGCAATGCCACACGAATGCCCATTTCGACTACTCGCCGCGTGATGACGATACTGCTGCTGGCGATCGCCGTCGCACCAGTCGCATTGGCCGACTGGGTGATGATCGACGATTCCCCTGCTCCCCGACCACCACAAACAGCCGGCGAGCTTCCGGCGATTTCCAACACCGCCGAGCGGCAACTGCGGCAGATCGATTCGCTCGTTGAGGCGAAGGCATACGACGAAGCGCTCACGGCGCTCGAAACGATTCTTGCCGACGAAGATGACGCCACCGGTTTTCAGCGGCAAGACGATGGCCGGTCTCTCTCGCTACGTGACTTGATTCAAATGCGAATCGCGAAGTCGCCCCCAGAGATGCTAGTGGCGTATCGGGGGCGAGTCGACTCAATCGCCGACTCGCTGTTTGCTGAAGCGATAAGCGAGCGGACCGAAGCGCCGCTGCGACAACTTGTTCGCGACTATTTCTGTAGCAAGCGTGGCGACGATGCATTGCTGAGACTCGGCGAGTTCGCGCTGGAGCGGGGTGACTACGATGCCGCCCGGAGGTGGTGGCTCGCGATTTCGCCTGAGCTTACCGACCTTGCTGGGCGCGGTTGGGGTCTTGTCGCCAGCAGCGACCAGATTGCTGAGCAACCCGATCGGCTCGACGAACTGCGTCAGAAGCCCAAGTCGGTTGCTATGCTCTCCTATCCTGACAGTGACATCGCATTGCCAGAAGTTCTCGCGCGGCTTGCAACCGCTTCGATTCGCGCTGGCCAATTCGCTCGTGGCGAGTCAGAGCTTGCGCTGATCGAAGCTTGGTATCCTGAAGCGACGGGCCGCATCGCCGGTCGCGAGGCCAACTACGTGGTCGCGATCAACGAGATGCTCGCCTCTGCCAAGCAGTGGCCGAGCGAGAAACGGCTTACCAGTTTTTCGCACCCACTCAGCACGCTCGACGGCTCGGCCGTCGCCATGAAAGTTGGTCCGCTGCGTGGCGTCGCTTGGGACACATATGGCTCGCTTCCATCGCGACGTGGCGGAACTGGCGACCGAATGACCGCTCCCGTCGTGAAAGGCCAAACGATCGTGTTTGCTCAAGATGGCGAGTTGCGCGCGGTCGATCTCGCGACGGGCGAAACAGCTATTGTCGAGTCGGGCGTGCTTTACCGCGAAGCGACCACCCACGATCCTACCGACACGTTCTCCGACCCGCGCGCGGTGCAGCGCGCAGCGCTTCAAGGTGGAAGGCTTAACCTGCAGTTCGGTGGCCGGGTGATCGTCAATGGCCGCGTGATTGTCAATCAGCCATTCGATGCGATTGGCAATATATTCGGCGAACTCGCCACGAACACCTCCAACATCGATGCCCGGGTAAGTCTCAATGACTCGATGGCCTACGCTCTGCTTGGCCAGCGCGCGGCGAAGCAAGACGACCCCACACCGCGACTTGCTCGCCAGCGACTGAGGCTGTTGGGACTCGATCTTAGTCGACAAGGGTTTGTTGCCTGGGAGGCTGACGGGATCGATGATGCCGACGCGTTCAGCGGACCACCAGTCCCGGTCGGTGACTTAGTGCTCGTTCCGATCCGCGACGAAAATGGCAACTTGTACGTCGCGGCATACGATGCGGCCAGTGCATTGCTGCAATGGAAGAGTGCGGTGAGTGAGGCCGCCCCGTCGGCAATGCTTACCCCTTCGCGCGAGATCGATTGGCTCCGTGTGAGTGGCGCAGCCATTTACATCGACTCGGGCGATGGATTTGTCGTCGCCATCGACCGCGACTCGGGCGAACCGCTTTGGAACTTCGCCTACGAGATTCGCTCGTCGGACCGTCCGAATAACAAACAGCAAACGCGCCGCACGCTGTCGGGGGCCTTGCTCGTAGCCAACGGCGTTGTGGTGGTCGCTCCACAAAAGGCGCCCTCCCTCTATGCACTCGACGCGGCTACCGGCGCGCTCGTTTGGCAGAACGATAACGCCTGGGACGTCGACACATTGCTCGGCGTTGTCGACGAAAAACTCATCGCCAGCGGACGCAGGCTCTGGTCGCTCGATATTCGCACGGGCGAAGCCAACTGGACTTGGCCCGACAGCATCGGCGCGGGCATCACCGGCCAAGGCCGCGGTTGCATTGCTGGCGACGAGATTTTCTGGCCAACGAAAGACAAAATCTACGTCTTCGATACCGACTCGCCACAGCAAACTCGCATCCCGCTTGAGTTAAAATCGAGCGTGGCGGGGCAAGGGGCATTAGTCGTCCCAGCGGGCGACTACCTGCTGATTTCTACTCCCCTGGGAATCAGCGCCATCGGCCCCGATCCGAACGTCAAGCCCAAACCGAACGTACTGCAATAGAAGTAGAGCTTCGCACCGCGAACCACCGTTAGATCGCAGAGCGATCTAAGACAAACGATCCTTGAAACCTTAGGCCATACTCTCCATGCAAAACACCGATTCCGAAGCGATTGCCCAACTTGGCCAAGCCTACCAGCGACTCACTAGCGAACTCGGCAAAGTCATCGTAGGCCAGCACGCGGTGGTCGAACAACTGCTTACGGCCATGTTCGCCGGGGGACATTGCTTGCTCGTTGGTGTGCCGGGGCTGGCGAAGACACTGCTGATTCGCACGCTTGCCGATACGCTGTCGCTCGAGTTCAGTCGCGTGCAGTTTACGCCCGACCTGATGCCGGCCGACATTACCGGCACCGAGGTCATGCAAGAAGACAAAGCGACCGGCTCGCGCGACTTTCGCTTTTTGGAAGGCCCGCTGTTTGCCAACATTGTGCTGGCCGACGAAATCAACCGCACGCCGCCGAAGACACAAGCTGCGTTGCTCGAAGCGATGCAAGAGAAACAAGTCACAGCCGGTGGCAAGCGTTACCAGCTTCCCAATCCCTTCTTTGTTCTGGCGACGCAGAACCCGATCGAGCAAGAAGGAACCTACCCGCTGCCCGAGGCCCAACTCGACCGGTTTATGTTCATGGTCGAGGTCGATTACCCGACCGAAGACGAAGAGCTCGCGATCGTGCAGCAAACGACCTCGGACTTCGTCGCCCAAGTCTCCCACGCGCTCACCGCCGACGAGATCATGCGACTCTCAAGCGTCATCCGCCGGGTGCCAATCGCCGACCACTTGAGCCGCTACGCGATTTCGCTGGCCCGCAAAACCCGCAAGCGCGATGGGGGGGTCCCTGAAATCGTCGATAAATACGTGAGCTGGGGTGCCGGTCCCCGCGCGAGCCAGTACCTCGTGCTGGGCGGCAAAGCCCGAGCAGCACTCAACGGACGCCACTGCGTCGAACGAGCCGACATCGACGCGGTGGCCAAGCCAGTCCTGCGTCACCGCATCTTGACGAATTTCAACGCGGAGGCAGATGGCGTAAGGGCCGACGATGTGATCGACGAACTGATCCGCTCGACGCAACTCGCCAGCGACTCGGCGGCTTAGTTTTTTTCACCACTGAGTCACTGAGGGCACGGAGAAGGAACTCGCCACAGATGTACGCGGATAAACACAGATGAAGTTGTGATGTTGATTTGGGTTTAAATAGCCGACGAGCTACGTCTCGTCGGAGTATTGGAGGAGTTTTCAGTTTTCTGTGATTGGTTTTCAGTTGGCTAACGCAACAAGTCAAAAGACTGCAACGATTCGTCCGCGAGGACTTCAATTCTCGCTGCGGTCGATGTTGATTGCGATGACAGTGCTGGCGGTGTTGGCTGCGTTGTTGGCACCGAATGTCCGCGGTTGGCCCGATTTGTTTGCCATTGGCGTGGTAAGTGTTTTTCTAGGCTACCTTTTTAGCAAGCTGTGGTGTTTGTACTTAGTTAGGCGAACGAACAACAAGGTCATGCGAAAGGCTGGCGAGCTCTTGGAAGAGATTTTGATGGTCGAAATGAAGCACCGCCGGATTTTGTTACAGTTTGGTACCTTCATCATTCCAATGTTTATGGGCTCCGTTGTCGTATGGCTGACTTTTATCGCGCCGCAAACTGTTGGCCATTTTCGATGGTACTATCAGGCTTTTGGAGTCGGGGTTCCGAGCTATTGGCTGGGGATTGCGATGGCAGGGTTAGGGGGAATGCGAACCGTTTCGCGATTTGCACCCAAGCTCGCATTGCACCGCACCGGCGTAGTAAAATCGCCTTTCGCGAATATGACCTGGGCCGCACTCCGGCTCTACCACTGGAAGTCGTTACGAGTCATTTTCTTGCGCAACGGAAATGCCCGCCTGCGACTCGACTATTATCCATCGTTTCCACTGATCGCGGAGGTTCCCGCTGTTCACAGTGAGAGACTTCGTGAAGTCCTAATTGAGCAAGATATACCATTCGACTCCGACGAAGTCCCACCGCACCCTGCGGCTCGAAACGTTCGCAAACATGTTGCGTCTGCCTAACATTATCCACGCCCATATGTGGCTAATTTCCTCCTCCGTGCCGTCGGTGACTCAGTGGTAAAACAAGACCAAACCAACCTGCTCGACCCCAAGAATCTCGCCCAAATCGAGGGCCTCCAGCTACGCGCCACGAAGATTGTCGAAGGCTACGTCTCAGGGCTCCATCGCAGTCCGTTTCACGGCTTCTCGGTCGAGTTTGCCGAGCATCGCGAGTATGTGCCGGGGGACGATCTTCGCTATGTCGATTGGAAGGTGCTGGGCAAGAGCGACCGGGTTTACCTCAAGCAGTACGAAGAAGAGACCAACCTCATCGCCTACCTGGTGCTCGATGTGAGCGAGAGCATGCAGTACCAGAGCGAGGGGGCACCGCTGTCGAAGTTGGGCTACGCCCAAACGGCGGCGGCGAGTTTGGCTTATTTGGTGTTGCGGCAACAAGACAGCGCGAGCCTTGCCACGTTCGACGAATCGGTCAAGCAGTACCTTCGCCCCAGCAGCAGTCCTAGCAGCTTTAAGCAGATGCTCGAAGTGATGCAAGAGACATCGGCGGTCGGCAAGACGCGGACCGGGCCGATCTTTCACGAACTTGCCGAGCGGCTCACGCGGCGGGGAGTCGTGATTATCCTTAGCGACCTGTTCGATGATCCTGAGGCCATTATCGCGGGGCTCAAGCACTTGCGGCATCGGCGGCACGATGTGATTGTGATGCATGTGCTCGACCCGGCCGAGCTTGATTTTCCCTTCAACCACGCAACGCTGTTCAAGGGACTCGAAGACCTGGGGGAATTATTGGCCGAACCAGCACAGCTAAGGCGTGCGTATCGAGAAGAAATCGAGCAGTTCACGATCACCCTCCGCAGTGGCTGCCTCGCCATGGATGCCGACTACGTGCAGCTCCGAACCGACCAATCGCTCGGCTTTGTGCTGAGCCACTACCTGGCCCGCCGCGGGAAACGAACAAAGTAAAAGATTAACTGCGGAGAACGCTAAGAGCGCAGAGAATTTGGAATTTCTAACTCCGCGCTCTTCGCGTCCTCTGCGGTTTTTAGTAACGAAACGTAGAAACGTTGAACTTTCATTTACTCGCCTTTGGCTTCGGCAATCTTCCCCTGCTCGGGTGGATGGCGGCGGCGGCTGCGCCGATTGTGATTCACTTGTGGATGCGGCACACCTATCGCGAATCGCCCTGGGCGGCGATGCGGTTCTTGCAAGCGGCCATCAAGCGGCAAGCGCGGCGGATGCAACTCCAGCAATGGCTGCTGCTCGCTTTGCGGACGCTCATTCTGCTGCTGGTGGCGGTGGCGGCGGCCAAGCCATTTTTGTCGGACCTTGGCTGGATTGGTGGCGGCACCCGGGTTCATCGAGTGCTCGTAATCGATACCTCGCTATCGATGTCGGCAGTCGAGCGCGAAGACTCGCGATTCGCGCGGGCCATCGCGCTGGCGACCGAGATGATCGACGCCTCGCGACCGGGCGAGAGTTTTTCGCTGGTGACACTCGCCGATCCGCCACAGGTGAGGCTCTCGGGACCGGTTGCCGACAAATCGCGTGTGAAAGCCGAGCTGGCGCAGCTCGAAACGAACTTCGGCACGGCCGAGTTGCCGGCGACGCTGGCACTTGTGAGCCAAGTCATTGCCGATGCCGATCAGCGAAGCGAACCGTTTGATCGCCACGAAGTGGTTTGCTTGAGCGATTTGGGCAAAAACACTTGGGGGAGTGTCGCGGGCGAAAGACAATCCATCGCTCACCAGCTTTCTGCGTCAACCGAATTGATTGTCGTCGATGTGGGGTCCGACTCAGCGGCGAATTTATCGGTGAGCCAGCTCGAATTGGCCGATGCGTTTCCGACGGCTGGGCGACCGATCACGGTGTCGGCCGTCATCGACAACCACTCAGCCGATGTCGCGAGGGACATGATCGTTGAACTCCAAGTCGACGGTGTCGTTTCCGAAGAACGCCGTGTCTCGATCGAGGCTGCGAGCAGCACAGCGGTTTCGTTCACGCGGACGATGCCCGAGGCGGGCTGGCATCGGTTCGAGTTGCATTTGCCCGACGATGCGCTGCGGGGCGACGATCGCGAATACCTTGTCGCCAACTTGCCGGAATCTGTGGGCGTGCTCTGTGTCGAGGGTCGCCCAGGTGCGGCCCGGTATCTGGCCAGTGCGCTCAATCCGACCGGAGAGCGGAGCGGCCAAATCGTGCCGACAGTCATTTCGGCCGGTGGTTTGCGCGATACACGGCTGGAGGACTTTCGCTGTGTGCTGCTATCGAACGTCGGCGAACTCACCGCCAGTGAGGCTGAGCAGTTGACCGTTTATGTTCGCAATGGGGGCGGGTTGGGGATATTTTTAGGGGACGCGGTGAATGTTGACTCTTACAACGCGACCGCGCGGCGCGAATCGAAAATTACGTTCGCAGTGCCCGATCCGCATCTGGTGCTGTTCGGTCAATTGTTGGCCAGCGACGTCGCAACTCGACAATCGCTATTACCGGTAAAACTATTGCCGCCGGTGAGTCAAACGACCTACGGTATTGACCCGCTCGAATACCAGCACCCTATCGCCAGCGTGTTTCGCGGTCGCGAACAGTCGGGATTGCTCTCGACTCCCATTTCGCGGCATTGTCCGCTCGAAGTGACTTCGGCTGAAGCAAAAGTCGCGCTGGCACTGAGTGATGGTTCGCCCCTCTTGGTGACTTGTCGGCTGGGCGATGGCATGGTCGCCGTTTGCGGTACGGCCGCATCGCTCGACTCAATCGACCCCGCTACTGGGCAACCCTGGACGCTGTGGCCAGCGTGGCCCAGTTTCTTGCCGGTAGTGCGCGAACTGGTCGACTATCTCGAGAACGACCGGGCGACTCTGTCGCGAGTCGTCGCCGACGATATCGCGGGACGCGCTAAGAAAGTGACGAACGAACCGATTACGGTGACGCGGCCCGACGAACGAGTTGATTCGCTTGTCGTCGCCGACAACGAGTGGCGTTACGACGACCTCGACCTGCCGGGCATCTATGCTGTGAACAGCGAGGCGAGTGAACAGCTACTCGCGGTCAACACTTTGGCGGCAGAGAGCGACCTTACGCCTGTGTCAGCCGACGATTTGCAACCGGGCATCAAAGTCGTGAGCGACCTCTCGTACAGCAGTTTCGGCGGTGAATCACTCTCGAGCACGGCATGGCTTCACCGCTGGTTGCTCTACGCGGTGCTCTTGCTACTCGTGACAGAGTCGATTGTCGCCAATCGCTGGGGGAGGGCCAGCAGTTGATGCCATTAGCCCAAGCGCGCCCGGCCACCGATTGGCAACTCGACATTCACTGGACGTGGGCTCCTTGGGTGACGACGCTGGTGATTGCCGCGCTGGTGCTGCTCGTTGTGTGGGTCTATCGGACCGAAATCTCGCCGGCGGGGCGGTGGTATCGGGGGTTTCTGGGGCTTTTGCGACTGATGTCGCTCGGTATTGTGCTGCTGATGCTAAGCGAATTGGTGCTGTCGACCACCAAGCGGGGCGAACCGCGACTCGCGATTTTGATCGACCGCTCGCCGAGCATGGCCGAGGACGACGTTGACTTGCAGGGGAGTCGAGCCAACCGACTCTCGGCCGCGAAGCAATTCTTGACCAACGACGAGGGCGAGTTGCTTCGCGCGCTCAATGAGCGGTACGAGTTGTCGATGGCGACCGTGGCGAGTGAGGTCGACACACTGGCCAACTCGCGAGACATGGCCGTTGAAGTCGGCGCGCTCTCACTTGCCACCGAAGGCGATCGCACGCGGCTCGGCGATGCCTTGGCGTCGCTGGCGGC
>JBGSRO010000166.1:0-4148 GCA_041737535.1 Pirellulales bacterium | reverse complement strand
GGCAGCGGCTTGCAGTTGTGCCTCGGCGGCGGCGATCGACGCCTGTGCGACGTCGGCACGTGACTCGGCGCGTGTGACTGCGGCCCGCCGAGCTTCCACTTCTGCGCTCGCCGAGTCGCGGCGTTGCTGCGCCTCGTCGAGAATCTTTTGCTGAACGGTGCCGGTGGCGACCATGCTCTTCGTGCGAACCAACTCGGCATCAGTGGCCGCTTGCATCGCCTCGGCCGCTGCGATGTTCGCTTGGGCTTCGATCACCCCCGCTCGCGCGTCGGCGAATTGGGCTTCGGCGAGTTTCACCCCCGCCCGGCCGCTCGCTTCGCTCGCTTCGGCACTGGCGACTTGGGCCGTGCGCACTGCCAATTGCTTTTCGAGCTCGGGGACGTTGATCGTCGCCAGCACATCGCCACGCTTGACGCGGTCGCCAATGTCGACATTGGTTTCGGCGACGTAGCCGTCGACCTTGGCGTAAATCTCTGCCGAATAATAGGCCTTTACCGTTGCCGGTTGAGTCGTTGTGCGAACGACCGGCTGCTCGGTGATTGTAACCACTTTCACCGCGTCTTGCGCTGAGAGCTGCTGTGCGAAGAGAACACTGGCAAATATCCCGCAAGCGAATAAATCGCCGACGCGGAAAAAAGCTTGGATAGTCAATCGCATGACGAAATCATCGAAAAAGCGGCATATTGACGGAACCTCAATCGTAATTGGTCGTGCTCGCTATTGCGAGCTTATCAAGCACTTGCTGCCTGCGGGTGACCATACGACCGGCACAATCGCACCCAGCGGAATCGATCGCTCGTTAGAACCACTTTTTCCGCTAGTTGAAGATTGCGTGGCACAACTGGTTTTCCGATTACTCTCGATACAGCACGACTTTCGGTCGCACTTGCCAGACGTCAAATCGTTATGACTTACAACACTTCCGCTCTTGCTTTGTTGTTTGCCGCGATACTCGTCGGTGGTTGCGTGGCGACGCCACGGGCATCGGTCGCAACGAACAATGGGTTGCCCAAAGCTGATGCTCACGTTGTCGATTACCAAGCGATCAATCTCACGGCCGCCTGCGAACCTTCACCTAGCGACAAGATAGTTCAGCCGAGCCACTTCGACGCGGCTCCGCGTCGCTTGCCGACTGTCGGCAACGTCGCACCAACCCCCATCGACCTCGCCACCGCGCTCGCCAGCATTGATGGTCAGCATCCAGTCGTCGGCATCGCCCGCTGGCGAACCGAGCAGTCGCTCGCCCAACTCGACGCGGCCCGCGTGCTGTGGCTCCCTACCTTGCAAGCGGGCATCGGTTACAACCGACTCGATGGCAACGTGCAAGCGAGCGACGGACAGATTCTCGACGTCAACCGGTCGAGCCTGCAAGCCGGGTTGGGAGCCGGAGCCGTCGGTGCCGGACCGACCTTCCAGCCCGGACTCGTTGCCCAATTCCATCTCGTCGACGCCCTCTATCAGCCTCGCATCGCCCAGCGACGTGCCTGGGCCAATGGTCACTCCGCCACCGCCGCGACACACGACCAACTGCTCGCGGCTGGAGTTGCCCACCAACAATTGCTCGCGGCTCAGCAGCAGCTCGCGATTGCCGAAGACAACCAGCTTCGTCTTAACCTACTCGCCAAGCTTACCGCCGACTTCGCCAGTGCGGGCGAAGGCTTGCAGTCCGACGCCGATCGACTGGCAACCGAAGCGCTAATCGCCGAATCGGCGCGCCTGGCGGCCGAAGAACGCGTGATCACGGCCTCAGCCCGGCTTGCCGAAGCCGTGAGCGCGTCGCCCGGCAGCCAGTTTACCTGTGCCGAGCCGACACTCGTGCCGCTCGATTTGGTTCCGGCTGAAAGTGTCGGGGCGAGTCTCGTCAGTTTAGGGTTGTCGAATCGACCGGAGCTGAAGTCCGCCCAGTGTTTAGTTGCCGAAGCGTGCGAGCGTCTTCGTCGCGAACAAACGGCGCCGTTGGTTCCTAGTGTTCTCTTAGGCATGTCCTATGGTGGTTTCGGTGGTGGGCTCGGCGATACAATCGCCGACTTCAACGACCGGGCCGAGTTCAACGCGCTGGCCGTCTGGCAGATTCGCAACCTTGGCTTCGGCGAATCGGCTGCCCGCCGCGACAACGCGGCCTTTGTCCAACAGACTCGCTTCGAGCAAGTCCGCCTGATGGACCAAGTGGCCCGCGAAGTGCTCGAAGCCCAAGGCCAAATCGCCACCCGCGCCGGCCGCATCGCAGCGACTCAGCAGGCGATTGCCGTCGCGGATAACTCGTTCAATCAAAATCTCGCTCGCATCGAACAAGCTCAAGGACTCCCCATCGAAGCCCTGCAAGCGGCCGCTTCGCTCAACGCGGCGCGTGCGAGCTATGCGTCGGCGGTCGCGGACTACAACGAGGCTCAGTTGCGATTGTACCGAGCCCTCGGCTGGCCCGTTGAGTTGTAATTCGACTACGGTCACGGATTCGCAAACAGTGCAGCCGGGCTGATCGACGCTGACGGCATTGCCAATGGTGAAACAGTTGATTCCTCGCGAACGACGAACGAGTCGCGGTAACCAAGTCCCTCTGGCGAGCGAAAGACCTCGATCTGCTCGTCCTCAAAGTTGACAATCCAGTAGTCGGGAATGCCCGCTTCAGCATAGGCAGCGAGCTTGTCGCCGCGATCGTAGGCGAGTGACGAACCGGCCACTTCGATCAGCAGCTTCACGTCGGCAGGTTCCGCGTGCTTCGATCGATAGTCTTTGCGAACCGCCCATACAATATCGGGTTCCGGCTCGCTTTCGATCTCTGGGATGCGGATCGGTCCCTGTACGCTCACTTTCGTCACATGCCGATCGACGTTCTCGTAACTCCATTCGGTTAGCACAGTGACGAGCCAATTGTGCATCGGGCTAATGGGGCTCATGTCAACGATTTCTCCGCGCAATAGCTCGACGCGACGGTGGTTCGGGCCGGTGAAAGCACCCTGCTGGACCATGTGCTCGTATTGTTTGAGCGAGAATGTCGCGAGCGTTGGCATAATTCGAGAGGAGTTTAGAGAGTGTTGGAGTGAATCCACTGTTGCCATTATTTGGTGGTTGGTGGCCGCTTTCAACCAAAAACTGAGCAAGGAGAAAACGAAAAAACCCGGCACTGGGATGGCTATTCCCAGGCCGGGTCTTTTGTGACTTATCAGTGAGTATTTGCTGAGCAAAGTCAGCGCTCCATTTTGTCAGCCTTCGGACTGTCCCAATTCATAGCGACTGTCACCAGTTGCTACGTCTAATTATCCTTAGAAAGGAGGTGATCCAGCCGCAGGTTCCCCTACGGCTACCTTGTTACGACTTAGTCCCAATCGCGGAGTTGACTCTAGGCGCCTGCCTCCTTACGGTTAGCTCAGCGACTTTAAGCCCCCCCCACTTTCGTGGCTTGACGGGCGGTGTGTACAAGGCTCAGGAACATATTCACCGTGGTATGCTGACCCACGATTACTAGCGATTCCAGCTTCATGCAGGCGAGTTGCAGCCTGCAATCCGAACTGAGGTACGGTTTTTGGGATTTGCTCACTCTCGCGAGTTGGCTTCCCTTTGTCCGTACCATTGTAGGACGTGTGCAGCCCTAGGCATAAAGGCCATGAGGACTTGACGTCATCCCCACCTTCCTCCGGTTTAACACCGGCAGTCTCTTTAGAGTCCCCGACATTACTCGCTGGCAACTAAAGATAAGGGTTTCGCTCGTTAAGGGACTTAACCCGACATCTCACGACACGAGCTGACGACAGCCATGCAGCACCTGTGCACGTTCCAGCCGAAACTGTGGCTCTGCTTTCACAGAGTTAATCCGTGCATGTCAAACCTAGGATAAGGTTCTTCGCGTAGCCTCGAATTAAGCCACATCCTCCACCGCTTGTGTGAGCCCCCGTCAATTCCTTTGAGTTTCAGCCTTGCGACCATACTCCCCAGGCGGAGCACTTATCACTTTCGCTTCGACCAAGAACCTATGGGAGGGTCCTCAGTCAAGTGCTCATCGTTTACAGCTAGGACTACCGGGGTATCTAATCCCGTTCGCTACCCTAGCTTTCGTGCCTCAGCGTCAGAAGAGACCCAGTAAGCCGCTTTCGCCACTGGTGTTCCTGATGATATCAACGCATTTCACCGCTCCACCATCAGTTCCGCTTACC
>JBGSRO010000131.1:0-2416 GCA_041737535.1 Pirellulales bacterium | reverse complement strand
GCGACTTTTCTTGCCAATGAGATCTTTCGATTGCCCACGCTGTGCCGGATGCCGACGTTTCGACAACGTCTTCGTGCTCATCCGTCGAAAGCACTCTCCATACAACATGGTTTGCTGTTCGCCACAAGTGGCTGTAGCCAGCAATCGAGCATCCGCAATCCCAGCACAATTCGCAAGCGATCGGCATCAACACGCCATCGTGCCAGTACATTTGCTCTAGCGAATTGGAAAGCTCGTAACCATCGGCTATCAACTTTGTCCAAGTCTGTAGCTCAGAGTCTTCCTGCGGCGGCGAAACCCACTGTGGGCACTCCAGCGATTTGACGAAGTAGATTGATTGCATCGTCTTTCTCTGCGCTTCTTTGCGCGCCTCAGCGTCTTTGCGTCGAAATCAATCAACAGAGTCGACGATCTTCACCTTCACCTCATCGCTATTCGCCCGCAGTTCGGGGGCATACATCGCCGAAGCTTGGGTTGGCAGCGCGCTGAAGCGGCCGGGAATTTCGGCGCGGAGGCGATAGCTGACGCTGTGGGTGCCTCGGGCGAGACGCTGTACGAACATCGCGACCCGGTCGTCGCGGTATTCGACATAGGCCCCCAGCTCGTTACCGTTGTAGCCACTGCGGACTTCCATCGGCTCGCAGCCGGCCGGTTTGAAGTCTTCGAAGATCATGTACTCGTAATCGTTTTTGCTCTCGATTGTCAGCTCGACCTCAACCAGATCGCCACTTTCAACGGTGCCGAGATTGGTGATTTCGGTGCGGTCGTAGCGTTCGATTTTTTCGTCGACGACTTGCCCTCGTCCACCGGCCGTTTGCTGTTCGGCTGGCTTACGAGTGAGCTTGTAAAGTTTGCGATTGACTTTGATCTCCAGTCCCGCCGCCTGAATGTCGTCTTCGAGCGAGAAGAGCGACAGGTAGGCATTGTAGTAGAGCCGCCCTTCGCCCTGCTTGCGGAGTTCAACCGTGTGGCGGCCCGCTTCGAGATCGGCACCGACAACCACAAACCGGTTGTCGAACGTGAACAGGGTCTCGGGCGTGATCTCGACTGTTTTTTGCCTTTGGCCATTGAGCCACACTTCGACAACCATTTCGTTTTTGCCTTCGCCGGTGGCGGCCAGGTAGTCGGCCATCGCTTCGACCACCAGCGCCGTGTCGCGGGTGCTGTTCCAATAGGTGGCGTGCTTGCGATTGTTGAGCAGGTACTTGACCATGCCGGCCGCCATGTCGCTGTTCGGTTCGCGAGCGGCGAGCAGTTTCAGGTAGTAGGCTTGGGCTTCGAACTCGCTGCCATACCAATTCCACCACGACCCACCGGGCAAGTTGAGATAGGCCGTCTGATTCTCGGCATCGGTGACGACAAACTGCGAGAGGTTTTGCATCACCATCTCGAGTTGTTCGTCGTGGCCCCCTTCTTTCAGCAAGGCGAGGCCAAGTTGCGCGAGGCAATAGACCGACAGCTTGGTGCGGTCGCGATAGAGATACTCGCGCATCTTGTCGGAAGGTTGCCCCGCATCGACGAGCACCAAGTGAACAAAGGCATCGAGATTGTCGGCGTGCGACTTCGACGGCTTGTCTTTGTCGATCGGCTTGCCATCGCGGTAGTTATCAAGCTTGGCGAGCTCGCACTTCTGGTAGTCGGCCAGCCACTCGACGCCACGTTCGACTACCCCCGGCACGATCGCGAGGTCGTTTTTCTGCGCGATCAGCAAACCACGCACGACGGTCGCGGTGGTGTGGGCGCTCGACCGTTCGCCCCAACCGCTGAACCATCCCCAGCCGCCATCTTCGAGCTGCATTTCGGTGAGCCGTTCGAGGCCCGCTTTGACAACTTTATCGAGTTCGGCCTGGTCGAAGACGGGGTTGGTGTCAAAGCGCTGCCACTGAGCGGCTCGCTCGGCCGGGTCGCCCAATTCTTGGGGATTCAGATTGTTCCGTTTCTCTTTGAGCTCCTTGAGATCGACCCCCATCTTCTGAATCGCTCGCTGCGTCAACACAGCGGGCAAAAAGCGGTTGAGCGTCTGCTCGGTGCAGCCATAGGGGTAGTCGATCAAGTACGGCAGCGCATCGACCATCGCCCCGGCGAGCGTGGGCGAGTATTGCACCACGAGTTCGGTCTGTTCGACCTTGCGCGCCTCGGGAATGGTCACTTCAAAGGCATCGCGCTCGTCGGCTTTGGCAATCACACCACTGTGGGGAATGAGCTTGGGCGCGCCGTGAACCTTGACCGGAACCTCGAGTTGCATCGCGTCGGACTCTTCGTCCGTGAGTGCAAGTGCGCGGACGATGGCCGTTCCTTCGCTGGCTGCTTTGACGCGCCAATCGACCCGCTGCTGTCCATCGGCGGGGATCGTGATGTCGACCTCGAGCGTGGTGTCTTCCATCGGCGAAAGGCAGTCACCCTCTAACTCGAGTTT
>JBGSRO010000129.1:0-11122 GCA_041737535.1 Pirellulales bacterium | reverse complement strand
CTTCGAGCGTGGCTTCGTAAATCGGAATCGCCCGGGCGACATCGCCGCTCGCCTGGTACGCAGCGGCCAGGTGGTTCATCGACTGGAGCGTGTCGGGATGATCCTCCCCCAGCTTCCGCCGACTGGCTTCGAGCGTTTCCTTATGAATCGGAATCGCCCGCGCGAAATCGCCACTCGCCTGGTAGGCAGAGGCCAAGTTGTTCATCGACGCGAGCGTGTCAGGATGATCCTCCCCCAGTTTCCGCCGACTGGCTTCGAGCGTTTCCTCATAAATCGGAATCGCCCGGGCGACATCGCCACTCGCCTGGTACGCACCGGCCAGATTGCTCATCGAATTGAGCGTGCCGGGATGATCCTCCCCCAGCTTCCGCCGCATCGCTTCGAGCGTGGCTTCGTGAAGCGGAATCGCCCGCGCGACATCGCCGCTCGCTCGGTAGGCACCGGCTAGGTTGTTCATCAACCTGAGCGTCTCAGGATGATCCTCCCCCAGCTTCCGCCGACTGGCTTCGAGCGTTTCCTCATAAATCGGAATCGCCCGGGCGACATCGCCACTCACCTGGTACGCAGCGGCTAGGTTGTTCATCGACGTGAGTGTATCGGGATGCTCCTCCCCCAGTCGATCGGTTCGGAGGCTAGCCCCTTCTTCAAACAGTGGAATAGCATCGGCCGACAACCCGAGCCCTAGATACGACTGCCCAATCGCATCAAGCAAGCTTGCCTTACCGAGCGGGTCGTCTTCGAACTTTTCTCCGATTTCCGCCACGGAACGCTCCAGCAGTTCGGCCACGGTGACCTTGCGTCCATCAACACTCGGATCGGGACTACGAAACGCGTCGACCAGAAAATCAGTGACATTCTCCGCCCGCTGCCGCTCCGTTTCGGCCAGCTTTCGCTGCTCTTCGGCCCGTTCCTTTTCCGCAATGGCTGCATCCTTCGCCACCTGCAATTCCGTATTCTTAGCCAACATCGCGCGGCTGTTCTCCGCCGAGATACCGGCAATCACCACGGCGCTCACCAGCCCAACGAGCAGCGTCGCGGCGGTCGCCGTCACGGCGCGGGGGTGCGTCCGAACCCAACGGTTCGCGCGGACACGTAGCGGTTCGCGAAACGCGGTCACTGGTTCGTCGGCCAGATAACGCTCGATGTCGGCGGCCAGCTCTTTGGCGGTGGCGTAGCGATCTTGTGGAGCGAGCTTCATCGCTTTCAAACAAATCGCTTCGAGGGGTTGGGCGATGCTGTTGTCGACTTGGCGAGGCGGGGGAAACTTCCCCTTCTTTATCGCATCACTAATCGTCTCGAACCGGCCCTCAAACGGGGGCTTGCCGCTGAGCAGGCAGTAGAGCGTTGCGCCTAGCGCATAAACATCGGTCGCTGGCCCCAACGAGTTGATTTCGCCCTTCGCTTGTTCGGGGCTCATATACGCAGGAGTCCCCAGCACGCTCCCATCGCGAGTGGCGTCGCTCCCCGAACCACTGCCCGGGTGGAGCGATTGTTCGTTACTGGCTCTTTGCACCTCGTCGCGGTCGACACTCTTGGCGAGCCCCCAGTCGACCACCAGCGTCTCGCCATACTCGCCCAAAATAATGTTGCCCGGCTTCAAGTCGCGGTGCAACACGCCACGGCTGTGGGCGTAGCCAACCGCGTTGCAGACGTCGACGAACCGCCCCAGCAGTCCGCGAAAGGCGAGTGTTCGCTCGGCAGAGTTTTTCGTTTTTGCTGCTGAACCATGGAACTCGGCAATCGCCTGTTCGAGATTATCTCCCTTCACGAACTTCATCACATAGAACGGGCGGCCATTGTCGTATTGTCCCACTCCATAAACGGGCACAATCCCCGGGTGTTCGAGTCGGCCGGTGAACTCCGCTTCGCGAATGAATCGCTCGCGGGCCTCCTCAGCATCGGCATACTCGGGTTTGATTTCTTTGAAAGCGACTTCGCGCGAGAGATGTTCGTCGCGGGCGACGACGACTTGGCCCATGCCCCCCGCCTTGTGAGGCCTGACGATACGCAGCGGCGTGTTGGCATAGACGGTTGGCTCGCCCGCGTAGTTGAACGACATCGTCTGGCCGTTCTGTTTCAATTTGGGGACGATCTTTTCGCTCCCTTGCAGCGTGGCATAGGGATCGATCGCGGCAATCGACGCAATGCTCCGCTGCACGTCGCTCGCGCTCGTGAGCCCGGCGAGCGAGGCCCCGATGTCGTGGTTGTGGCTCGCCAGATAAATGTCGTAAAGCTGGTCGAGCAGCTTCGCGGAGTTGTCGCTCAAGAAACCGCGCTCGACGAGCAAATCGCGCAGCGGCTGTCCCCCTCGCTCGCGGTTGAGCCACTCGTCGGTGGCGGCCAGCAATTGGTCGTGGCGAATCAGTTTGTTTTGGAGACCGAGCAGAGCATAGAGCAGATGAGCGGCCGCGTCGGGTCGCGACGACTCAGAAGATTGGTCATTCATGGCAAACAAACGTTGGCAAGCGGAGTGCGGATGACCACAGCAGTATACCGGAAACGAACCGGCGGCGGCAAAATCTTCGGCACCGACGTCTGCGGATAGTGAGGACAACCTCAAAGGGTGTTATATTGCCAACAGACCCAATTCATACGATTCCTCTCCACTGAGGTGATTCTCATGCAGGCGATTTTTCGAGCCGCGGCCATCGCGATTGTGTTCGTCGGTGTGGCGAATGCCGACGAACCGGTTTTTTCTGGCCCGCAGGTCGGCGAGTCGCTCGCGTCGTTCGACGCGCGGCCGGCGTTTGGCGACGTCGACAAGGTGAGTGCATTAGACGGCACCGCCGATTCTCCGTTGCTGCTGGTGTTCGTTCATCAAGTGACAAGGCCATCGATTGGTCTCACACGGTTGCTCGTCGACTACGCGGCAACGAAAGCCGAGGCGGGGATCGAGAGTCGGCTGGTGTTTCTCACCGACGATCCGGTCGAGACGACCGCCTTCTTGCAACGGGCGCGACGGGCGCTACCGACAGGAGTGACACCACTGATTTCGACTGAAGGAATCGAAGGGCCGGGGGCTTATGGACTCAATCGCAAGATGTCGCTTACGGTGCTAGTCGCGTCGAAGGGGGTGGTGACGGCCAACTTTCCACTCGTGCAACCAAGTGTGCAAGTCGACGCGCCAAAGATCGGTCATGCGATTCTCAAAGTGCTCGGCGAGAGCGACGAAACGACACAGCCGCCGACTTTGGCAGAGATGGGCTACAAGGAACCACAAATGGGCATGCGGCGCGAAGCAGCGCGGCCAGGAGCCCCCACCCCCGAGCAAGACGCCCTCTATCGCCAGATGATGTCGCCGGTCATTCAAAAGAACGCGACGACCGAAGAAGTCGACACGGCGGCTGCCGCCGTCGAAGCACTAGCCGCGAAAGACAAACAGTTCCGCGAACGGGTCTACAACGCATCGCGAATGATCACCCAGGGGCCAAGGCTCGATAACTATGGCACGCCCGAGGCTCAGGCGTATCTCAAGAAGTGGGCGAAGGAGTTCAAACCCGAGAGCGGAGAACGCGAATAGTTTTTCCGTCATTCCCGCGCAGGCGGGAATCCAGATGACAATCTTCGCACTCTCGATTCTCGCCTACGAGGTTGTGAAAAAATGGGACTGGCTCCGCACCTAACTGAGTACGCGCGACGCAGCGGTTCAAAGTGCGGTGCCTGTCCCACTTTTTCACAACATTATCCGCGAGTACAAAGTGAATAAATGGGACAGGCACCACGGATGATGCCACTTGGCGGGCCAAAGCCAATGCGCCGTAGAGCCAGCCCCATTTATTCACAGCCTCTACGCGGGAATGAAGTGATCCGCTCGAGCATCATCATGATGGCGATCTACCCATTTGTCCTTCGGCCACTTCGCTGTGTGTGTGTGCTCATCGGCTGCGGCAGTCTTCTGGCTGCGGCAAGCGACGGGGCCGTTGACTTCGACACCGACATCGTTCCGTTGCTCTCGAAGGCTGGTTGCAACGCGGCGAGTTGCCACGGCAGCACGGCAGGGCAGGGGGGCTTTCGCTTGTCGTTGTTCGGGGGAGACCCGGAGTTCGATTACCGTTCGATCGCTCATGAATTCGCAGGGCGTCGGCTGAACCATGTTAACCCGCCGCAGAGTCTGTTGCTCGCCAAGCCAACGGGACGACTCGAACATGGTGGCGGCGAGGTCTTGAGTGCCGACGCCGCCCGAGTGATTGCCGAA
Source organism: Pirellulales bacterium (assembly GCA_041737535.1). Taxonomy (GTDB): domain Bacteria; phylum Planctomycetota; class Planctomycetia; order Pirellulales; family Lacipirellulaceae; genus JBGSWC01. The sequence continues at coordinate 6,927 of JBGSRO010000129.1, read as the reverse complement.
TGGATCGAAGCGGGGGCGAAGCGGAGCCAGCTACGCAAGCTCGATCGGCTTGTCGTCACGCCAACAACGTTCGCCGCTAAGGGGGTGCCCACGTCGTTTCCGCTTGAAGTTGTGGCCCACTTCAGCGACGGCACCACGCGCGATGTCACCGACACGGCCCTCTACGTCAGCCAAAACGATGCCGCGCTCGACGTCGACTTGTCGGGCCTTGTCACTGTGAAGCTCGCCGGACAACACACGGCCACGGTCCGCTTCGCCGATCGGGTCACCACCGTCGGGGCAACTTCGCCATTTTCACCCGCGGGGGTTTCGCACCCGAAGTCGGCTCGCCAAAACTGGATCGACGATCCGATCAACGCCAAGCTGGTCGCGCTGGGACTCACGCCGGCGGGCGCATGTCGCGATGCCGAGTTTGTCCGCCGGGTGTCGCTCGACCTCACCGGCCGATTGCCATCGCCCGAACGTGTCGCGCGTTTTGTCACCAATGTCGACCAGAGTAAACGCACGAAACTCGTTGATGAACTACTCGCGTCCGACGAGTTCACCAGCTATTGGACTCACCTGCTGGCGACACAGCTTCGTGTGCAGAAACCGGCGACCGACGCGCGGGCTGCCGAAGCGATGGACGATTGGCTCCGCGCGGAAGTTGCCGGCGATGCCCGGTGGGACGAGATCGCCCGGTCGCTCATTCTCTCTGAGGGTGACACCCATGCGAACGGCGCGGCAACCGTTCATCGGTTTTTCGCCACCGCGCGCGACGAAGCCGAGTACATGAGCGAAGTGCTGATGGGTGTGCGCTTGCGGTGCGCGAATTGTCACAACCATCCGCTCGACCGCTGGACGCAGGACGACTACCACGGGCTCGCGGCCGTGTTTGTGGGACTCGAGCGCGGACAAGTTGTTCGCGACACGGGGCGAGGCGAAATCACACACCCCCGCACCGGCGCGGCAGCCCTAGCGCGGATTCCTGGCGAACGATTTCTGACGGAGTCAAACGACCCCCGCGACGAGTTTGCCGATTGGCTCGTGGCACCCGAGAATCCTTATTTCGCCCACGCCATGTCAGGGCGGGTGTGGGAATCGCTCATGGGACGGGGGCTGGTGAGTCCGGTCGACGACGTACGAGCGACCAATCCGCCGTCGCATCCCGAGCTGCTCGACCGGCTGGCCGATTCGTTTGCCGCGGGCGACTACAAGCTGCGGCCGCTCATTCGCGAGATCTGTAACTCGGCCGCTTACCATCGTAGCAGCACTCCGCTGGAGGGTGCTCCAAACGATGATCGGTTCTATTCGCACGCGCTCGCGAAACCACTCTCGGCCGAAGTGCTCGCCGATGCGATTGGCGATGTGACTGGTGTCACTGGCGACTACGCAGGCGTGAGTCGCGCGATCGATGTCGTCGATCGCACCGTCTTGGCGAGGCAGCTTGCGGCGCTAGGGCCATGCCTGCCGGGCGAAGCCTGTTCGGTCGACGCAGTCAGCCAGCGCGGCATCGCGTCGCAACTTCACCTCATGAACGGTGGCCTTATCAACGCGAAAATCGGCGATTCAAACGGGCGACTGCACTTGCTGATCGATCTCGACCAATCGACGGCCGACATCGTCACCGAGTTCTATCTACTTGCGTTGAGTCGACCGCCGACCGATGCTGAACTGACTGGGTGGATCGAAGCGATCGACTCGCAAGACGATTTGCAGGGCGCTCGTCGCACGCGCGTCGCACGCCGCGAAGACTTCCTCTGGGCGCTGCTCAATTGCCATGAATTTACGACCAACAACTAGCCAACAGTTTACCATGCCTCACCGGCGCCTCGGTCGCCGCGACTTCTTGCAAGTCGGCGGATTGGCCGCGCTCGGGCTGGGGCTCGGCAGCATTTGTGGTCGCGCGAATGCCACCGCCTCAGCGACGCGGGCCAAGTCGTGCATCCTCATCTGGCTCGACGGTGGGCCGAGCCATCTCGAAACGCTCGACCCCAAGCCTCATGCGACCAACGAAGTTCGTGGCCCGTTCGGCGCGATCGCGACCTCAGTCGCCGGCATCGAAATCAGCGAGTTGATGCCCCTCACGGCCGCATCGATCGAGCACACGGCCATCGTCCGCTCGATGACTTCGCCGCTGGGAGAACACAATTTTGGCACTCATTATTTGATGACGGGCTACAAACCGACGCCGGCGCTCAACTATCCGGCGATCGGCTCGGTCGTGTCGCATCTGCATCGGGGTGTCGGTGAGATTCCCTCGCATGTGGCGATTCCCGATCTTCGTGTGGGGGGTGGCAAGTTCGTCGCCCCGGGCTATCTGTCCACGAGTGTCGCTCCGTTTGAAGTCGGTGGCGACCCGGCCACCGCTGGCTTCCGCGTTCGCGACCTCGATCCCTTCCCCGGCATCGTTGACGAGCGACTTGCGCGGCGGCGAAGCTATCTGCAGCAGCTCAACGGTGTGCAAGCAGCGGCCGAAGTCATTCAGCCGGCCGATGCCGCGTTCGAGCAGGCCTATCGATTGATGACCTCGCCGGCCGCCAAACGAGCGTTCGACCTCGCGGACGAGAGCGACGCCACCAAGCGACGGTACGGAGGCAAATCGATCGGCCAGTGTTGTCTGCTCGCACGGCGGCTCGTCGAAGCGGGCGTGCCGTTTGTGACCGTCAACAATCGTGGCTGGGACACCCACAACGACTTGGTGACGCGACTCAAAGAGGGCTACTCCGGTGCGAAAGACCCGGTCGGGCTGGTCCCTTCGCTCGATCTGGCTTACTCGGCACTCATCAGCGATTTGTCGGAGCGGGGGTTGCTCGACGAAACGCTAGTCGTTGTGATGGGCGAGTTTGGCCGCACGCCGAAGCTCAACACCCAGGCGGGGCGCGACCATTGGCCGCGGGTGTTTAGCGTGATGCTCGCCGGCGGAGGTGTGCCGGGGGGACAAGTTATCGGCGCGAGCGACGAACAGGGCGAGAGCCCCGCCGACAGGCCGGTGACTCCCGCCGACATGGCCGCGACGATTTACAAGCTGCTCGGCATCGATCCGGCGACCACGCTGTACACGAGCGATGGTCGCCCGGTGCGGGTCAGCAGCGAGGGCGAGCCAATCAGCGAGCTTGTGGGATAAGTCATGGTTTGTAGCAATAAAGCAAGTCATACCCGCGCAGAGGCTGTGAATAAATGGGACTGGCTCTACGGCGCATTGGCTTTGGCCCGCCAAGTGGCATCATCCGTAGTGCCTGTCTCATTTATTCACTTTGCACTCGCGGATAATGTTGTGAAAAATTGGGACAGGTACCGCACTTTGAACCGCTGCATCGCGCGTACTCAGTTAGGTGCGGAGCCAGTCCCATTTTTTCACAACCTCGCAGGCGGGAATCCCGAGGCAACGCATTCAATCTCAATTCCCGCCCGCGCGGGAATCACGGAAGTGATGCTGTCGTTATTTAAGCGATTCGCGATCGTCGCCCTCTTTATCGCGTTCCTTTCGTCGGCGACCAAAGCCCAGCCGCCGGTCACGGCGCTCGCGATGGCTCCCGACGAAAGCGCCATCGTGGCCGGTTCGCAGGCGGGCATCGAGATCGCCGAATGGCCGACGCTTGCGCCCCGACAACAGCACGATGTTGGCATCACACAAGTCCACGACCTTGAGTTTTCGCCCGATGGTACGCGACTGCTCATCGTCGGCGGGGCGGCCAGCGAGTATGGCGAGTGGAAGCTCTTGTCGTGGCCCCAGCTCAAGCCAATCGCCACAAGAATCGCCCACGGCGATATCATTCACTCGGCCACGTGGCTCTCGGGCGAACGCTTCGTCACCGCCGCCGCCGACAACGAGTTGATCGAATGGCACGTCGACGATGGCAGCGTCGAGCTAGTTGGCAAAATCGGGGGACACTCACGCCGCGTGCTGGCTGTCGAAGCGATGCCGCAGCAAGGTTCGCTCGTTTCGGCCGGTGTCGATCAAGTGCTGCGCGTCTGGAACGCCCAGAACGAGCCCATCGAAACGCCACCACGATGGAATCTCGACAACCACACCGGCGTCGTTTGCGATCTGGCGGCTCGCCCCGGCGCGGCCGGCTATCTCGCCTCGGCCAGCGTCGACAAAACAGTCAGGTTCTGGCAACCGGCCATCGGCCGACTCGTCCGCTTCGCAAGGCTACCGGTCGAGCCGACTTCGCTCGCTTGGAGCCACGATGGCGAGCGCATCGCGGTGGGCTGTGCCGACGGCAAGCTGCGGATCGTGAATCCCAGCACCGTCGAAATCGAACAGACGATCGCCGCCATCGACGGGTGGATTTTCGACATGGTTGCTGCCTCGGATGGCAGTTTTGTGGTCGGCGGCACGGCCGGTGCGATTGTCCGCGTCGTGCCGTAAACAATCGTCAGTCGGTCTCTCGTAGCTGGACTCGCAAGAGTTCCGACTTTCGTCGTGTCTAACAATTTTCTCAGGCACCCCAAGCAGGGGAACCGCCACGACGCCACGACGCAAAGAGACACGGCATAAAAAGATGCAAACAAACAAGAAGCGTGAGAAGCGGCTGAATGGCAATGCCAATGAAAATCTCGAAGCGACAACCCGGTGCAAACCGAGCGATCTCTGCTCGTCGACTTAGTTCTCCATTCGCGGCGCTCCGTCGCTTTCGTTTCACTGCTCGAAAGTCGTGCGTTGCCACTTTGTTTCGTGGCGTCGTCTTGGCGTTCTCCGCGTCTTTGCGGTTTTTTTTGAATAGGTCTCTGCAAAAAACCCGGCCATAGTTTCTTGTCAAACACCTTTCGTCGGTCCGGCTCCGAAGTTTGGCAACTTCGGCTACAATGGTCGCCGTCCGAATACTCAGGAGATCGCCACCATGGCTCTACTCATAAAAAATGGCATGATCGTCACCGCCGCCGATGGCTACGAGGCCGATGTGCTTTGCGAGGGAGAAATCGTCACGGCCATCGGTCGCAATCTCACGCCGCCCGAGCGCTGCGAGACGATCGATGCCGAGGGCAAGTACGTCTTTCCCGGTTTCATCGACCCGCACGTCCATATCTATCTCCCCTTCATGGGGACCGAAGCGAAGGATACCTACGACTCGGCCAGTCGCGCCGCACTGGTCGGCGGCACAACGACGCTGATCGAAATGTGTTGTCCCAGTCGAGGCGAGCAGCCGCTCGAAGCGCTGGAGCTATGGAAGTCGAAAGCCGACGGGCTCTCGGCCTGCGACTACACGTTTCATATGGGAGTCTCGCGATTTGATGCCAGCGCCGAGCAGCAGCTTCGCGAGATCGTCGGCCGAGGGATCGCCAGCTTCAAAGTTTTCTTGGCCTACAAAGGTTTCTTCGGCGTCGACGATGCCGAGCTGTTTCAGACGCTGAAGCTGGCCAAGGAACTGGGTGTCGTCGTCACGGCGCACTGCGAAAACGAAACGCTGGTTGCCGAGCTACAGGCTCAGCTTTTGGCCGAAGGTAAAACGGGCCCCGAGTGGCACGAACCATCTAGGCCAATGCGAGTCGAAGCCGAGGGGGTGCAGCATCTGATGTCGTTCGCCGAGCTGACCGGCGCGCATGTCTACGTCGTTCACACCAGCAACGCGGCCGCCGTCGAGGCGGCGCTCGCCGCGCGGCAGCGTGGCGTCAATGTCACTATCGAGACGGTCATTCCCTACCTCGTGCTCGATGACACTTACGCCCAGCAGCCCGACTTCGAGGGGGCCAAATACGTCATGTCGCCACCGATTCGCTCGGCTGACCAGCAGCCATTGCTATGGCAATATCTTCGCAATCGCGACATCGCGACCGTGGCGACCGACCACGCTCCGTTCGACTTCAAGGGGCAAAAAGAAATGGGCCGCGATGACTTTACGAAAATTCCCAACGGCATTCCCACGGTCGAAGACCGCGTGAATTTGCTGTTCACGCACGGAGTGACCACCGGCCGCATCGACCTCAACACGTTCGTCGACTGCGCGAGCACACAGGCGGCGAAGCAATTCGGGCTGTTCCCCCGCAAAGGAACGATCGCAGTGGGGAGCGACGCCGACCTGGTGGTCTACGACCCCCACTACCGCGGCCAGCTTTCGGCCGAAACTCAGCTAATGGCAACCGACTACAGCGCGTTCGAAGGCTGGCAAATCAAAGGCCGCCCGTCGCTGGTGACCGTCCGGGGAAAAGTGATGGCCCGCGACGGGGCGTTTGTGGGGAACCTGGGGCATGGGCAGTTCTTGAAACGCGAGCCGACGCATTTTTAGCGGGGGCTCCCCTCCCTCTCAGGGAGGGGCCGGCGTTGGGTCGAGTTCGTCGTTCATGCGCAGGCGGTTATCTGCGTTGGAATCGCAAAAGAATGCACGAGGCGTTCAAGGACGGGCGTTAGCCGACGAGCTACGTCTCGTCGGAGTCGTCGTTGTTGTCACTTTCCGAAACGCGCATTCGACGTCTTCGCAAGTCGCGACGTTGCTCCCGCTGATGCTGCTGACCGGACTGTGCACTGAGAGCCCACATGATGCCGAACAGACCGATTGCTATCAGGCATCCCCATACTAACATTGATCTACCTCCATCACGGATGCCATTGCCAAGTCGAACAAGAACGACATTGAATCGCGCTACCACTCCCGGTCAATACCATACTGGTCAAGTAGCTTGTCGCCGCTGATGAGCGGCACACCACCGGCGATAGCCTGGGCAATAAGAACCTATCTCAAAACCATAAGAACCAACTGATCGCTAGCATGCGTACATATCATCGAGCATTCTGTTCTTCTCAACGGCACGGAGGTGACGGGTATGAGGAAGGAGTTTCGAGGATCGAGCTGGCGGATGTCGGATGCATTTTGGCGGGCGATCGAGCCGCTGTTGCCCAAGTACAAGCGATCGCCCGATGGCGGTCGTCCACGCGTCGATCGCCGCAAAGTGATGGATGGCATCTTCTACGTGCTGCGGACTGGCGTGCAGTGGAAAGCGTTGCCA
>JBGSRO010000098.1:0-6636 GCA_041737535.1 Pirellulales bacterium | reverse complement strand
GCGGAGCGACTCGCTGGGCACTGCGTGGCGCGAGCGCTGGTCCCTCGGTCGGTTCGGCTGCTGGCGTCGGCTCGCCCATCGGACGCGGCGGCAACTGCAATTCGCCGTGCATGGGAGTGGGTGAATTCATCGGAGCCGCGTCGTCGTAGCCATGCTCGAAGTACATCACCCCTTCGCCAGCCGGTGGAAACGAACCACCACCCGACGAGTGAACCGGAGCGTAGGCCGGGGGCATCGGACCCGACTGGTACATCGGACCATGGGAGTTCATGCCACGGGAGTAACCACACGAAGGATCGCCACAGCCACCGCCGCAATCGCCATGACAAGAGGGACCACAGCAGGGACCACATTGACCTTGGTTCGCGGCACCACAAGGGCTGCATACATTGGGAACTTCGACGTGACCACCCAGGTACAACTCGTGGTCATTGGGCGACATAGTTCCCATGCCCGGCAGGCACTGAGGAACTTCGTGGGGTTCCATTGCGTCGACGAGCTCGGGCGTGACCAAGAAGATCAACTCGATCTCGTTCGATACCTGCCGAACGGTTCGGAACGGAATACCGATGCCGGGAATGTCAGAGAGCCAAGGGAGTCCGCTATTCACCGACTCGGTGCGTGTCTGAATCAATCCACCGAGCGCAAACGTTTGACCGGCCTGCATTTCGACAGCCGTGTCGGCGCGACGAACGCGGAAGCCGGGGATTTCGTTGCCGTTGAGTGTCACTCCGATATCGGCGGCAATGTCGCTGACTTCGGGGCGGACTTCGAGGCGAATGCGACCGTTGCCGAGCACGATCGGCAAGAAGTCGACCTGCGTACCGAATGGTTTGTATTCGATGCTTGTTGTGCCGAGGCTTTGGGGAACCAGAATCGGGATTTCACCACCTTCGAGGAACTGAGCCGGCCGACCGCTGACCGAAACGATCGACGGTTCGGCGAGAATTTTTGCGACGTTATTTTGCTGCAAAGCGTCTAAGAAGCTCAGCAACTGGTTTCCGTTCGCCGAGATACCAAACTGAAACGTGTGCCCGCCAGTCGAAGTGGCGGTCTGCATAGAATCGTCGACGACGGACAACAAACCGCCAACGCGACTCGCCACGAAGTTTCCATCTCCACCAAGCACCGCCCAGTCGACCCCCAATTGTCGCAACTTCGTTCGCGAGACTTCATAGACCTTCACCTTAAGCAACACCTGTTGAACACCACCAACGCTCAAGTTGTCGATGATCTTCGGTGCATAGTCTTCGGCGAGCCTCATGATGCGGCTCACGTGGTCGGGATTGTCGACAAAGCCGGTCATGATGAGGCTTTGGCTATAACGACGCACGGTAATCGACGAGTTGGGAAACTGAGTACTGAGGGCGACCTCAAGCTCGCGGAGGTCGCCGTAGATGATGACGTCGACGGTGTGAATCTGTTTGTTCTCGTCCCACAAGTTGATCTGTGTCACGCCCGGCTTCTTGGCGGAGATCTGAATCTGGTTTGCCGAAAGGGCGGTGACGCCCAACAGTTCGGGGTTATTGACCTGAAATCTGGGAATGCGCGTATCGAGCGTCAGAATACGGCTCGTGCTGGTGGTCAGCTCCAGCCGTTCGTTCTGCTGGCTGATCTGCCGCACGATGCTGGCGGAAACAAAGCCGACGTCGTCGACGGCCACACCCTGTTCGTCTTCGCCCACAGCGACGCGACCAGCGGAGAGCAAGACGCAGACCGCGAGCAAGTGGACCGTGTTATTTGCGAACGATTGGTACATCCCAGTACATCCTTTTGTTCGAGCCAAACAGCTCGCTGGTTCTCTCGTCGCGCGTCGCTTGGGCAATCCTTTGCCGGGCGGTGTGCAACGTTAGTGGGTATCTCGACTCTTTATCGGCCGGTCAATCATGCGTCCAAGTCTGAGGCAACACGATTGACACAATGCTTTCTAAGCGACTCTCACAACAACTCACTCAAGCGAGAAATCGATGGGAAAATCGACGGCTGGTATTTCGGGCTGGGGCGTTGCCGACGGGGCTGGCACAGGCGTTGGGTACGCAGCGGCAAATCCCGACGTTGTATTTTTGTTGATCGACGGATTTGTGGTCGCGGGAGTCAGTCGGCGACCGGTGAAGGGGTCGAACTGTTCGATGCGGACTTCTTCGCCCTCGATGATTTCGATCGTGAATGGCGGACGATTCTCGGCGGTCGTCTTAAGTTGGCCAATGATATTGCTCACCATACCGCCAAGTCCATTGTCGCGTTTGGCGGCAATGGCATCGCGGTTCTGTTCTTTCTCGCGGCTATTCTTGCTGTTCGTCGATTCGCCGAGCAAGTCCTCGAGGTTGATCTCGCCGGCGTCGACCATCGAGTCGTCGTCGGGGCTACGCGGTATCAAGCTCAATTCGCCAACTTGTTCGGCCAGCGCGACGCGATTGGCTTGTTCGGGCGTCAAGACGAGCGAAATCGTCTTGGCAATCGCTCGCGAGTCGTCGCCCTCGATGGCGCGTTGGACCGCTTGGTCGACGGCGAAGACGCGAACGTCCTGCAGAATGATTTTGGTCTTCGAGATTTCGATGCCAGCGCTTGGGTTGCGAGCGACAAACAACTGGATGTCGACGCGATCGCCAGGCGCGAGCAGACCTGCGGCACTCGTCTGGGCGTCGACCGAAATGGTCTTGAGCCGCATGTTCTTGGGAATTTGCGAGATCGGGTCTTCGAGTTCGCCGACGGCGAGCAGCTTGGCTTCGAGAATTGGTTCACCTTCGATGATTACCGTCCGCGGACGGCGACCTTCGAGGTCTTCGAGTTCGGTAATCACACCCTGGGGGATTTTGTCCTTGGGCCACTCTTGCAAAGTGACCATGCTGCCATCGATCGGGTCGCCCTGATTGATGTTGTGCATCGCGATGTAGATCGGTGCCGTCTCGAACGACGTGACTGTCTTCGACGCGTTGCGATCCATCACTTGGCTAATGCCAATCGAAGCCACGAGGCCACAACCGAGCGCAAGCGCAAGCAGCAATAATGATTTTGGTCGCATCGGACCCCCCTACAGGAAACTTGCCCGATCACCGAACAACAGTTTGCACGGCGACCTTTGGCAGTGGTTGGCGTCACTCGCGCCCCAGCGTTGAAAGCATAGCTTTCCCCCCGCAGGTGGCGCGGCTTGCGAACCTTGTCGGTGTCATCGGCAAGATCGTCGCAAGCGCTCCAATAATTTCATCGTGCAAAGTCAGCGAGGTGCTCACTTAGACCAACAGACCGGCCCAAGCGAAGTAGCCGATCGTGCCGATTGCCATCGGAATCCCATAGGGAAGCAGCATCATGGTCGGTTTCCGCTCGGCAGCGATGGTTGCTAGCGTCTCGGGATTTTTGACGGTGAGAATTTCGTTCCAGATCATCCAGAATTGGCTGTGGTGTTTGTGCCAGCTTCGCCGCACGAGCACCATGCCGATGGCGATGATGCCACCCACAACGGCCGAAACAGCGAATGAGTAGATCGAAACAGTTGTCCACATCCAAGCACCAATGCCGGCTGAGAGTTTCACGTCGCCCGCACCCATGCCACCAATCGCGTAAGCGGGCAACAGAAGTGCGAGACCAACAACAGTGCCGATTAAGCTGTAGGCGAGACCCTCATACCAATCGAAGCCCGAGAGCATCGCGCTATAGACCCAGCCGCTTACCACCATCGGAAACGTCAACCAGTTAGGGACACGAAGCTGCAGGCCATCGATCACGGCAGCAACGACGAGAGTCACTGTCACTAGCCAGACGTGCCAGTTCTCGACCAGGGCAGAAGTCAGTGTTTCGTAGTCGTACATAGCAACCACCTAAATTCGGAGTGCACGTTTAAGGGAATCGAACCATGTGTGATCGACCGACCACCCCCAAAGTTAGGTTGCAAAAGGACAGCGTGCGCGACATTGCGAGCGACGTTTCCATAAAAAAACCCCGCCATGATGCAAGGATCATCGCGGGGTCGCGCGTTAATCGCCGGACAACCCATAGGGAGCTGGCCAGTCGAGCGGCTGCTAATCGTTAGCTGCCAAGCTGAGCCGACACATTGTCGAATGTTGCCGAAGCGTTCGTTCCGATCGAACGAATGGCTGTCAAGCAGACAATGACAATGAGAGCCAGCATGACGGCATACTCAACCGCCGTGGGGCCATCTTCCGAAGCCAGGAACCGTTGCAACTTCTTAGTAAAACTCTTCATAGCGTCCTCCGCTTCTGGGCGAGGCCGAAAGGCCAGCACCCTACAGGTTGTCGAGAGTGATTCAGGAAACTCTCGTTTTCCGGTTCCAGTTTGCACCCGTCACTGCAAGCAATGGCGGTGAGCCTAGTCGTGCATTCCAAGAACCAACAATTAACACACAGGGATATTGCGTATCAGCCAGTAACAGGCACTTCCTGCGTGGTGCCACCCACGGGGGTGGCATCATCTCCTTTCGGCAGCCAGGCGACCTCGTTCAAAGCGAATAAGGCCCTTGGTTTTGCGCCCCCATCTCGCGATGAGTTTGCTCTTGTCGAGGATGATGACGCAACAGGCTCGTCGTCGGTGTCGCAGTGTGACTTTCGCCGACACCGCAAACATAGGTCGAAAATTTGGTGATGAGTAAAAGTTGAAAAGTTTGTCGAAATGTTTGTTTGCCAGACCGGGCGGTTCACCTCACGTCGTGGCAACACTTGAAAACTATGTCACAACGGACAGATGTCAAATCGCGATTGCAAAAATTCTGCGATTCACTGTCTGTCTCGCAAAGCGACCTACTTTTCACTTAGCAGTGTGTCGCACTCCTTCATCCTTTCATCGCTCCGAGGGCTGACGCCACCCGGCTCGCCTGTGTTGCTTTCGCTCCCCTATCCGCAATCCACTCCTTTCATGTCGCTCCGCGAACAACTTGCCGACGCCCTCGCCCACGTCACACCGGGTGGCTATGGGAGTCGCGGCGTTCACTACAGCGAGCCCTCGGCCTGGGCCGCGCTGGCGATGCTTGTGGCGGCACGCCACGACGTCGCGATGCGGGCTTGCTATTGGCTGTCGCGGATTCAGCAGAATCATGGCGCGGTCGGAATCAGCTCGGCCGAGCAGCAACCTTGCTGGCCCACGGCGCTCGCCATGCTCGCCTGGCATCGGTGGCACGTCGCAACGGGCGAGAATCGTTTTGCCGATTGCATCGAGCGAGCCATGGCCTGGACGCTCGACCAGCAAGGTTCCACTAGTCCGCGCAAACCGCAAATCGGTCACGACACAACCTTGGCTGGTTGGTCGTGGGCCGCCGCAACGCATTCGTGGCTCGAGCCAACCGCGTTCTTTTATCGCGCTGGTCGGGAACTTGGCATGGGTTCGCACCCGCGATTCGTTGAATCGCGACGACTTATCTTCGATCGCGCACTCCCATCCGGCGGGTGGAACTACGGCAACACCATCGTCCTCGGTCAAGAACTGTTGCCGCATGTGCAGCCCACCGGCATCGCCCTCTGGTCGCTCGCCGCCAGTGGCGAACGACACGACAAGGTGGAAACGTCGCTCCGGTATTTGAGCGAAGCAATCGACGCCCGCACGACAACCGCTTCGCTATCGTTCGCGATCATGGGACTCGCCCCCTACAACCACGTCGGCCCACTTCATCGACTTTTACTCGAGAAATTGTCGCAGCGGGCGCTCAATCGCTCGACTTCGACCTATCACTTGGCGTTGCTCACGCTCGCCAATTACGCCTTGGCAAATGAATGAAGACACGCGAACAACACCACACGAGCGATCTCGACCGGCGGACCGTACTCGCTGCCGGCGGGGCTTTGGCTATGGGTGCCATTGCCGCTCCGATTGCATGGATTGCCGGTCGTAAGCGATCGAGTGTCTTTGTGGCTCGCCATCAGCGGTATGACGGTCCGCTCGTCGAAACGATCCGCGACGGACTCATCGCTAGTGGCTTCGATCCGGCCACGATCAAGGGTCGGTACGTGCTGTTAAAACCAAACTTGGTCGAGCCAAGCCGCCGCATACCGCAAATGACGACACACCCGGCGATGATTGTCGCCGCTGCCGAAGTATTTCGCACCTGGGGCGCAAAAGTCACTGTTGGTGAGGCGCCGGGCCACGTTCGCGATACCGAGATGGCACTCGCGGAATCGGGAGTTGGCGAAGCGCTTGAAGCGGGCGGGCTGCGATTTGCCGACCTCAATTACGAACATCCAACGTGGCATAAGAACAAAGGGCACCATTGCCAATTGGCCGGCTTCTATTTTCCGCAAAGCGTCTGCGAAGCCGACCTTGTCGTCTCGATGCCCAAGCTGAAAACTCACCATTGGGTTGGTGTCACTTGCAGCATGAAAAACTTCTACGGCGTGCTGCCTGGCATCAAGTATGGCTGGCCCAAGAACGTGCTCCACCACAACGGCATTCCCAACACGGTTGTCGACATCAACGCCTCGCTCCCCAATACGCTCGCGATTGTCGATGGAATCGATTGCATGGAAGGAGACGGGCCGATCCTCGGCAGCCGTAAGCACATGGGTCTCGTTGTCGTCGGCAAGAATTTGCCCGCCGTCGACGCGACTGTGGCCCGCGTGATGGGACTAGTTCCCGAACGGATCGAATACCTCAAGATGGCGGCCTCTCGTTTGGGTCCGCTGGCGAACTCGCTGA
>JBGSRO010000002.1:0-16673 GCA_041737535.1 Pirellulales bacterium | reverse complement strand
GGGCGCGAACCACGCGCGGCTGTGGAGTCTGATCGCCAGTTGCGAGCGGCACGGTGTCGATCCGCAGCGGTATCTGACCAGCGTGCTGGCCAAGATCGGCACGACGCCCAGTGAAGAACTCGTGCAGTTCCTGCCCGACGTCTGGAAAGCCGACGACGAGGCCGAGCCGGTGGCGGGGCAGTAACGCGGCTGGGGTTCGCTGAGCGCACACATCCAGGCTGTCCGTTTGAACGCTACACCGATGATGTCGTGATTCATTGCTTGAGTGATGAAAGGGCGCGAAGGGTCAAGCAGACTGGGCGATGAAGAAACACAGGCGATTTCCGAACCGCCAATGAAAGGCGACACAATGGCTGCGGCGTATTGCTGGCCGTACTCCTGAGTTGTTCGCTCACTGGAAGGTCGGATTTATGCCCTGAGAGGGGCGATGGGTTGATAGCAGCTGGATGAGTGGAGGCGTTCACGGCCGACTCTGGGCGAGAGCAGGGGTGCGACCCCCCCCCCCCCCCCGCGCCACTCACCTTCCCCGTTTGCGAATACCGAATGCTGCGAATCCGGCCGCACTGGTCAGCAATACGATGGTTGACGGCTCGGGAACGGGTCCGTTACTGCTCGCAAGTGTACCGAGGGTGGCACCAAAGTTCGCTCGCCAGAGGCCGTAGTCGGCGGCGTCGACTCCTCCTATTCCATCGCCGGCGTAATTGATCGTCGATTCATCGGTGGCTCCCAGGTTGTCTCGCCACACGGTGTAGTCAGCAGCATTAACGACGCCATCGTCATTGAAGTCGCCGAGTAATGGCGAAACTGGCATCGACTCGAACACCACAGATTCCATCACGGCGGCCATATCGGTAGTACGGTACCGGAACTGGATGCCATAACCATCGGGCAATGAGGAAAGGTCGATCGATGCCGGGTCGACGGAAAAGACTTTCGCGAAGCCGTCGATTCGGCCGTAGGTCTCGCTAACGTCTTGCCAGTCGGTCCAAAAATCGGCGACCTCGTCGCCATCTGTATCGACCCCGACCTGCACACTTACTGCGTCGACCCACGGTCCGTCGCTTATGATGTCGGCGTTTTGGGTCATGATGAAAAACTGTCCCTCCGCGAAGCCAGCCGTGGGGTCAGGGTGACCACTGACACCCAGCGGGCCACCATAAGTAAACGGTGCGTTGATGTCATCGCTGTACCAGTAGCCAAGGCGAATCGAGCCGCCACTAGGGTGGTCGTCAGCAAATAGGTAGTAAGTGTCGCCGACTCGAATCATTTCGTAGTCGCCCCAGCCATCGTTGTTGGTATGCGGAATGTAACTAATGTCGCCGCGACCAGATGGATCGTCTGGGTTAAAAATGTGAGGGTGGTTGTACCATGTCTCAGGTGCGCCGGTCGGACTACCAGCTTCGTCGAACAGACTAGGCTGAATATTGGTGTTGAAGCCGTTAATCCCGTCTGGACTGGTAGTATGGCCCGCCACTTGCGAATCCCAACTATGCTGCCGAGCATTGATCTTCGACCAGTCTTCGTGAATCAGATGGAAAGTACCGTCGAGGTCTCGAAAAATCGCCATGTCGGAGCCCCAGTTGGGATCGGCAAAGACTTCGCCATGATTGACGCGGGTGCTTGCGTTAGAGAGATCGGTAAACGTAAGCAGGTGCGGGTCTTCGTCGTTCGCTTCATCGTAGTAAACATAAAATGTGCCATCCTTGTACTCGGCACTTGTCACCCAATTGGCTCCGGTCACATCGCCGTGATCGGTCCAGTTCACCATGTCTGTGCTGTGGTAAGCCCTGTAGTTACCGCCACCGGAGGGGGAATTGAGATACCAGTAGTCTCCATCGGCTGGCGAGACGAACACGGGTGCGTCGCCGCCTGGTAGCGGCTCGACGATGCTCCCATCGTTGGCGTCCCACTTTCCGGCGTTCCATTCGGACGTCTGCTCGAAAGTCACCGAAGTGAACGATTGCAAATGGGTAAACGGTTGAAGCCGACTCTCGAACGTGGCGGTTTGGATGGTCGGATTGACCTGACCGTCTTGCACAATGAAGTTGCCCGTTCCATAGGCTGCTGTCCAATCGGCTTGGGAGTCGATCACCCAACCGGGGGTCGCTTTGGGATCGAGTGGCGATGGCGCGGGCGGGGGGGGAAGTGGCGTAGTGGCTTGCAACAGTAGCGCATTGAAGTGCGACTGTCCGAAACCCTGGGGAGCCATTGTGAGCGTTTGTGACGTCCCACTGGCAGTGAAGGTGCCAATCACATGTTGGCCGAAGCTGCCTGAACTGCCGACCAGATCGACTGTGTTCTGTGGCGAGGCGCCGTCGCCGTAGCGCATCGTTCGACCGGCGAATTCAGGCCGCTTTTCGGTGTACCAAACTTGCAATGTGTAGGACTCGCCCGGTGTTAGCAGGCCGCTTCCAATGGAAAGTGAAGTCTGCCCAGAGCCACCACCGAAATCACCAGAGTTGAGTAGCGCATCGTAGTTGGAATCGCCAGTGCTGTCAGAAGGCAGAAAGCCGGTGAAAGTCGCAGGGCCTGAAAGCGTATCGGTAGCGGAGAAAACAATCCCTCCGACCGACACGTCGCTGGGACCACCATTCAAGGCAGAGATGACACCTCCCCCCGTTAGGAAGACGTCGGAAGCATTAAAATTGTTGGTCGCTGCGCCCCAGTTAAGCTCAGCGGAGTGAACAGAAGTGGGCCAGACAATTCCGAGCAGCAGCAATAATGCGACTGTAGCTCGGATTTGCCTCGATCGTGTAGACACTTTTATCATAAGAATCATCGTTCCTTCACAGGGAAAACCATCGGGATATTCTCGCGAACGTCGGACTACGATCGGATGCCAAGCCGACGCAGACTCGCAGTTCGCAGCGCAAATCCCAATCCGGCGATGGCGATCAAGAGCGTTGACGATGGCTCTGGAACGGTGGTTTCATTGAGCAAGCTAAAATCAAGACCGGCACCGGTCGAGCCGATCAGTGCACGATTCAGGATATAAGCGTCGGCTACGTTTGTGATTCCGTCGTGGTTCATGTCGCCGTTTCCCCAAGTGTTCCAGTCGCCCACTAACAATCCATTCACAGTGTTGGTGCTGAGCCAGCCGGCCACAAAGGGTGCGACGTCGGCTTGTGTAACGAAGCCATCTCTATTGACGTCGCCCGGTCGGAGGATTCCGCCGGTGATGTTGTTCGTAATCTCGGTGGCGATCCACTCGTTGTCAGCGAACAAGTCAAAAGTGCCCCAGTCTTCACCATCGGTCAGGTTGCCTGGCGTGCCGGTTTCGTTATCGCCGTACACGTAGAGTTCGAGATCATCGACAACGCCGGTAAAGAATCGATTGTACTCGGCTGTTGCGTTGTTTCCGTCGTCATTGAATTCAGACCCTCCGACGACGAGCTTGCCCGACAAGTTTGGACTGCCGCCGGTGAGAATGGTTCCTTGGTGGGCCGATACGGCAACGCCGTCGACGTAAAGCACGTTGAGGAACGTGTTTCCAGTAATGGGATAATGTTGGTGCATGATGTGATACCATGTGTCACCGGCGGCAACGGGAGCCGACCCACCGATTCCGAATTGGTTGGATCCGATTTGAGTCCATTCGCCGAACTGATTGATCGCCGGGCCGCCGCTCAGGGTAGTGTCGGCGACAATGCTCTGAAACGTCGTCGGCGTACTGGTAGAGCCAAGGGTTGTTGAACTGGGATAGACCCAGAGCTGTAAGCCATGGCCCAAGATCCCGTTGTAATTGACGGCAGGCTGGACGGAAGTCAGCTCCTCAGGCCGGTTGAGCGGAATGCCCTGCAGCAGATTGCCACCGTTGAATTGAACACCGAGTCCGGTTCGGCCACTACCTAGCGTACTGACGTCGACGTAATTTGGGCTACCAACCCGGTCGAGATCGATGTACGACCCATTGGGGTCTTCGCCTGAAGAATCAGGAGTATTGGGATCTCCCGAATCGAGCGTGTCGCCAAATGGGCTCGCAAAGCCAACTGTAAAATTGGCTTCGGCTCCCTCGAGGGGGTCGTCACCCATGAGGTAGACGCGGTCGTTATAGACGGCCGCTTGGGCGATGCTGCCCGCACTCGCCCAAGCGACAATCGCGACGACGACCGTGCCCAGCACGGCCGGAGCCCAAGAAAAACTCATACGTCGATGTCCAGCGAAACCGATTGCTGCGAACATCGCCAACAGCACGGTTGCGATGGACGAGGGCTCGGGGACCGGGGCGGCTGCCAGGCTTCCAGAGCCAGTGGTATTACCAAAATTCGACCGCCAAACAGTGTAGTCGGAGCCGTCGATGCCATTCCCGTTTCCGGTCCCGGCTGCAAACGCCGATTCGTCGCCAGCGCCCAGGTTGTCTCGCCAAACAGTATAGTCTGCGGCGTCAACTCGGCCGTCGCCGTTGTAGTCTCCGGCAAGGCTCACGCCGGTCACATACTCCACGATGGAGTTAACGATTTCACCGGCCGACGTACGAACCTGGAAGCTCAATGCACCTTCGCCAGGCCCTGAAGTATTGAATGCGTTTCCGAGAGAAATCGACTGGCCTGGGCCAAGTATGGAACTGCCATTGAGGAAAGCTTCAGCCAATGATTCGCTGCTGGGGATACCGAGGACTTCCCAGCCGTTGCCGTTGCCATCGCCACGAGGAAACTCTATGAGATCTTGGCCCGAATTGGGAGTTGGGCTTTCCAGGCTGTTCCATGCCGCCGGGTTGAGCGAGTTGGCCGGACCAGCAATTTGGTACAAGTCAATGTCGAGATCACTACCGAAAGTATTGGTCAGTGTCATCGCGCCCGTGTCGGTGTTGACTTGCAGAGTTGGTCTTGCAAAAGCAAACGTTGCAATGTTGCCTTGCAGCCATTCGCCGATGTCGGCGATCTGCTGCTGAGTGAGAGCTGTGTCGTAGACAATCGCCTCGGCGACAAACAAGTCTCTGTTCGCGGTACCTCCACCCGAGCCAGCCGTTATCCCCGCTCGGACATCGCCAAGATAGTATGAATCCTCGGGCGGGGGGAACGTCTGTGATGAGGCTAATGAGACTGCTACGTTCGACACGTTAGCTGCGCCGTCGAAGTAGTCATTGACGGTGCTGCCGGAGAGCGTCGAGCCTCTGACAAATAGCGTGTCGACCGGTTGCGCAAGTGTACCTATCGAAGAGCCATAATCGTAACGCAGCGATCGGTCGTCAGCCTGGTTGAAAACGACCTGCCGAGCAGCCTGGCTAGGGCTGCTGGTATACGAGCCGATGCCGGCCGGGCGCTGGAGATTGGTGCCGCCTGCAATGGCTGGCGAGCTATAAACCGTGATGATGGTAATGTCACTCATGGGGCTGCCACCATTGATTGCGGAGGATCGCAATAAATCGTCGGTATTGCCGGCGAACATCACTCCGCCGACTGACGAGAGAGTCGAGAATGCACCGGTTGTTGGCGTGATCTCAAATAGTGAGGGCGCACCGAACGTAACGCCGGAAGTCGTGAGTCCTGCGGGCGCGGCGTTGTTGCCGTTTCCGCTGACGTCGGCCCAGATACCGGTGGTGGGATTGAAATTAGTTCCAGCGTCGCGCAACCAAACCGACAGCGAGCCAGCGATGCTGGGGTCGTTGGGAGCCAGCGGCGCTGCATGAGATTGTGTCGACATAGCAAAGCTGATTGCCGCAACGAGACCGACAACGGCGGCATGGCAAAATACGCGTCGCGTCGCCAGCGTGCGATACGAGACCATCAAAAAAGCAATGACCGCGAACAAGGTAAACGTGGAAGGTTCGGGTACGGAATTAATCATAGCAGCAAAAGCTCCTGGTCCATTGGCAGTGTTGAATGCACTCTTGAAAATTCCAAAATCAATTGGATCGACATCGAAGTCGCCATCGAGGTCACCCACTTGGTAGGCTTCCGCCGTCGAGAGATCGGCTAGGTCAACGCCGAAGCCAGCCTTAAAGATTTGCCAGTCACCTGCGGTCAGCGAGCCATCGAAATCTAGGTCGCCCAACTCAAAGGAATCGCCCCCATTTCCATCGAAAACGACATTGAGCGGAACCGTACTTCCATCTTCGAGCACAAGCTCCATGGCGACATCCTCGATCGGATTCCTAATCCAGGGACCAAACGTCGTGCTGCCATTGCCGGTGCCGAAATCAATGGTCGATCCGAGTCCAATCGTGCCACCATCACCGCCCGAGAATTCAAACTCCGAAAAATCGGTGTTGCTGTCTGCGGCCGACAAAATGGTCCACGCATCGTCAAAATCGACAGAGCCATCGCCTGGGCCGGCGGCATCGTCGTAGTTGTCGGTGATGGGAATCCAATTCGCGGGGTCAAGTGCGCCCGTGGCCGATGTCATCGTGTACCCAACGATATTGAGCGCCGATGCGGTGGTGTTTTCGAGCACCATTGACCCCGTTTGGCGGTCGATGGTCAACCTGGGGAATTCCTCGAACGGCGTCACAGCGATGTTGATGCCGAGCCATTCGGTGATATCAGCGATCTGCTGCTGCGTCAGGGCTGTATCATAGGCAATGACTTCGGCGACAAAGAGGTCGTTTACTGTACCGGCTGAGAATCCATTCGATGCGGTGATGCCAAGACGTGCATCGCCAACATAAAGCGAATCCTCAACCGGAAAGCCGCCATTGTTTGGCGTGCTTGTCCTGGGCATGGTGAAATTGGCTAGTCCGTCAAAGTAGTCGTTGGCGGTACCTTCGCCGGGGTTGGCTGTTGAGGCCAGCGTCGATCCGCGAACAAAAAGCTGATTGGTGGGGCGAGTCAAATCGCCGGCTCCGCTCTGTCCTTGGTCGTATCGGATGGTGCCATCATCGGCCGGATTGAAGACCACGGGAGCCGAGGCGGAACCCATGCCACCGTTATTGGTCAGCGATCCGAACCCTACCGGCCGCTGGAGTCCATTCGCGTTGCTGGCGGACGAGTAGACGATAATCGTAGTGAGGTTACCAATTGGTGCACCGCCGTTGATTCCCGTCACCCGCAACAGGTCGTCGGTCGCTCCGTCGAATCTAACACCAGAGACGTTGAGCCCTGAGAAAAGCCCGACCGATTCAAGCAAGGCACCCGGTGCCGGAGCGCCATAGGTCACACCAATGGGCATGAGTCCGGCAGCGGCGGCGTTGTTATTGTTCCCGCTTATATCGGACCAAGTCGTGCCGTCGAAGTTGTTCTCTGCGTCTCGCAACCACACTGACAAATTGCCTGCGATACTAGGATCGTTCGGAGCCAACGGCGCGGCGTAAAGTAGATTACTCGTTGCGAGTACCATGCACACGCCTAGCACAGCGCTTCGTTGCCCGGTAGAAAACTTGTTGCAGTTCATAGCTATCGCTCTCCAGTAATGGCCTGATAGAAAAGGTCTCGCGGGCAGATGCCCCTAGCTACACGTTTTTGAATCGCTGGTCGACTTCGTTGCCCATCCGAATCGACAAGCGCCCCTATTCGTCCTTTAGTTCAAAATCGAATCTGTTACTTCCTGGCCCGACTTCCGCTTTCAAGTCGGTGGTATCGACGATGGCGTACTTGGCCGGTGTGATCAATTTTGCAGAAGGCGGATTTCCTCTCCCGGTGATTTCGCCCAATTTGTAAGACGCAATCGCGACGCGGTATTCGCCTTGTGCGACACCTCGTTGTTCGCCCGTATTGAGCCTGTACCGTCCGCTGGAATCGATTTCGGCATACGCCATTGGAAGGCCCGGCCCTTGGAATGTAATCCGCCCGTTTTCGAGCGGATTGCCCTTGTAGGAGACCGTTCCAGAAACAGTCGCCAAGTCAGATCCGCACCCGACCGCTGCGATCGCGGCCAGCGATAGCAAGATGCAGTAACGTAAACTCTGTGTTCTGTTCATAACTTGTGACTTTCGCACTGAAAAGTCGTCTACCTTGGGCCGGGCGAAGTCGCGGTCGACTGCCCATAAGTGAATTCGTTGTCGGCACCAGCCTTGGTGCTCATCGATCGATAGAGATTGAGGTCAATCGACTCTTCTATGAACTGGACGGAGCCGTCGGCAAGACAAAAGTGGGCACCAGCAGGGTGGTCGCTACGGAATCCCCGCAGATCGAACCAAGCCGAAGCGGTAAAGTTTTGAGGTGGCTGTGGTTTGTAATTCAGCGGAGCGTAAGTGCTGCTCGTGCTTCCATTAGAATAGGCCCACATGTTGTGCCAGTTGTACTCGGGCAGGTCTTCGCCAATCATCAGCGTATTGCTCGTGCCATCGGTGATCTTCGCGATCCGCACGGGCCAGCGAAAATCGGTGCGCCAGAATATCCCCGAGCATGGACCGTAAGCGGCTTTTCCATCGTTGCAGTATGCCGGTCCTCCGAATGCACTTTGTGTGTTCATCCGCGCGTCGCCCATGACACCCTGATAGTTCGTCGTGGCCACCTCAATGCCGTTCCACTGCCACGCGGTTAGAATCTTGCGAAACTCAATCGCTGCCGACGGGCACAGCAGCGCGTCGAGCACTGTCTTTATCAAAGGGCGATTCTCGGGACGATCGAGTCCCTGGTTGGGAAACGGGCCGTCGAGCACGAACCGATCGTGCAGATTCTGCTGCTCCAGTTGGGGCAGGATATCGATGATCCAACTCTTGCCACTGTGTTCGGCGTAGGGGCTCGGACCATCGCTGGCTGCGTGAGTGATGTTCTTAGGCATTGTCTTTTGTGCGTCGTGGAAGTTCAGCACCGCAAGGCCCAATTGCTTGAGATTGTTTGCGCAGGCGGTTCGTCGCGCCGCTTCTCGCGCCGCCTGAACCGCTGGCAGTAACAATGCCACTAAGATTCCGATAATGGCAATCACGACGAGCAATTCGACGAGCGTGAACGCTGTTTTTTGTTTGCAACACATCGTTTTAGTTCCTGTTTTATTCTCCGAGTATTGGACTCTTTCAATCGTCAGAGCCCCTATTTTCCGCACGTCGCTCCGGTCGATGTACGGCGCCTTTATGGGGGCCGATCGCTTCGCGGCTCGTTCACCGAGAAGCGATCAGCCAACCCGTGTTAGCTGCGCCTCCGCGATCGCTGAAATCCAAGCAGGCCGATTGCACTTAGTCCGACAAGCAAGACCGACGCTGGCTCGGGAACTGCCTCTCGAACGAGCAATGCCGCGAAGTGAGCGTTGCCGAAGTCGTTGGTGATCAAATGCAAGTCCTGCGACGTGCCGTCGGCGGTAAAGCTGCCAATGGCGAACTGACCGAGTGACATGCCGGTACCACTTGGGTCGCCCGCAACATTGACGGTACTTTCAGGCATTGCATTGTCGCCGTAGGTCATCACCCGAGTGTTCAGTGGGGGACTCGTACCAACGATTGTGGTTCGCGTTTCGATGTACCAAATTTGCAGCAAGTAGTCTTGCCCGTCAGTGAGCCCGCCGAGCGTTAGTACTGAATTCATGCCGCCACCGAATGTGTTTTTCGTCAATAGGGCATCGTAGTTTGGATCGCCCGACATATTGGCACCGATTATTGAGATGTTGTTTGCCATACCAGCAAGGTAGTTGCCGCTCACGAATGTGATGCCATCCACGGTTACATCGTTGCCAACATCTGCCGTGTCATTGGTGCCGTTGTAGGCAATTGCGACCGCGCCTCCCGAAACGATGTCGGATGGGCCCGACGAATTTTGAGCGGCACTCCAAGTAATGGTCGCAGCACTGGCCCACGGCCCCACAACGGCGAAAGCTATGGTAAGTAAACCTAGAAGTCTCATCAGTAGCACCTCCCAAGAAAAGGAAACAAGAACAATTCGTCGGCTGCCCAATCGAATGACACCAAGACTCTCCAGCTATTCTCTCCACTATCACTTCGATCTTTCTCACGGACTCCCGGCTGCGTACATCGCTTGGATTTCAACGTCGCTCAAAGCGCGTTTGAAGACCGCCAACTCGTCCATCCGGCCACGGAGCGTCCGCCATTCATCCCGCCGATAGTCTTGACCCGGTTTCCAACCGCCAATGCGAGCCGACCCCAATCCGATTGTGCTGTGGAAATCGCCCTGCTTTACTCCTGCCCGCTGTCCGTCGATGTAGTAGGTCACCTGACCTAATTCCGCTTGCCACACGGTCGCCACATGGTGCCACAGCCCCAGACCAGACTCGTGCAATGACAGATTGCTTTCGATATTGGGATCTGGGGGCTTCGTGCTTGCATAAAATCCTGCCTGAATAAAGCCATCTCGCCTAATCTGCCAATGCAGTCGGCCATCTGGCGTTACACCATCGGAGAGTAATAGCGATTGAAGGCCGCGTGTAGCCACGTCGACGTTCACCCAGGTGCACGTCGTCAAGACATCGAATGTGCCAGGGATGTCGAGTTGCACATAGCTTGCGGGTACGTCGTCAGCATCGCCGGTGCCAAACCGTAGGGATTGCTTCTGGGGCCATCGGCCGACTTCCCACTGAGCATTCTGGATATCGCCGTGCATCGATCCGCCATCTCCCGCGTGATTCAGCAGGAGTTTGTCGCCGGGAGCTTGATCGTTGAACGTGTAATAGGCGAGCATGTCGGGATCGGCCGCGATAGTCTGGCTGTGTTCTAGCCATCGTTCGTAGGCAATCTTCTGTGCCAGCTCCTGTGACGAGGGAAGTTCTCGGAAAAAGAGATTCTCTTGGGTCTCGGCGATGGCCATTGCGCCATCAGCGTCGACTCGCACCGAAGTATTGGCAGTGAGCCGCTGCCGAACGTGGCCACTAGGCAGTGTGGTTGGGTCGTCGGCATTCAATGGGGCATTCGACGCGGCAACCACCTCGACCTCGCCATCGAAAACACTGATGTCCGCCACTTGGCCATCGAGTGCCGCGACGCCAAATTCCGTTCCCAGGTCAACGACGGTTGCCGACGCCGTTTCGACTGTAAAGCCAATCGCCGCAGGTGGAACATTGCCAACCAGTCGTCCGCGAACCAACTGGACTCGATCGGCCGACTTAAGCGCGATTGACGCTGGTGCTTCGACAATTACGGAAGCGCCGCTGTCGAATTCGAGACGAACCACGCCGCGAGTTAGTAGATAATTCCCGGTAGCGAGCCTTGATTCTAGCTGAGTTGAGATGTCGATTTCTTCGGTCGTCACTCCGTCGGTCGGCGGAGTGATCAACTTCGCGTCGACCGACTCCGTCAGTGTTGCCACCAGCGATGGTTGAGGAACTGCGGGCGCAACTAGTGTCGGGTCGTTGGCGGCGAGATCTGCATCACCCCACGGGAAAAACGCGAGCGCAATCCATAGCACCGATGCGGCAATCGACACCCCGCCAAAATAGACAACCCTGCGAAGAATGACGGGCTGCCCGCTTGGAGTTCGTTTGGCATGCTCTCGCAATGCGCGTCGCCGCTCAGCCGCTTCTGCCTCTGCTTTGGCCAACTCGGCAGCTTCACGTTCGGCCTCCAGTCGCTCTTTTTCCTCGGCTTCTTCGAGAAGTTGCAATACCACCTTGGCGTCGACATTGAACTGAAGCAACTGTCCTAACTCTTGACTGGCCCAGCGATGAAGAACCGTCGTTTCAGCGACGTAGTCAAGATAGATTCGACGGGCTTCAGGATCTTCGCGAAGTAGCAGCTCGAGACGCGCCGCCGCGTCGGACGAGATGTTGCCTACCAAGCCAGCAGAAACAAGTTCGTGTATCTCGCGAAAGCGAAGATTGTCGCGCGAATTATCACTCATCGCGTCGCCCCTCTCCCGCGCCAGCCAGACGCCGACCTATGCAATCGTGAAGCACCTGGCGGCATCGATAGAGACCTTTTCGCAGCGCGGCAACGGTCATTCCCATTGTTTGCGCCAACGTAGTGGTCGACCACGAACCGCTGTAATACTTGTCGAGCATCATTCGGCTCCTACCGTTCAGTTGCTCCAAGCAGCTTTGTAGCGCTTGGGACCGCTCGCTGATTTCCTCGCTACGATCGTCGAACTCGTCCGCCAGGGTCGCGATGAGGTCGGTAGAGAATACGACGCGTCCGCCCGATGACTTTTTTCGATGGGTCAGCACCTGGAAATAGGCGATACTTCGCGCCCAACCGTCGAACGATTGATTCGGGTCGTAGTTGTCGAATTGCTCCCAGAGTCGGAGTTTCGTCTCTTGAAGAACTTCGTCGGCATCTGACAGGTTCGGCAACAACGCCAGCACAAAGCCAGTTAGCTGGCGTTCACTGGCAGCCAGCAACATCACAAATGTTGCCGACCGATCCGGTCCTTGCGTTTGCTGACGCATATCTTGCTGTGCCTGAAAGACTTACCGGCTCGCCAAGAGCCAGTGTCTTTTAATGACGATCGTCGGGAAAAGTTTTGCCGAGAAGGGATTCGGATACCGCTGCTCTAATATAAGTAGGAAACTGCACCGCGAGATAGGACAAAATAATGACACAGAATCAGAGATTTCTGTCTCATTTTGGTCAGACCTGCGCCTATATCTAAAGGACCTATCGCAGATCGAAATTGCGATGTTTCCGATGGCGTGGTGGTGGTTCTACCAATCGGCGGTAGTCGCTTTGGGCAAGTGCCAGTGAGATCGAGTCGATGTCGGAAAGCGGTGGAAGTGCTGCCGATCCGTTTGCCTGTTTAAGACTGACAGACGAACACTTGCGGCCAATTGCCGTCCGTTTTCCCATGTCGTGCGTACTCGCTGAATGGCATTTTTTCTCGACGCGCATCATTTGATCGCCAGCTTCGATTGTGCATTCCTTTTCCTGCCTACGCAAGTTGGGAGAAATAGCGATGTTGCGTTGTAGCTTTCCAGCGGCAGGCAATCGCTGTGTGGGCAGCGCTCCTCTTATTTCTATCTCAGTCGTCGATCACTTGGGAAACACAGTTGGCCAGCGGCGGCATCGCCTCCTTGCTCTCGCTCCAACAATCAAGGGTGTCAGATAAATGCGTTAAATGGCTCTGATAACTTGGCACATCCTCGGTCTGCCGCAAATCACGCCAAAAAATTTGGGGATCGCACGACTAAAAGAATGATTTTCGGTGGCTCATCACAACTCGCACATTCAGTACCCCGTCGATTCAACGCCGACCTGTATCTCGACTGTCTTACCTGGAGTTTACATTGCGACAACTCAACTTCGCCCCGCAATTAGAATCGGTTGCAATGACCCTATGGTTGTTTGGCGTCCTCGCCAGTTCGACGATGGCTCAAGGACCGAACATTCTTTACATCATTGCCGACGACATGTCCGCCGATGCAATGTCGTTTAGTGCTCTACAGCAATCGCTTGGCAACGGTGCCAGTCAAGCGAACAGCATCAGCACACCGACGCTCGATCGTCTCGCCAGTCAGGGAACGACCTTTCTGAACGCTTACAATCAGGGGGGGTGGTCGGGAGCCGTCTGCCTTACGTCGCGAACTGCTGTCATGACCGGCCGACCGATGTGGGCCGCGCCAGGTTCTGGTCAACCTAATTCGACTGTCGCCAACTCCGAAACGCTGCCCGGGCTTTTCAACGCAGCCGGCTACGACACGGCTCGATTTGGTAAAGGTGGCAATGACTACGATGCCGCCACCAATACCTTCACAACTCACCTCGAGAACGACGCTCGTGGTGAATTCGCTACCCAGTGGTTCGTCGATCAGGGAATCAGTTATCTCGACGCGAAGATACAGAGTAACGATACCGATCCCTACCTACTCTACCTAGGCATTTCGCACCCCCATGACCCTCGCAATGCACCGCAATCCTTTTTAGACATACATGGGGCGAAGAATGGCTCCCCCGACCCCAACTCGCCGTTGAGCGGATACGACCCGCTGCCGAGTGCCTACCTCGGTGCCCATCCATTCGACAACGGCCATTTGTCGGTGCGCGATGAAAACTCGGTAGAAGGGACCGGGCAGAATCGTGACGAACGGACGATCCGCAACGAGATCAGCAAGAACCACGCGATCATCGAGTACATGGATAGCCAAATCGAGCGAGTGATCAATAGCGCCCTTGAATACGAAGGTTTGACGCCGGGCGTCCACGATATCTCCGACTTGCAGAATACACTGATCGTCTACACGGCTGACCATGGAATGTCGATCGGTCGACACGGTCTCGTCGGCAAGCAAAACATCTACGAACATACCCTCCGCGTCCCTTACATCGTCGCCGGGGCCGTCAATGGAACGCCAATCCATACGGGAATCAGCGAACAGAACATCTATCTACACGACTCGCTTCCAACCCTTCTTGAACTTTCGGGCATAGCGACGAATCCAAGCGTACAAGCTCAGAGTTTCGCCGCTGCTCTGAGCAGTGACCAGGCGACTCGGGACGGCTTCACCGGCCACGACGTGGTCTATGGAGCCTACTCGCCTTCGCCATCCAACCACGTTCAACGCTCCGTCAAAGTTGAAGACGGCGTTGATACATGGAAGATGATCCATTACCCAAAGATCAACCGTACGCAGCTTTTCAATCTGGCTCTCGATCCCGACGAAACCGACGATCTGTCACACGATCCTCAGAACTCTGCTGTGATGAACATGCTCGCGATGACGATGGATGAGCAACAAGAGTTGTGGAACGATCCGGCGCGGGGGCAGCTCGGTCGAATTGGCATCAATATGGCCTATGGCAAGACCGCAACACAAAGCTCGGGCGCCAATGCGAACCTGGCGCTAAATGGCGCGGGTGCGGTCGAGAGCACCTTGGTTGGCGGTATCGGTGGCGGCAACTCGCTGATCCGCACCGCCGCCGCGCAAACCAACATGGAGGACAACCCCTGGTGGATGGTCGATCTGGGCTCGAATCAGACGATCGGCGAGATCGCGTTGCACAACACCACCGACAACAACGCCTCGCTGCGCCTGAGCGATATTCGCGTCGAAATTCTCGACGACACGATGAGCACTGTTTACACCTCCAGCCTCCTAGCCATCAGTGGCAGCAATGACTGGCTGACACTCGACCTGAACAACAACGCCCAAGTCGGCCAATTTGTCCGCATTACGCGCGCAGCCAACTCGTCGATCCTCGCACTCGACGAAGTTCAAGTCTTCACGCCGGGTTGGATCCGACCGTCAGATCCACAAGCGGGCGATGTGAACATTCAATGGAGGAATTCTCAAAACACTGTCGACGTCGACGATTTGGCGCTCGCCAAAACCGGCGTCATCGTCGCCGGTTACAACGGAGGCGATAGCGATTTGACCGTCGATGGCATCCAATTCTCCTCCACCAGTCTACCCAATGGAACTTTTGAAGGCGCGCTCGACGGAAAGTCGACAGGCGACGCCGACTACGATTCGTTGCTCAACTCGTTCACCTTTGGCGGCGGCACCGAAACAGCAGTTCAAGTTGACGGGCTGACCATCGGTAAGGCTTACGGAGTTCAAGTCTGGTACACTGACCTGCGCGAATCAGTCGATGGGCGTTCAATCACCCTCACGTCGGATTCCGGCAATGCGGTCAGCGTGAGTGGAAACCCAGCAGGAGCCAATCCTGCTGCCTTTCTCGGTCAGTACGCAATTGGAGTGTTTGTCGCGACCGAGGAAACGGCTTTGGTGGAGATGGCAGCCAATGGATTCGGCAATGTCCATTACAATGCGCTGGTGGCATTCACGTTGATCGAAGGTGACGTAACCGATGCATCGGGTGTGGCGGGGAGGCCCGATGGGGTCATCGACGCCAACGATTGGCGAGTCTTACGCGACAATATGTTTACCGATGCGGCCGCGGGGCTGCCGCTCACGGAAGCCTACCTTCAAGGTGATCTAACCCTCGATGGATCGATTGACATCGACGACTTCACCGCCTTCAAGACCGCCTACTTTGCCCAACCGGGTGCAACTCAAGCGGGATTTAGTGCGTTAACGGCTGCGACTACTGTGCCCGAGCCGACAAGCCTCGCGCTGTTGTGCCTCGTCGGCTTGATCGTGTTGTACCGGTAAATCGCTCTTCGCTATGTAGCGTCCCCATCTCGACAACCTCGTTATCGTGATGGTTATTCCAGCAGCGCGATTACGACCACGGCGAAGTTGGGAGCGTCAGATAGCGAAGAGTGACGAACATACTGGCAAGCGGCGATTAATTTGTAACGCAAGAGCCAGCTTTCGATCTGGCAGTTTTGCAATCGAGTAGCAATTTCCGATAGGTATGCGGCCAGTTAAACACAGTTTGCCGATGCAATTCATAAGTTGTCACGTTGATGACAGGAGCTGCGTCCCCTCGACGGGCTCGGCGTTGTCGTCGGCCTTCCAAATGTCGGATAGGAATTGCTCGATTTGCTCGACCAACACTTGCCCGATCTTGGCCAGCAAGCGGGTGAGATACCGCTGCGAATTGGCCTCGTACCGCTCGCGACTGTCAATCCGACTCCGCAGCCGGGCATGGTTCGCGCCGATCCGGTCGTTGCTTACCAGTTGCTGAAGTTAGACCACCCGCTGTTCCGAAGGGCCTGCCCGAACTGAAGGAGAAGAAGACGACCTCTGCAGCTATCGAATCATTTTGATGACACGGGAACGCACGCCAGCGAAGCCCCGACCTGCCGCCCCCAACTGCGTAAGACATCTGAGGTCTCCGCAAGGGGTTGATTACGGATTTGGGACGTTTTCTTGAGGTAGGTATCGAGTGATCTCTCGGGACAGCGTTGTTTTAGCTGGGCGATGTAGCGGTCGCAGTCAAAAGGCGTCCCCGTTTGCCATACTCGGAACAGAATTCTGATCCAGCTACGTGCTAGTTTCCTGATGGCTGCAAGATG
>JBGSRO010000219.1:0-5022 GCA_041737535.1 Pirellulales bacterium | reverse complement strand
GAGGTCGGGGTTTCGCCCCGGCGCGTGCCCCCAAGCGGAGCTTTTGTCTCTGTGTGGTTAGTATCGGGAACTCCGGTCGTGACAGTTGAGTAACTTTGGTAAGACGCAACGAAAATAACGGACATTCCGGTTGTGAGGGGCTCGATTCGCCTGGATCAGCATGCAATAGCCGACGAGCTACGCCTCGTCGCTGACTACTCGATTCGGCGACGAGACGTAGCTCGTCGGCTATTTTACCACTCTCTAGGCCCCTCCCGCCCCATTTGCCTGTCGCCCCTGGCCGACTCTATACTTGCTGGTAGTCCACAACAGCTTTCCCTTCCCACCCGGGACGACTTTTATGAATCGACCTCGACTCCGCGCCGTTTTCGCCCTCAGCTTGCTAGCGACCGCCCTGCTATCAATTGTTCCTGGTCACCTGCTAGCTCAGCCAGTCGCCTCCGAAGCCTCCAAGCCCGATGCCGAGAAATCAGCCCCGGGCAGCGAGTGGATGCGATTTGCCGAAGATGACAAGGGCAAACCGCTCGGCATGCAAACGGCCGTCGTTCGCTATGAAGGCCCGCTAGCCGAGGGTGGTCCGAATGTCATTGTCGACCTGATCGGGGCCGTTCACGTCGGCGATGCTGGCTATTACGAGCAGCTCAACAAACTATTCGAGCAATACGACACGCTCCTTTACGAACTGGTCGCCCCGAAAGGAACCATTGTCGAAAAAGGGACCAAGGCATCTAATCGCCACGCGCTTGGGGCAATGCAAAACGGCATGAAGAACATGCTGGCACTCGAACACCAACTCGAACAGATCGACTACACCAAATCAAACTTCGTCCATGCCGACATGTCGCCCGACGAGTTTCTCAGCACCATGAAAAGTCGCGACGAGAGTTTTCTGAAGCTCTATTTTCGCGTGATGGGCGAGTCGCTCGCTGCCCAAAGCAATGCCTCGCGCAAAGGTGACACGGGCGAAGCCGACATGATCAAAGCCATGTTTGCCAAACCCGAGGACCGTTCGCGCCAGCTCAAGATCGCGATGGCCAAGCAAATGACCACGCTCGGCGACATGTTCACCACCCTCGGTGGCGAACAAGGGACCACCATCATCAACGGTCGCAATGAAGCCGCGTTCAAGGTACTGCGCGAGCAACTCGCCGCGGGACGTGTGAAAATCGGTGTCTTCTATGGAGCCGGCCACCTCGACGACATGCACAAACGCCTTAAGAAAGATTTCGGGCTCGAGCCCAAGTCGGTCACCTGGCTGACGGCCTGGGACTTGTCCGAATAGCAAACGACGTATTGAAATAGCCGACGAGCTACGCCTCGTCGCCACCCCAAGATTCGGCGACGAGGCGTAGCTTGTCGGCTATTTATCTGAAGCTCATCGCATGACTTTCGCTCAGCGTCTGGTCGAACGTATCACGCGAGTACGGACTCCTCTCGTGGTTGGTCTCGACCCTCGCTGGAAGTCGCTGCCCGACTCGTTGCGAGATGGAACCGATTTAGCGAGCCAAGCGATAGCTTACCAGCGGTTCTGCTGCGAGATTATTGATGTCGTTGCCCCACTCGTCCCGGCCGTTAAGCCGCAAGTCGCTTTCTTCGAACAACTCGGTTGGCAAGGAATGAAAGCCTTGGGCGGCGTGATCGACCACGCGCGAAGCAAAGGTCTGCTCGCGATCGTCGATGCCAAGCGAGGCGACATTGGCAGCACGGCTGAAGGCTACGCTTCCGCGTGGCTCGGTGCCGATTCACCCTGGCGAGGCGACGCGCTGACCGTCAGCCCTTACCTGGGCGACGACGCGCTCGAGCCTTTTGCGAAAGTGTGCCACGAAACCGACTCCGGGTTATTCGTGCTCGTGAAAACTTCAAATCCTGGCAGTGGGGCATTACAGGACCGCAGGGCCGAAGGTCGGCCGATTTGTCACCACGTTGCTGAGTGGGTCGAGAAGCTCGCCCAGCGTGACAGTGACGCCACCGGCTATGGCAGCATCGGAGCGGTCGTCGGCGCGACCTATCCCGAGCAACTCGCGGAACTGCGTACGCTGATGCCTCACATCATGTTCCTCGTCCCCGGCTTCGGCAGCCAAGGGGGCACCGCCGCCGATGTCGCCCCTGCCTTCGACGAACGAGGACTCGGCGCGATCGTCAACAGCTCGCGCGCGATCATCTTTGCGCATCAGCGGCCCGAATTCGCCGAGCTCGATTGGCAACGCGCCGTTGAGTCAGCGACTCGCGAAGCGATCGAACAGTTGGCGACGGTCGCAAAAATTGGCTAGTCGCCACTCTCGAGTAACGCGGCTTCTGCTTCCGCCTCGCGTCGCGCGAGTTCGTTGGTATCGGCGCGCAATTTCTCGATATTGCTCTCCTGCTCGTTCAGCTTATCGGCATAACGCTTGTACAGATCGCTCGTCCGATCGAGCGACTGCATGTTACGACGGATGCGATCTTGCTCGCCGGCGATGGCGATCAGTTGCTGGCGGACGCGGTCCTGCGTGCTGCGAATTTCCGTCAGTTCAACCTTTCGTTTAGCGTAGGTCCGCAGCGCCTGCTTCACGTTATCCGGCACCTCCTGCGATTCCAAATACTTGGACAGTTCCTTGTTGCTCATTGACTCGAGCGCGATGGTTTGCCGCTCTCGATATGATTCGGGAACCGACAGAGTCGTCGTTTCTTGCGACGGTGCGTCGACCGCGAAACGGTACAACGACCGCGTCTGCTCTTTGGCAAGCGTTTCATCCAGTAAGTTCCACTTACCATCGATCTGCTGTTCGACCAGTACCGATTTCGGCTTTTGCGCCGAGTTTCTTATTATGTAATCGGTTGACCGTTCGCGGCTCACGGCGAGACGCAGCGCAAGGTCAACGAGTTTCGCGCTCACCAGTCGTTCTTGCTCGGGTTGCCGTATCCAAGTGACTTCGGTTTCGAGGTCGAGCGCATAACTCACCAGTCGCTCAGCTTCGGGAGGTACGTGTCCCAAGCGAGCATCGCCGGCAAATTCGCCTCCGTCGAACACAGCGACCGGGCCTTGCATCCAGTCGAGATCGGTCGAGTTGGTGAGGCGAAGACCGTTGAGCGGGTGCTTTTCATTGACGCTCGCGCTGTAGATCGAAAGCCGCTCGATGGGGACTTCGCTGCCAATGATCGGCACCATGGCCGAGTGCTCGCGTTCGAGGGTCACCGGTTGGTCGATTTCGTAACGGAACAATTCGCCGACATTGCCACTGCTGGCCATACTCTCGGTTGATTCGAGCAAGTTCTCGTCGAGGCGATCAGCCATGCGCTCGCGAGCCTCGTCAACCTGAGCGGGACTGCCGCCGAAAAACCCACCACCGCCCCCCATTCCGCCGCCGAAACCACCTCCGCCGCCGTTTTCATTCCATGTGGTGGCCCTGTTGCCTGGACTTCGGCCGCCGAATCCTTTCGCTCCGCCAAAGTCCTGGTCGTAGACGCGCGGCGCGAGACCGGCGAAGAGATCGGGCACGACCTCGGGGCGTTCGACATAGAGCGGTTCGTAGAGGTCCATGCGAAATGAAATCGGCCGACCACTCACGAGAGCCAGTTCAACATTGTTCCAGTCGTCGAGCGTCGTGTTTTCGATAAGTGCCCAGCCTTGCAGCAATGCTTTGTTGTCATCTTTCAGCACCAAACGATACGACGTCTTCCAAACCGGAAATTCGCGGATGTAGCCGACCCGGACACGACGTTGGCCTTCACCACGAAATCGCAGCCTGATCGAGCGCTGGTCGTTGGCGCCCGTTGCCGCCAAAAGCTCGAGCCCCCGCTGGAAGTCGGCATCGACCCCCTTGTCGACAAAACGCACAAGTCGCACGTCGGCTAGCGCGATGCGTTGTAAACCGTTCTCAGCAAGCACCAACAGCGATTGGGTTTGCAGCGTTGAGCGTCCGAGTTGTTCGACAGATGTTTCGACACCGATGATTTTGCCCTTCACGACGTTGTCTTGCGTGCTGAGTTGCGCTTCGATTTGCTCGCCACGGAGTTGTTCGAGCAATTTGGCCAGCGAAACCTGGCCAGCAAGATCGACCCGCAGCGCCGCCAGCGAACGGGCAATCGGTTCGCAATTGTCGTAGGTGACGAGCGATGTCTTGCCACCGTCGAGGT
This sequence comes from Pirellulales bacterium, assembly GCA_041737535.1. Classification (GTDB taxonomy): domain Bacteria; phylum Planctomycetota; class Planctomycetia; order Pirellulales; family Lacipirellulaceae; genus JBGSWC01. The sequence continues at coordinate 909 of JBGSRO010000219.1, read as the reverse complement.
CGAGAACGACGAGACTCTTGAGCACGTCGCTGATGTTCTCAACGGGGAATTCAAGTACTGCTTCGCCATCACCGTCGACAGTGCCCGAGTGCTCGCAAAAGGCGACACCCGCCGAGTAGGCGACAATCCGCGAGAGAGGCAAATCGATTGGCTCGGCAGCTTGAGCGATCGGAGCAAGCATCAGCAAAGCAATAACAACCAGCATCTGAACGAACATTACCGGGAGCCCCTGTTGGAGAAGAAGTCGCAGGCGAGTCAACAGCTTGGTATTCTAACTTATGCGGCGTCGCTATTCCCCTCGTTCGTGAAAGTCCTGCATTCATGTCGAAGCATATTCTGCGTCGGATCGTTTATTGTCTGATTTCCCTGCTCATTTCGCACAAAGCGACGGCTCAGCTTAACGAACGCCAGATCGTCGTGTTGCGGCAAATCATGGAGCGTCCGACAAGCGTCGATTTGCACGATGCCCCAATCACCACCGTCGCTGCCTGGGTTCAGCAGCAGACGGGTCTCAATTGTGTGATCGACGAGCGGAGTCTCCAGGAGTTGGGCTTGGAAGTGAGCGAGAAGGTATCGCTCGCTGTAACCGACGTTCCAATGCGAACCGCTCTGGAACTGATGCTCGAACCGCTCGAACTCATTTGGAGTGCTCGTCCAGGCGTGATTGTTCTTCGTTCCGTCGACGAAGAGGCGACCAACTTGCTCCCTCGTGTCTACGGTGTTGGCGGGCTACTGCAGTACGAGGACAACGGCGAGATGTACGCCGACTACGACAGCATCATCGACATGTTGGTGTCGAATGTTGCTGCCGATACATGGGCCGAAAATGGAGGTGGCGAAGCCGAGATTCGCCCGGTGCCAGCCGCAAACGCGATCGTCGTCACGCAAACGCTAAAAATACACTGGCAG
>JBGSRO010000136.1:0-15335 GCA_041737535.1 Pirellulales bacterium | reverse complement strand
GGGGCGTGGTCGTCGACGATCTCGTGAAAGTCAGACCTTGTCAGTGCCACCAGTTGCCTCTCCTGTCAGCCTGTTCCGTGCTGAGTGGAGTTCCGTTGGGTGTATGGTACCACCCCTCGGTTCTTCATGCATCTTTTTCGCCAGGGGATAGCGAGATTATTTCAGGTGAGGGGAGAATTTTCAGAATTTTTTTGAGTTCGCGAGGTTTTAGCAGGGAGCAGGGAGCAGGGAGCTTTCAGCGTTCAGCCATCAGCCGAAAACGCTCGCTTCGCGGACCCCTCTGGTGGCCGAATGGCCCGATAGCTTTTCCAAGGGGACAGCCATGCGAAACTCGGTAGCCGAAGTGGCAACACTTCGGTGCGCTACTCGTTGGCATCCGAATTCTTGAGAATCGGGCTGCGATCCACAAACGAGCCAGCGAACCCCGGCCTCACTCGCCGGCGCGTCGTGTTTATCTTTTCGTGCCCGAACGGGAACTGCCATTCTTATTGGTTCGATGACCCCATCATTGCTTCATTGGAAATCTCCTCGTGTTCACGCTGGCGCGGCAACGAGCGCAGGTGGCGGCGAGTCAACTTGATGGTCAACACCACTGCGACAATGGCACAGACCGAGCCCGCGATTATTCCTTCCCCCAGTCCATGAAACATCGATCGACTGCGAAACAAAACGTGCCACAAGGCCTGGGTCGCCAATCCACCGGCAAAAAAAGCAGCGATCGCGATCGCTGGCGTGAGCAAGAACGAAAGCGAAATGACGACGAATCGCCTTTCCCTGCTCGCCTCGCGATCAACACCGGTTGGCACTTGAGGTGACTCGAACGGATTGACGCTTTTTGAGTCGCTCATGGGTTGTAATCCTCGCCAATTCAATTGCCTTGCGGCACAGCGAATCGACATTTCCCATTTGGGTTGAGTAGCAGACCGCTTGAGTTGCAGCCTTATTCTATCCCCAAGTGCAACCCGGTGCGATTATCGATTTCTCCATTTCCCCGCCAAACAGCGCCAATCACGTTGATCGGCTCGCCGAAAAGTGCCGCAGAACAAAGCCACCCCTCCTGGCTGGGTGGCCCCATCACTGTCGCAACGCAACGAGCGATTAGCGCGCACAGCTTATCGCCGTGTTCTTGGCGCTCGCTGCGTCGTGGCGGTTTTCTTAGGGAATATTTGTTAAGGGCCGAGCAGGTCGACACCCTCTCAAGGTGCGGAACTGATGCCGGTGCTCCCACAAGTGGCCAATTTTTGTTGTCGAAATCGCGCTCGAGTTGTGGTAGAACAGGGGTCGTAAGAAACGCCTCCCTCCAACATGACTCCAGCTAGCCACAGGTGCCGCAGGTCCAACTTTTCTCGGACGAAACAGGTGAAGAGTGCCGAGTGCGCATTGCTGTTCGCCGTGTCCTTGATGCTCGTCGCATTGTGGCAGCGTTGTTGTGGCACTGTTTTTAAGGAGTGGGCCGACGAGAAGCTTGGAAAGCCAATCGGAACAGGGTAAGCCAATCGAAACAGCTCACAACGAAAAAGTCCATTTTGGCGCTTTCCTGAAAACACCAGCGTCAAAATGGCGGCCATTTTGGCGCATCGGCTTCGGGAAATCGTCTGTAAAAATAGCGGTTCTTTGATTTTGGAAGCGACAAAATCGAAGCCATTTAGTCGCCATAAATCGTGTTTGGCGAAAAAGCGACAAAACGACAAAACGACTTTTTAGGCCCATTGCGACCCGCTCGCGTTCCCCTCGGGCGATCGGCCAAAATAGCGATACCAGCATGCAGCGCGATAGTTGGGGTAACTAACTCGTTTGCGCGTCGTCGCATTTTGACGCCTTGATCGGTGGTTTGCGTTGCCCCAACTCTTTGCCAGTAATAGAATTAAGGCTGAGCGACGAATACTACTGCACCAATATACAGATCCTTTGCTCATCGTTTCGCAACCACTCCGGGAGCTGACGCTACCCGGCTCGCCTGTTCGCTTTATTCCGCGCTCCGTATTCCGAAATCCGCACTCTCAAATGCTCCGCTTCGACAACGTCCGCAAACCCCGCCCCAGGCTTTTGCCGCGCACGCCCGCCTTTCGGTTGGCGAGTATGTGCCTCGCTTTGGTTTTGGTCGGAGCGTTCATGGCGCGGCTCCACTCGCGGGAGGCCCAGGTGGTGCTGGCCGCGATATTTGGGGGTGAAGTCGAACCGGCGGCGAAGCCGCTAGCGGCGGAGAGTGCTGTGGATGAGGATGCTGTAGAGTTGTCGGCGGACGAAGCCGAGTCGTTGCCGCCGGTCGATGCCGAGTTGCTTTTGCCGATTCGCGACAATACCTACTTCCGCAAGTCGGAGGCTCCGGCCTGGTTTCACTTGTTCGGGTTGTTGCAACAGGCAGACGGAGGCGACATCGCGGCGGCGAGCATAGGGAACGTGGTCTATGCACAACTCGCCAACCAGCCGACCGTTTATCGAGGCCGCGTGGTGTCGGTAGTGGGCGAAGCGGTGCGGATCGAGCCGATCACGCCAGCCGCGAACGATTTGGGCATTGAGACGCTCTATCGCATCACTGTTCGACCGGCGGGTGGCGATTTGTTGCCGGTGCTTGTTTATGTATTGGAACTGCCCGACGAGTTTACACCGAACGATTTGCCGCCTCACCGCGGAATCTTCACGGGCTACTTCTTCAAGAATCAGTCATACAAAAACGCGGTCGGAGTCAACATTAGCCCGGTGATTGTGGCCCGCACGTTCGACGCCAAGCTCATCGCGCCACCAACTGAGCCCGATGCCCCAGCGTGGCCCATCTGGAAAGTGATTGCCGCTGCGCTCGCGTGTGCAACGATCGTGGTAGTGTGGATTCTCCGCCGACCGTCGAAGGCGACGGCACACGAGCCGGATGGCGAAGTGGACTTCGAGTCGCTCGATTATGTGCCTCACGATCCGCTGCGGGATGAACCTTCGGAAGTTCGCCATGCGGAGGCTCCGAGCGATGTTCGCTAACCTCGTCGCGACAATTGTGTTGCTCGCCGCGTCGGTCACCTCTGCTGCCGACGCGCCAGCACTCGCGCCAGCCGATCGGCTTGCTAAGATTCTCGCCATCGACAACTGGGATGAAAGCCGCTTTGCGAAGTTCGCCGATGGCACTGAGATTTCGCTCGACGAACAATTTGAGATGATTCGCTTGGCCCAGCGGCTCGATTCGTTGGATGCCGAGCTTTTTAAGTCGTGGGGCATGTTCGACTCGCTCGTCGACCAACAAACCGGCGCGCTTGTTGGCGATCGCAAAGGGCGCCTCGTCCGTATTTCTGGTTATGCCAAGTCGCTCTCGACAATTGCACTCAAACCGGCCGACGCCGAGCGACTGAACGTCGAAAAGGTCTACTTAACAACTGTTGGCCTGCCATTCCGTAACGAAGCAATGGTCTTGTCGATCGATGTCCCTGACGCTTGGCCGATCGATAGAGATTTTGACGAACGCGTGATGTTGGGTGGCGTGCTCGTGAAGATCGCATTAAAGGACGACCGACAAGTTGCCGTGATCGTTGCGCCGCGGCTCGAGTGGTATCCACTGAAAATGGCCCTCCCAACAACCAATTACGGGCAAGGTCTGCTTGGGTGTTACGATTATGACGTTGCCCAACTCGACGTCGTTTCACAGCGACAGCGATTCACGCGTCGTGAGTCGGCGGCTTTCTATGCGATGCTCGAGGTCATGAACAAACCGAGATTGCATAAACTTCCCTATCACGCGAACGAGAATCTGCCTGTGCAAGCCGAGAGGTGGCGGCGCCGACTGATCGCGCTCGGTGGCGACACGCCCCCCAAAGACGCCGCAGCGAAAAAAGAGTGGACACTCGCGCGCGTCGCACTCATGGCCGCGCGTGAGGGAAAGTATAGCGTTGCTCCCTTCTTCAATGAGCCCGAGAAACATGTCGGTGAGCTTGTCGTGCTCGACGGCACCGTTCGCCGCGCGGTGCGCATCGACCTGGCCGGCGGCATCGACGGCACGGGCGATCCGACCGCCTCGAACTTCGATGTCCCTTACTACTATCAACTCGATCTATTCACCGAAGATTCGCAGAACTACCCGGTCGTGTTTTGCGTGCGAGAGCTTCCCGAAGGTTTTCCGACCGGCGAAGGACTCAGCGAAAACGTCCGCATCGCGGGATTCTTTTTCAAAACGTGGGGCTACACCGCACGCGGCGGTACCGCCGGCGAAGAGACGACCGACGCCAACCTTCGCAACGCACCCCTTTTTGTGGGGGACGGACCAATGCTCTTCGTCGCGCCCGAACCGTCATTCCCCTGGGGAGCAATCGCCGGCGGAAGCATCGTCGCAGTGATTGGTTTATTGTGGTTCGTCGGCTGGCGATGGTCGCAGAGCGACCGCGCTTACGAACGACACATTCGCGATCACCTCGCCGACGAGCGACCGACGTTTCCAGAGTAACTGTCGCTACACCCGAAGCGTTTCGCTTTCGCCTAACGTTCCTTCATACTTCGCCCGAATTGGTGCGATGACCTCGCTAAGAAACTCATCAACCTGCTGAGGTGCCCGACCGATCAAACCCTTTGCCTCACATAGTTTGTCGAGATCGACCTCTGCAAAAGCATCGTCCCCTTTGAGCCGTTCGATCAAATCGTTCGGGCGGCCACGCTCTTTCACTTCGGCCGCGGCGGCTTGGCTGTGTTGGCGGATCAGTTCATGTAGCTCTTGGCGATCGCCCCCGGCCGTGGTCGCTTCCATCAGTACGTTTTCGGTAATCATGAATGGCAACTCTTCGTTCAAGTTCTTCGCGATCACCGCTGGGTAAACTATCAGCCCACTGGCCACGTTGTGATAGATCGTCAGCACGGCATCGATGGCGAGAAACGCTTGCGGCAACACGAGCCGCCGATTGGCGCTGTCGTCGAGGGTGCGTTCCATCCACTGGGTGGCATGCGTGGCAGCGGCGCTCGACGCGAGGCTCATCGCAAAACGAGCGATGCCACAGATGCGTTCGCAGCGCATTGGGTTGCGCTTGTAAGCCATCGCCGACGAGCCAATCTGGCTTTTCTCGAACGGCTCTTCGAGTTCCTTGCGGTGTGCCAGAAGGCGAATGTCGGTTGCCCCTTTGTGACAACTCGCGGCAATTCCGCCGAGCGCTTCGACGACTTGCGTGTCGACCTTGCGCGGGTAAGTCTGCCCCGTTACGTTGTAAATGGCGTCGAATCCCATCTTCTCGGCGACTCGGTTTTCTAGCTTGCGGACTTTTTCGTGATCGCCACCGAAAAGTTGCAAGAAACTTGCCTGCGTGCCGGTCGTTCCTTTGGTGCTGCGAGCTTTTAGCGACGCGATCCGATGCTCAATCTCGTCGAGATCGAGCACGAGATCATAAGCCCACAGCGTGGCCCGTTTGCCCACCGTGGTCGGTTGCGCCGGTTGCAGATGCGTAAACCCTAACGTTGGCAGATCGCGATGCTGTTGAGCAAAATCACCCAACGCAAGAATCACAGCGACGAGACGTCCGCGAACGAGTTCGAGCGATTCGCGAATGAGAATCAAATCGGTGTTGTCGACAACAAAGTTACTGGTCGCTCCCAGATGAATGATCGCCTTCGCCTCGGGACACACATCGCCGTAAGTATGGACATGAGCCATCACATCGTGACGAAGTTTTGCCTCGTAATCGGCAGCAGCGGCGAAGTCGATGTCGTCGACATGCGTGCGAAGCTCATTGAGTTGCGTCTCAGAAATAGCAATCCCGAGTTCCGCTTCCGCTTCTGCGAGCGCAAGCCAGAGCTTGCGCCAGGTACTGAATTTTTGCTGATCGCCCCACAGCGTGGCCATCGCCCCGGAACCATAGCGCGAGATAAGTGGATTCTGATAATTAAGGTGTTCCATGAGTCGCGATCTACTAAATCACAGCGACGAGGCATAGCTCGTCGGCTATCGAAAACTGAAAACCAATCAATCATCACTATCGCTCTACATATTAGTGAGGTCATCCTCTCCCCGACTCCCGACAATCGCGTCGAGTGCCGCGCCGACGGCGCGGGCTTCGGCGGGCGTGTGGGTGCGTTGCAAATAAATGCGGCAGCCACGGTGAGCGATCGGCAGTTGGGCAAAGAGTTGGTCGTCGGTGAGCGAATAGATTTTGCCCGTCGATGGATTGAATTGAAAGTTTTGACCCGACGTCGCCGCGAGCGCGTCGGGGCGGTAGATGTGCCTCGGCAAATCGATTTTCATGGACAGTTCGCGCAGCTCGGTCGGCAGTTTTTCGCGGACCAACTGCTCGAGCACTCGTTCGCTGCTAAAGACGCTCGACTGTTCCGATTCGCCTTCTCGGACAGTGACGTTGCGATCTTCAACGGCAATCCATTCGACTTGGCGTTGCAGAAGTTGGTCCCAGCGATGACCCAACTCTTGCTTGCGTGGGTCGTCGCTCGTCGACCATCGCGACACATCGATCAGCAGCGACCACTCGGTAAACTGCCGATAGGCGTCCAGATGCTCCAACGGATTCCCAGGAAACAACAATTCACGACTATCGCGAAACAACCCTTCTAGCGTTTTGTCGATTGCCCGCACGGTGCGGTGAAAATAGACCGAGCGAAACAGCTCGCTCTTGGTCTGCATGAACTTAACCAAAGCGCCGGTACCCTTTTGATGAATCGTCAACCCCCGATCGCTAAAGAAGCTGTATCGCAACAACCGGTCGAGGTCGTACGCACGTCCGCTGTAGCCACTCATGTAGGCATCGCGGAGGACGAAGTCCATATTGTCGACCGTGTAAAGTCCACAAAACAAACTCCGTAGCAGTACAAGCCAGCGCGGGTGGTGAGCCGAGTCGTCGCGTTGCGGACGCTGGATTAACATGGCGACTTGCGCTGGTTCGATCGTCTCGGTTTCGTTCAAGCGGCTATTAGGGCATTCGCGGACACCCCGCAACAAGTCGCCTAGTTCGTGATCGATAATGTGGGCGCCGACCGCTTCGTGGTTGAGATTAAAGTTAGGTTTGAGATAATGTGTATCAAAAAAATGACCAAACGGTCCATGCCCCACATCGTGTAGCAGCGCGGCCATTCGCGTGAGGCACTCGACGTAACCACGCGACGGAACACTGCCGTGGCAGACTTCATGTAGGCTTTCATAGAGCCGGTCCGTGACCCGACTGGCCATGTGCATCGCGCCGACGACATGTTGGAATCGCGTATGCTCGGCCGACGGATAGACCCACCAAGCGGTTTGCAGTTGGTGGATCTGCCGAAGTCTTTGCAGCCAGGGGTGATCGAGCAGCATTCGTTCGCTTGTCTCACCCGGTTCGACGACCGATACGAACGGGATGTAACCATGAATCGGATCGTGGCAAAGGCTCTCGCGTTGAAAGTCGTTCATACCACTGATTGTGACGGCGAACAGGGGGGGCGACAACGGTCGAGTGCGAATAGGTGCGGGCTCTGACGCGAAGCAGTGGTCGGTTCCGCTACGCGGCGACAGCGGCTTTGACCTTGTACCTTCATAAGTGGTGGTACAGGAATTCGGGGCTCGCCAACCGGCGTACCAACAGAAATGGCAGGTGTCGTTGGTAGTATTGCTGTACCCATGACCCGAGTCTGGCACTTGCGGTGCGTCGCTGCCAATTCTTTTCGCTATCTGCTACGAATCGCCCCCAGCACCTCAATCGCGCGCTCGAGCGTCTCGATCGTCGCCGCATAGCTAATGCGAAAATGCGTGTCGTGGGCGCTGAAGATCTTGCCCGGAATCATGAGTAGTTCGTGTTCGATCGCTTTGGCCACAAACTCGCTACCGGTGCCCCAGGGGGCTTTGGGAAAGACATAGAACGCGCCGGCGGTGCCCGCCACTTCGTATCCCGCGTCACGGAGCCCATCGACGACTAGGTCGCGGCGTCTGTGATAGAGATCGACTTGAGGCTGCATGTCGAAGTCGAGTGCTTCGATCATGCTCCACTGCAGAGGCTGTGGGGCGCAGACGAACGTGTATTGCTGCAGCGCCGTCATCTTGTCGATTACGGCACTCGGTCCGTGGACGTAGCCAATACGCCAACCGGTCACACCGTAAGTTTTGCTGAAACCATCGACGACGAGCGTTTGGTCGTTCCACTGTGCAGGTGAGACCAGCGGCGCGTCGTAACAAAACCGGCTGTAGATCTCGTCAGAGAGCAGGGCGATGTTGTGCTTCGCGGCGATCTGGGCGAGACCCTTCGCCTCGGCATCGCTGGCGACGACGCCGGTCGGGTTGCCCGGACTGTTGAGCAGAATCAGCTTGGTCTTGTCGGTAATGGCCGCTTCGACTTTGGCGAGGTCGATGCGAAAATCGGGATAGGTGTCGATCGCCACACACTTGCCGCCGACCAAGCCAATTAGCGGCGGGTACATCACGAAATAGGGATCGAAGCAAATCACCTCGTCCCCCGGGTCGACCATCGCAAGCATCGCCAAAACGAGCGCGCCGCTGGTTCCGCTGGTCACCATCAGCTTGCGGTCGCGATGGTTCCACTGCGCGTCGACGTCCGATTGCAGTCGCTCGCGAAGCGCAGGAATACCTTGGGTGGGGCTGTAGCCATTGCGGTCGGACTCGATCGCGCGAATGGCCGATTGCTTGATCGAATCGGGCACCGGAAAGTCGGGCTGACCGATCGACAAGTTGATGGGATTCTTGAGCGAGGCGGCAAGGTCGAAGACCTTGCGGATGCCGCTGCTGTCGACGAGCTTTGTACGCTGGGCGATCCAAGGATGCATTTGTTGAGGTGTCAGTAATGAGTTATCAGTTGTCAGTTATGAGTCAGAGACGGTCTGCAATTCAACACGCTCGGCCAGTTCTTTTTTCTGCCTTCTGCCGGCTCCCCTCTGCCTACCCATTGCCGGATTGTATTGCACCAATGCGACCATCACTAGAATACCGATCATAGCGGCGAGTTGCATGGCCGTAATCGTCTGGTTGTCGAGCCAGCCCCATAGCAGCGCGATCGGCGGAACGAGATACGTCACCATGCCGGCGAACAGCGGGCCGCGCGTTTGCACCATCCAGACAAACGCCCCGACGGCGACACCGGTGCCGATGGGGCCGAGGAAAATCAGCGCCGCGATGCCGCTAGCGAGTTGTGCCGATTCAATCGGCCCTGTCGTCGCAAACGGATCGGCGTAACAGCGAGCCAGCGCGAGCGGTACGACGGCGAGCGCCGAAATGCCCGTTAGTAACGCCGAAAGTGGTAGCGCACTGACATGCGACAATTCACGGCGGATGAGTGAATTGCTAATCGCGTAGCCGAGCGGCACAACGAGCGCGGCAACAACTAACCAGATGGCCGCGCCGTGAGCGCCACCGTCACTGGTGATCACGAGCAGTAACAATAGCCCTCCGACGACGCCAACCAGTTGTCGCGGCGTCGGACGAATCCCCAGCATCGGCACCGACACGGCAATCGTCAGCAATGGCGTGAACGGCACGAACATCGCCAGAAAGCTATGTTCGACGCCAAGAGCCAACAGCAAAGCAATAATCATAAATGGAATTGCATTGCCGAGCAGCGCAGCAACGAAAACCCACAGCCATTGCTTGCCATTCAATTCAATCGACTTCGGTCCCAGCCACCACGCCAGCAACAGCACAATGGCTCCACCAGCCAGCCTTCCCACTGTGACAATCGACCAATCAAACACCTGATTAGCCTCGTGCATCAGCTTGAAATTCGAGCCAAAGAGGAGCGCCGTGGCAATGAAGCAAAAATAAGCCATGGCGAGCCGAATGCGCCGAAGTGAATACGGTGCCCGGAGTGGTGGGGCGAGGGAGGTGCGTCGATGCGATTCTAGCAAGATATGCCTGCGTGACCATGTACCTTCCGGGACAGAGTCGATCGAAAATTGGATCCTGAGATTCGCACCAACCACACGGTGAGTTTTTCTCTGGGCGGGCTGTTTAGCTTAGGGATGGCTGGCCAAGAACTTCCTTCCTTCGATTGCGATATTTTTCACAAACGACCGGGCGCCATTTGATAATCGGGGAGCTAAGGAAAAACCGCCACGACGCGGCGAGCGCCACGAGCACAGCGAAAAAGCTCACCGAAGGATCCTGCTTATTGACACCCTTGCGTCAGAAACTCGACGTTACCGATGCTGTTTCCAATGGCAAGACAGCCATTTATTGAGTTTTCGAGGTAAGTACGCGCGCGAAGATCAATCGACTTGGCCGTTCGCTGCTGGTTCTGATCGAGAGCGGGCGCGCCAATTCCGCCGTGTACTTGGCGATCGTTGCGTCGTGGCGGTTAAATAAACAACGACCGGGTGAAAATGTCGGGGCAGTTTGCGAAATCGGGAAGTTAATTCGCGGGCGATCCTTAGCTGTCAGGTCACTGCGGTCGCAAATTCGATGTTTATCCAAAGCCCGAAGACTTTGGGCACACCAATAGTTTCGCCGTGTGCGGAGCCCAAATGTTGCTTTTTTGCAACGTGACCTCGATTGGTTGCTTAGCGACAACGCTCATTCGCGCGAATCTTCGGCGTTTTCTCGCAAATTCAACGGTGGCACTCAGTTTGCGGGAAGCGCCTGACGTCGATTACGACCACTCACGACCACCCGCGAGAATCCGCCGATGTCGCCGATGAGCCGAGGCATTGCCCAGCACGATTCGCCCCTTGACTGCCTGCATCGTTTGTTCGATGCGTTGGCACTTGCCGGGGTGTCAGCTTGGGCGCTTTCGTTTTCGTTTGCTGAAGGTTTCGCTTCGCACGAATGGCTCGTCGTCGCAGCGGCCGTGGTTTTGGTCTTCCACACGATTGCCGAGGTGAACGGGCTTTATCGCAGTTGGCGGGGGACTCGCATCCGCCGCGAGCTGGCCTGTTTGCTCACGGCCTGGGCCTACACGGTGCCGATTGTGCTTGGACTCGGACTCGTCACGACTTACAACGCACAAATCAGCTACTCGACCAAACTCGTTTGGATCGTCGCTTCTCCTTTGTCACTGGTTGTCTTGCGACTAGCGATAAGAAAGCTGCAACAATGGCTCCGCCGTCGTGGTTTCAACACACGCCGCGTGGCGATTGTGGGCGTGAACGACTTGTCGCTACAACTTGCCCAGAACCTCGGTCGCTCGCCCGAGTTAGGATTCGACCTCACCGGCTTCTACGACGATCGCCCGGCCGACCGCCGCCCCGAAATTTCCAGCGGGCTTGCCCCCATGAAGGGCGATCTCGATCAACTGGTCGCCGACGCCCGCAGCGGAAAAGTCGAAATGGTTTACATCACGTTTCCGATGCGAGCCGAAGAACGGATTCGTACCGTGCTTCGACAACTGGGCGACACCACAGCCAGCGTCTACATCGTGCCCGATTTCTTCGTGTTTGAATTGCTCCACGCACGTTGGACGAGCATCAATGGCTTGCCCGCTGTGAGTGTGTTCGAGAACCCCCTCTACGGCGTCGATGGTCTTGCGAAACGAGCGGCCGATCTGGTGTTCGGCACATTGTTCACACTGCTGGCGGCGGTGCCGATGCTGCTGATCGCGATAGCGGTGAAGCTCAGTTCGCGTGGGCCGGTCTTTTTTCGGCAGAAGCGGTATGGCCTCGACGGTCGCGAGATACTCGTTTGGAAGTTCCGCAGCATGAAGTGCTGTGACAATGGCTCGACGGTAACACAGGCGACCAAAGACGACGTCCGCATCACAGCCATCGGCAAAATTCTCCGCAAGTCGTCTCTCGATGAACTGCCCCAGCTCTTTAATGTACTCGCCGGTTCGATGTCGCTGGTGGGCCCGCGCCCCCACGCAAGTGCCCACAACGAACAGTATCGCACACTGATCGATGGCTACATGCTGCGCCACAAAGTGAAGCCGGGCATCACTGGCTTGGCTCAGGTGATGGGCTTTCGCGGCGAAACCGAGACGCTCGACAAGATGGAAGGCCGGGTTCGCTACGACCACAAATACATTCGCGAGTGGTCGTTGTGGATGGACTTAGTGATATTGTTCCGCACTTTCCGTGTCGTATTGGGGCAGAAGGGTGCGTACTGAATAGTTGGCGGCTAATGCCGCGCCCGCGTATGCTGTCGGGTATGTTGTGGGGGGCCAGCCACGATCGACCCCCACCGTCAACCAAGAGCGATCGCCTCGGATGAGTGAGACTCCATTTTTCGACGTCGATAGCGGACGACGTGTCCGCTTGCGCCGCGTTCGCTGGACTTTCGTCGGCGCGATTCTCGCGTTGCTACTGGCAATCTTTGTCTATTGGCGACTCCCCGACAATCGTTCGTACACGCTCAAGTTTTCGGCCGGAAGCGAACTGGGCCATCGCCACGATTTGGCCGAGGCGCTGGCCAAATTGGCGAGCGCACGACGGATTATGATCGAGTTTGTGCCAACCGATGGATCGCTCGAAACGCTCGACCTGCTTGCTAGTGGCGAGCTCGATCTGGCTTTTGTGCAGGGAGGGCTGCCGCAGCGCGAAAATGTCCGCCAAGTTGCCGCGCTGGCGCCCGAGGCGTTGCACTTGTTAGCGAAGTCGGGCCCGCCAATCGTTAAGCTAACCGACCTCAAAGGAAAGCGAGTCAATTTGAGTACGCCCGGCAGTGGCACGCGGCTATTGGCGTCGAAGGTCCTCGACTTTGCCGGTCTCATGCCAGGCGATTACATCGACGAGCAGTTTAGCTACTCGGCACTACAACAATTGCCCAGCGATGAACTGCCAGATGCGGTGTTCGTGGTTTCGTCGTTGCCTTCGGTGATGGCCCAGTGGTTGATCGACGAGCGAGATTACCGCTTAGTCGAACTGCCATTCGGTCGCGCTATGGCAGTCCGAAATTTGGCGATCGGCGATTTCGAGATTCCCCGGTTCGCTTATGGAGTCGCTCCGGCTCACCCTTCGGGCGACGCACTAACCGTCGCGACCCGGCTGGATGTGCTGGTGAATGCCAAGGTCGACGACAATGTTGTGAAGCGAGTGGCCGAAGTGCTGTTCAGTAACAACTACGCCCGCGAAGCCAACTTACCGCCGCTCGAGGTGAATGCGGCAACGAGTCAACTGGCCTATGAACTGCACCCCGGGGTGGTAACGTTCTTAAGACGCGACAATCCACTCATCACGGGCGAATTGGTTGAGTACCTCGAGAACGCACGGAGTTTCTTGGTATCGGCCGCGGTGGCCTTGTTCTTGCTCTACCGATGGTACGCACGGCGCGCGGCTACCGGCTTCGAGAAACACATCGATCGCGTGACACACGTCGAACTCGAAGTGTTGCAGTCGGCTCGCAGCGGTCGGCTAACCACAGAAAAGCTCTTAGACGAAGAAATCCGGCTCAGCAAACTCAAAGCGGCCGCGCTCGAACAGTTCGCCTCGGGTAAGCTCAAGGGAGACGAACATTTGAGTAGCTTTCTCACGCACGTCGCCGATGTGCGGAGGCTGTTGCAAGGGTTAGCTGCTCAAGTCGAGAAAAAAGCGTAACTTACCTGCTGGCGTAATGGCCACGGCTCTTGCTCTTATGGAGCCCCGGCCGTGAGGCCGAAGGTGTGCCCCTAATAGCCCGCGCCACGGAGATCGATGGGGCCCGATGGCCAGTCGCTAGTGGCCGGGTAACGCATCGCGAGGTCGTCGCGGAAGGGGTTGGTTGTGGGATCGTTGGCCATGGAGTTGACGACCCGATTGTCAACGATCGTGCAGCCCAAGCGTTCGTAATAGGCTTGCATAGCGTGGCTCGTTTGAAAGAGACTGGCGGCAAAATCGCCTTTATCGACGAGTGCGAGCACGGCCATCGCGACGCTCGCGCCGAGACCTCGACCGCGTAAATCGGGGTGCGTGGCGACTCGCGAGAGTCCAACGATGATCAGCTCGCCGGCGGTTGTGCCGATCGCTCGTGGGATGGCCGCAGCATGGGCGACTACGCGAGCGTTATCGCGGACGATGAACGACTTTGGGATCATTACAGCCGATTCGCTCGCCCCGTCGGCGAACGCGGCCAGTTGTGTGGCGCGATCGGTCGCTGTGACGCCCGTTTTGGGCCAGACGATGGCGATGAGCTGACCGATGGCGAGCAGCGTCGGCCAATCGACCCGGTCGAGCCAAACTTCTTCGATAACGTAGGGCCGATTCATGCTTCCCTGCATACGAACGAAACACTAGGCAAACGCGCTGCGGAGCATCGCGAGACTCTCGGGAATGGCTTCGCGCCAGTCTCCTTTGCCTTCAAATTCGAGCGACACATAGCCGCGGTAATCTTGTTCGCGAAGGATTTTCGCTATGCGAGGGTAATCGATGTCGAGCGTGTACCACGTGCCACCACCGTAGTAGGTTTTGGCCTGCACGTAGACCGTTTTGGGGGCGAGCTGCGCGAATTGCTCGTACTGGTCGTCGAGAAAATTGCCCGTGTCAGCAGTGACTTGCAACCAGGGAGAGTCGACGGCTTCGACAATCTTGAGCACGCCCTCGGCCGTTCGGCCAAGGCCCCAGTGGTTTTCGAGACCTAAGAGGACGCCACACTTCTCGGCCGTTGGCAAACATTTTTCGAAGCTATCGATCACCCACTCGTAGCCTTGCTCGTCGGTATACCCGGGAAGCCGGGGTTCGATTCCTTTGTTGGCCATCAACTCGTCGAAGTCCTTCGAGGTGCCCCAGCGACCCGTGTTGACGCGCATGGTGGGAATGCCGAGGGCGTAAGCCAGCTCGATGCAGCGGATCGTATGGTCGATGTTTTTCTTCCGCTCGTCGGCATCAGGCGAGACGAAACCTTGGTGCGTCGAGAAGCCACACAGGTCGAGGCCGTTGACAAGTGCTCGGCGTTTGAGTTCTTGCAGCCGGGCGGGGGATTCGTCATCGTACATTTGCATATGCAGAATCTCGACGCCGTCGAAGCCCATCCGCGAGGCTTCGTCGACGCAGTCTTCGATCGAAATTTTTTCGTCGTCGCGAAAACGCCAGAACGAATAGGTCGAGACCGCGATCGGAGTCCGACGCGCAGGGGACGTCGGAATTGCCTCTTGGGCGCGTGCGGAGAGGGCCGACGCGGCGGCGGCAGCGGCGACGGCGGACGTGGCGAATTGGCGACGGCTGAGTGGCATTGCGAGGGGTTCCTGCGAGCAAGTTGTTAGCAACCATGTTCTAACATGCCCGACCTGGAATTGCGAACGAGAAAACCCGCGGTGCCTGACAATTTTCTCTGGCACCCCAAGCAGGGGAACCGCCACGACGCCACGACGCAAAGAGACACGGCATAAAAAGATGCAAACAAACAAAAAGCCTGAGAAGCGGCTTATTGGCAATGCTGTTGAAAATCTCGAAGCGACAACCGGGTGCAAACCGAGCGGTCTCTGCCCGTCGACTTAGAACCTATCTCAAAACCATAAGAACCAACTGATCGCTAGCATGCGTACATATCATCG
>JBGSRO010000112.1:0-9387 GCA_041737535.1 Pirellulales bacterium | reverse complement strand
CATCGCTTCGTGGCTCAATCGCTACCGCCGCATTCTGGTGCGGTGGGAAAAGAAGGCCAAAAACTACGAAGCCTTGTTGCATCTCGTCTTCGCTCACATCCTGTGGCGGAATTCTTGAGGTTCTGGGATAGGTTCTTAGCTAGGCGAGTCGTCAATCATGGGGAGCGAAAAGGCATGGGGAGTGAAAAGAAAATGAGCACCGGCGATGGAACTTCGCAAAGCGACGTCTTCGATGTCCGCAAAGTTCGGCGGCTCGTCGAACTAATGAACGAACACGAGTTGACGGAGATCGACCTCCGCCAAGGTGAACAACGAATCCGGCTTCGCCGCGATCAAGAGCCAGCGATTATCGCCGCGCCGGTGGCCGTGCCGGCCCCAGCGCCGGTTGCCGCTCCGATGCTCTCAGCCGGCACTCCGGCGGTAGCGCATCCGCTACCGGCCGACGATGCCAGCACGACAATCATCAAGAGCCCAATGGTGGGGACGTTCTATAAATCGTCGAGCCCCGATGCCGCGCCATTTGTGAAGGTCGGCGACCAAGTTGGGCCCGACACCACAGTCTGCATCATTGAAGCGATGAAGGTGTTCAACGAGATTCCGGCCGATTGCTCGGGAAAGATTGTCGCCATGCTGGCTGAGAGTGGCGACTCGGTCGAATTTGGCCAGCCGCTGTTCAAGGTGCAAAAGTAAGTTTCCGCTAGTATCTTTCTCCCCTTGGCCGCATCGCTATCGGACGTCCTTCATGTATCAACGCATTCTCATCGCCAATCGCGGAGAAATCGCGCTGCGAATCATTCGCGCCTGCAAAGAATTGGGCATTGAAACCGTCGCCATCTTCAGCGAAGGCGATCGCGGCGCTCACTATCTCGAACTGGCCGACGAGGCCTATTGCATCGGCCCGGCAAAGGCAAGCGAGAGCTATCTGAAAATCGCCAGCGTTATCAGTGCCGCCGAAGTCGGCAATGTTCAGGCGATTCATCCCGGCTATGGGTTCTTGGCCGAGAACGCACACTTCAACGAAGTCTGCCGAAGCTGCAACATCGACTTCATTGGTCCACAGCCAGAGCCGATGGCCAGGTTGGGCGACAAAAATGCGGCTCGCGAACTGGCGCGAAGCGCCAAGGTGCCGGTTGTTCCGGGCAGCGAAGGGACTGTCGAATCCGAAGAAGAAGCACTGCGGTTCGCCCACCAAGTTGGCTTTCCTGTCATCATCAAAGCGGTCGCTGGCGGCGGTGGTCGAGGGATGCGTGTTGCCAGCAACGACCTTGCGCTGAAGTCGGCGCTGCAACAAGCTCGTGCCGAGGCACTCGCGGCATTTGGCAATGGCACCGTCTATATCGAAAAATACATCGAGCATCCTCGCCATGTCGAAGTCCAAGTGATGGCCGATCATCACGGCAACGTCGTTCATCTGTTCGAGCGAGATTGCTCGGTGCAACGCCGACACCAAAAACTAATTGAAGAAAGCCCCAGCACGAGCATCAGCCAAGAAACTCGCGAAGCGATGTGCGAAGCGGCTTGTCGATTGATTCGCGAAGCCAATTACACAAATGCCGCGACTGTGGAATTCATCGTCGATAGCGAAGGCAACTATTACTTTATTGAGGTGAACGCTCGCATCCAGGTCGAGCATCCGGTCACTGAACTGGTCACCGGTGTTGACCTCATCAAGACGCAAATCTTGGTGGCCTCTGGCGAGCCGCTTACTATCACACAGGATTCGCTTGTCCATCGCGGGGCGGCGATCGAATGCCGCATCAACGCCGAAGACCCGGCCCGTAACTTCCAACCCTGTCCCGGTCGCATCGAGCGGCTGATCGTTCCTGGCGGTTACGGTGTGCGATTCGATTCCCACGCCCACAGCGGATATGTCGTGCCGCCCTACTACGACTCGATGATCGGCAAACTGCTGGTTCACCAGCCGACACGTCGCGAGGCGATTGCCTGTATGTTGCGCGCGCTCAGCGAGTTGCGCGTCGATGGAATTAAGACGACGATTCCACTGCACAAAGACATTCTCAGCCATACGGCCTTCTCCGAAGGTCGCATCGACACGACGTTCGTCGAGCGGACGTTTACCGCCCCGGCGGGAAAGTAGGATTTCGTCGGCCCTTGGTACGCGCGAGGTCGGGCCATTAGAATGCGGCAAAGCGGTGCCTGCCGCGAAATTAAGAATCCAATCGCTCCCTTGAGACGATGCCGACTACTATGAAAGACAACACGCTTTCAGTTCCCACCAGTTCGCCCAATAGCTTCAAAAAGGTGGCGATTCTGTTCGCCGGTGGTCCAGCACCCGCCGCGAACGCAGTGATTTCGGCCGCTGCCGTGTCGTTTCTGCGTAACGGTGCCGAAGTCGTCGGCATCAAGCACGGCTACTCAAGTCTGGCCATTTATGACCCCGAAAAACCTCTTGTCGAAGGTGAAGATTACATTAAGATCACTCACCCGGTGCTGAGGCGTACGCGGAGTCGGCAGGGGATTATGATCGGCACCGCGAGAACCAATCCTGGTAAATTGGTCTCTCACCCTTCGCACCTCGACGATGCCGAACGCACTGATCCATTGCGACGTGCCTACGAGGGTCTGCGGTCACTGGGTGTCGAAGCCGTTATTTCGATCGGTGGCGACGACACCCTCAAGACGGCGAACAAACTCAAGCTCTATCAAGATCGACTGCCGGAGGGCTCGGTGAAGATGCCGATTGTCCACCTGCCCAAGACGATCGACAACGACTATCGCGGTATTGATTTCACGTTTGGCTATTTCACGGCCGTCGATTTTTTGGCACGCGAAGTTCGCAATCTGCTCGCTGACGCCGAAGCCAATAATACCTATTTCTTGGTCGAGTCGATGGGTCGCAGTGCCGGTTGGCTCGCCTATGGCGTCGCGATTGCTGGCGAAGCGAGCCTCGTTATCAGCGTCGAAGACATTCGCGGCAAGTACCGCAAGACCGAGGAATTCACCGATCCGTCGACAGGCGAAACAAAATCGCGCCCAGTGATGAACCTCGAACAAGTCATCAAGCGGATCGTACTTACCATGACGACCCGCGAGCGCGAGAACAAGAAGTATGGGGTTATCGTCATTGCCGAGGGACTTGCGGAGTTTCTTCCCTACAGCTTCGTCGAAGGCGTGGGCCGAGACGAGCATGGACACATCAACATCTCGGCTATCAGTCTCAACACGATGTTCGCGAAGCTGATCGCTGAGGAGTACGCGAAGCAGACCGGTAACAAACGCAAAGTGACACCGGTACAGCTCGGCTACGAAGCTCGCTGTTCTGAACCTCACGCCTTCGATGTCATGCTCGGCAGCCAACTCGGTGTGGGAGCCTACCGGGCGCTCGTCGAACAGGGCCACAATGGCGTCATGGTTTCCGTTTCGGGCCAACTTCAATTACACTATGTGCCGTTCGAGGAATTGGTCGACCCCGAAACGCTCGTGACGATGGTTCGCTACATCGAACCCGACAGCGATTTCCAAAAGCTGACGCGGTTTCTTGAGACATACGTCAACGAAGAGGCCTAACGGTGACGATAAACTGCGACCATAAACTGCGATTGGGCGACAGGCATTTTTCCGGTTAGTTGAGTACGACATCTATGGCATTTCCCCCGCCGTTCTACCGCTGGCGTCCTCACCCCTGGCATGGACTCGAGTTAGGCGTCGATCCGCCGAGTCTCGTGAACGCCTATATCGAACTCACGCCATTCGATCGTGTGAAATACGAGCTCGACAAACAGACCGGCTACCTTCGCGTCGATCGTCCTAACCGCACATCGTCGTTTCCGCCGACACTGTACGGATTTATCCCCCGCACATTTTGCGGCAAGCGCGTCCAGTCGCTCATGCCGGGTGCCAGCGCGGGAGACGGCGACCCGCTCGACATCTGCGTCATTAGCGAACGCCCGATCGAAAAAAGCGGCATTATTCTAAGAGCTCGCGTGCTGGGGGGGCTCCCGATGCTCGACGACGGCGAAGCCGACGACAAAATCATCGCTGTCCTCGATGGCGACGCCATGTGGAACGAAGTCAACGATGTCGACGAGTTGCCGAAAGTGATGGTCGACCGTCTTCGCCATTACTTTAGCACCTACAAGATGCTCTCGCCCGAAGAGCCGCGCGTCCGTATCGACGGCGTTTACAGCCGCGAACACGCTTTCGAGGTGATCGCGGCGGCGATTGCCGATTATCAGGAAGAGTTTGGCGAGTGAATTTCCCGTTCAGCAACGACTGCTACTGGCGATCGATGTCGCCTAACCGCATCTCGGCACCGACTTCAGGCAATGGGACCACGGAGGCAATGGGACCGCGGCTTCTCGTCCCTCGTCGTGGTCTCAGTTGAAATCGCCGCTCTCGCGGAGATCAGCGCGAATACAAGCATCGCTCGGCTCGACGAGCAAATGCACTTGCAACGACGGAAGCGACGCGTAGGCCGCCAAATTTTCGGACTCGTCGATCCGTCGGGTGTTATCCGAAAGCACTTCGACGATCAGAACCGGCCGCTCTTGGTAGCTCAACTCGTCGTCGCTCGGCCCGCAGTCGACCACATCATTGGGATAGTAGAATCTAGCGCGCGGTGGTGTTGGGCTTCCGATGTGAGTTTTGGTGCTGGAAGTGTCGACTTCGCAGGGGGAGTCTTGCAGCTCGCTGTAGAGCTGTCCAATTATCCTTGCGCCTCAGCGATTGTGCTTATTTCTTACACCCGCCATCGCAGAGACATAGCGATCGAGGTACTCGTGTTTGATGTCCGAATTGAGTTCTCCGGCCAGATATTCTTAGACAGAAATTAACGCGGGGCGGGCGACTGCTGTTACTCTTCTAAGCTCCATTCTCAATCGCGGACATTATCGACGATCACCCTCGGAACGAAAGCGAGCTGCTCGATTACCAGCCGTGGATTGTCGTCACCGGAGCGTAGCCAACTCGCGTCCGCTGCACGGTACCACCGAGAATCGGCCGGTGACGCGTTGTTGTTATCGGTACTGGGGCGAACTGTGTGACCGCCACCGGCGTGGGAGCCATCACTACGGGACTAAACGTCGTGACCACTGTCGGCGCAAACGGTCGGAGTACCGGACGGTTCACCACGACCGTCGTCGGAGCGGCCACCATCGGTTGCTGCACAAAAACTGGTTGCTGGGCAAAGACGGGCGACTGGACAACGACGGGCTGGGCGAACGTGGTGATTCGTTGGACCGAGTAGGCATTCGGTGCGGCAAAGTAGGTAACGACCTGTTGAGCGTTGCTCTGTGCTACGAAACAACTAGCAACAACGAACCCAACCATGGTGATATTGGTCGGAAACGACATGACGCGAACTCCGTGAAATGATTGAGGTACTCATTCGATTATCGCTCGGCGACGAACGCTCGGCAAGTTCGCGGAACCACCGCCAGCGCTGGAACACGATTTTCCGGTCTGACCTAGCCCACGCGACTTTGCTAAGTTAACGAGCGTCAGCCGACAAGTTTTCCCATTTCGCCCAATTCCATTAACCGCCGACCCTCTGTCATGGATGCCTCCGCCCCCGACAACAATCCCACGGTCAAGGCCGCTTCGCGGCATTTCATTCAGCAGATCATTGACGCTGACCTAGTGGCTGGGCGACTCGACCGACCGGTGCACACTCGATTTCCCCCCGAGCCGAACGGCTACTTACACATTGGTCACGCAAAGAGCATTTGCCTCAACTACGGGCTGGCAAAAGAGTACGGTGGTCAGTTCAACCTCCGTTTCGACGATACGAATCCTGCCAAAGAAGAACAGGAATACGTCGACTCGATCATCGACGATGTCCGCTGGCTCGGCGCCGATTGGGACGATCGGCTCTTTTTTGCGAGTGACTATTTTGACCAACTCTACCAGTGGGCAGTCAAGCTCGTCGAAGCGGGCAAGGCTTACGTTTGCGACCTCACGGCCGAAGAGATGCGCGCGCATCGCGGCACGCTCACCGAACCCGGCAAGCCGAGCCCGTTTTGCGACCGCACACCGAAAGAGAATCTCGACCTGTTGTCGAAAATGAAAGCGGGCGAGTTCCCGGATGGCACACGGACGCTCCGCGCCAAGATCGACATGGCCTCGCCCAACATCAACCTCCGCGATCCGGTCATGTATCGCATCAAACACGCCCATCACCATCGCACCGGCGACACATGGTGCATCTATCCGGCCTATGATTTCACTCATGGCCAAAGCGACTCAATTGAGGGTATCACCCATTCGATTTGCACGCTCGAGTTCGAGAACCACCGGCCACTGTACGACTGGTATTGCCGCGAGCTGGGCATCTATCACCCTCGGCAAATCGAGTTCGCTCGTCTCAACCTTACTTATGCTGTGATGAGCAAACGGAAGCTCTTGCAACTCGTGCAAGAGAAACACGTCGAAGGTTGGGACGATCCACGGATGCTCACGATCCGCGGCATCCGCCGACGCGGTTATACGCCCGAGTCGATACGCTCATTTTGCGAGCGGATTGGCGTCGCCAAATTCAACAGCACTATCGATATGGCATGGCTCGAAGACGCCGTGCGCGAGCACCTCAATGTCATCGCGCCACGGCGGATGGCGGTGCTAGATCCGCTCAAGGTGGTGCTCAATAACATTGCCGATGACGAAATATTGATTCACTCCATAGCAAATCACCCGCAGCACGCCGAGTTGGGAGAACGCGAAGTCGCGATGGGCAACGTTCTGTACATCGAACAAGACGACTTCATGGAAGCGGCCCCAAAGAAATTTTTCCGTCTCAAGCCAGGAGGCGAAGTGCGCCTCCGCTCAGCCGGCATCATCAAGTGCGAAGAAGTGATCAAAGACAGTGCCGGCAAGGTGACCGAGCTGCGCTGCACTTTTGATCCCGACCACAGCCGCAAGGTGAAGGGCACGATTCATTGGGTAAACGCCACCGACGCGGTCGATGTGGAAGTGCGGCTGTACGATCACTTGTTCGCGAACGAATCGCCCGAAGAGGCTCTCGAGGGAAAGACGTTCCTTAACAATCTCAATCCCAACTCACTGGAAATTGTGACCGCGAAGGCGGAACCATCGCTGGCGAGTGCAGAGCCAGAATCGCACTTTCAGTTCGAGCGGATTGGATATTTTTTTGTCGATCCGAAACTGAGCATGCCGGGAAGACCTGTGCTGAATCGGACGGTGACGTTGCGTGATACCTGGGGAAAGTTGAACTCCAATGGTCCGTCGGGAGGTTGAGTTTTTACGAGGCGGGGTTGATGAGTAAAAGTGTCTTGCTGAAGAGGTGTCGACGAATACCCCAGCACCCCCCCCGAATACCCCCCCCAACTGGACAGCGACAAGTTGTCGATCGAGGGAACGCCGATAAACGCGGAGGCACACCGATTTTCGCAGAGAATCGTCGTTCGCGGGTAGTTCGTTTAGGCGAGCGGCCAATGAAAGCGTACTAGAATACAAGCACGGAGTGCGAGTGAGCTTTGAACTCTCTCGCTGGCGCCACTTGCTGATACTTTCTTGTCGGCGGACCACCTTACGACTCACACGCAAAGCGAGTGCTTTATCTAGCAAAATCCGCACCGAGGTTCCGTTTGAGCCGAATACGAACAACGGCTTGGCGCTGTCCAGCGAATGAAATGAGCGTCGACACGCACTTTCCAAAATGGACAGAATAACAAGATCGGCCGGATTGTCTGGATAACCCCTTTCGTTGGCGGCTTCGCTTTTTCTCCCGTTGATCCCGCCAATCCTAGAGCTGCCGAACGTGTTGACCGATCGAGGTAGGGATGCCTGTTGTCAGCGGTGCAGGACACAACAGAAAATTCTTGCTTCGCGTGAACTGGGCAATGGTTTGGCGCGATTCTTTCGAGCGTTTTTCCGGTAATTGGGTTTTTTCCAACTTTTTGGTGGAAAAGGTCGTCAACTCGCTCATTACAGGGCGGAGCTTCGGCAAGCACCAATGATGCGAGTTACCGCACGCAATAATAATCAGCACCACACTCTTCGCGGAACAGCGACTTATTGCTCACTCGGTCGGCTTGCACTGTGCCGGACGAGGGGGTTTTCGGCACTGCATTTACCCCATGTTACTCTGGAGATTGACTGATGAAATCGGCAAGATTTTTCGCCACCTTTGGTGTTAGCATATGCTTGATCCTTGCCAGCGCCGCGCAGGGAATGACGGTAATTTTCGAAGACAATTTTGATGGCACGTCCGGCGACATTAACACGATGGTTCCGGACATCCGCCCCGGAAGCGAAACGTGGGTTGCCGCTAATTTTTTCAATGCTGACGGTTCGGTCGATAACTTAGCTACGATCGGTGGCAGCATGACGCTCGCCTTCAGGCCGGAAAACGGTTTTGCTTACACGCTTGACGCGTCTATTTCTGGCATCAGCGGCGATATCGACTGGTTCGGTGTGGGCTTTGCCAACGGACAATCAACTCTCATCTCTTCTAACGCTCGCTTTACAACCAATGTTGTTGTCGGCACTGCCTGGATGTTATATCGAGGCGAAAACCGCCCCGAACCGACGCCCCCCGATACGATGCCCCCCGCAACGTTTAACGTTGCTCAGCTCGGCACCGGTATGAAAGCGACAGGTACTCCAACCAACCAGGGCATCATCAACGGGGCAAACTGGCTCGCACTGTCGACCGACGCCGGCGGCGACATCGATATGCGGATCGTCCTCGACACCACCGGAGGTTCCGGCAATTGGACAGCCACCTGGTTCGCGAAGCGCCCCGACGACTCATTTGAAGTCGTGCGAGCGACGACGACGATCCCGACCACCAGCGAGGCAAATTTTACGTCGGTCGGCATCTCTAACGCGAGACCTGACGTCTCGGGGGTAGATGGTACCATCGAGTTCTTTTCGCTGATCAGCGAACCCGACTTAGGCACGAATCTTCCGGGGGACTTCAACGGCGACAACGTGGTCGACGCCGCTGATTACACGGTATGGCGAGACAACCTCGGCGCTCCCACCGAAGCGGCCTTTGCAATTGGCACCGGTACGGGAGCGGGAGGCATTAGTGCCGACGACTACAACCTGTGGCGAAATAACTTCGGCAGTTCGTTGGCGGCAACGCTGGTCGCTAGCGGCGCCAGCGCCGTCCCCGAACCCAGCAGTTGGTTGCTGATTACCAGCGTCAGTGGGGTGGCTCTCTTTGCAATTCGCAAAGCCAGCAAGTAATCTCGGCCTCGCCAGTGCAACGGGAATGATCTGACCTGGGTCTTGAGCGGACCAATCTAACACAATGTTCAAGACCTTGGGAACCGCTCAAGAATAACTTGGGGATTTGATTAACCGCAGAGGACACGGAGAGCGCAGAGATGTGAGCTGGAACATCGATCGACACTCGTGATTGTCGATGACTGGGAGCATTGACTCGTTTTGCTTTCAATTTGT
>JBGSRO010000064.1:0-17296 GCA_041737535.1 Pirellulales bacterium | reverse complement strand
TATGAACGAGTTACGATTGACGTTAGCATCGAGAGAACGGCAGTTGCGAAAAAATGGGACTGGCTCCGCAGCCTGTCGAGTCTCCAGCACTTGGGACCATTTTCTGCGGTGCCTGTCCCACTTTTTCGCAACGGACTACTCCGCTCCAGTGCGAATAAATGGGACAGGCACCGAGCACAAAACCAGTCGAGGCAGCAGCCAACAATACGCTCGGAGCCAGTCCCATTTATTCGCTCACCGTCACAATGAGGAAGTTATTTTGCGTTCCTTCCTAAAGTAAGCTTCGTGCCTAGATTGCAGCCCCGGCGGGAACGATTCTTCTGGCTCAACTCAGCAGCTTCACGAGTTGTGTGCGGATATCGTTTTCGATCTTCCCTTTAAACAGCATCGCTGCGAAGGGCAGGTAGCCTTTGACGTCGACTTGGTTCTCTTCGACGATTGTCTTGCCAGAAATGGTCATGCCCATCGTGCGGAAACTGAAGTTGAGAGTGTTGCCGTCCCATTGTTGCTCGATGTCCTTGACTTGATCTCGATAAAGTTCGCTGACGCGCGTCATCAACCGGTCAAGTTTTTCTTTGGCCGCCTCGCGGCCCATTTGGTGAGGAACGGTGACAGAGAACTTTGGCATGGGTTGGTCGCAATCGTGGTGGCTAGCGAAACAGCCCCTGACTTTATGCAAAGTCGTCGCCAATGGCCAGAGTGGCGTATGCCCTTAACCCAGACTGGCGTAGGCTACCAGCCCAGTGAGGCATGTGCCGTTAAGCCAGTTGGACGTATGCCGTCAGTGCTCGTGTGATTGATCGAAGTAGAGCCGATCTTCGTCGTGCCAGAGCGGAAGGCCTTCGGCCGCTCGCTTTGCGAGGATCGCAATTTTTTCGTCGCTCCCCGGCATCGCGAATGTCGAGTCGTAGTTGTCTTGCTCGACGTCGGCCGGTTCGTAGTCCCACCATCCGTCGCGTATGGCATCAAGAACATTCGTTGGCATATTGGATAACCCTCCCCGCGAAAAGCTGCTTCAGGCACGTGGAGCCAACGGCTCATGCCGTCGCTACCACAAACAGTTTTGCGGGCGCCAATCCACTACGCCCCACGCCGACACGCTGCCGCCTTCATCGTCCAAGACCGTTGTCATTGCCCAAGAATAGCGGCCTCTCATCCCAAATCTCTGACAGTCACACGCGATAAGAAGAGGGGGGCGGCGAGCATAGTGACGATCGAGTGCCTGATGAATCGATGACGCGATGATCCGCCCGAGCGTCAACTCTCCAACTCAACCTTCACCCACAACTCGGCCGCCCCCGAAAGGGTTTGCCTCGAAAGGCTTGAGCGCCGTGTGACCTGTTCGACCTTGATTATGCGAATTGGCAAGTCAAAGTCAAGAAAAAATTTTACGACCTCGACGCTTGCCAATCGGCCACGACACGATGGAGCTTTGCCACCAGCCGCGCATCGACCTTTCGATCTCGCTTTCCCGAAAGACAAGCCGCCCCACGAACGCCGATTATGTCGGCTCCTGCGGTCGCAATCTCCGCAATTTCGTCGAGCCCAACACGTCCGGCGGTGGCAGCCGCCATGCTGTACCTACGGGCCAAATCAACAAAGCGGCTTAGGTCGTCGAGCGACCAAAGTTCCAGCAACTTTGCTCCCTGTTTGTCGAATGTATCGACCATTGCCACGCGGCCACCGACCTCGGCAGTGGCCGCAGCCACGCGCTCTTGGGTTGGCGAATTGGCTTTTTCGGCATCGGCGTAGGCGACCAGTACCACTTGCGACGGCGTGGGCAATTCGCTCAGCAGTGCGGCCACTTCGTTTTGCCAATTCGCGCGGTTTGCGAGTCGCGACGTGCCGAGCTTGACCAGTGCCATGCACTGGTTCAACTCGATGAGATCAGAGAGCGGGTCGACCCCATCTAGGTAGTCGACCAGTTCACCACCAGCGGCCGTGATCGGGTGGGTGCCGGCGTATTGTCGATCGACTTCTCGGCAAAGCTCTAAACTCGCCCTCCCCAGCGGACCCATAGCGGGCTCTTTGAGATCGATGATGTCGGCACCGCCCCGTTTCGCCGCCCCGGCTTCCGTGAGCGAGCGAACGCTTACCAGGAGTTGCGGTCCGCGCGAACTGGCACGGCATTCGAATATGCAATTGTTGCTGGTTGTCGAATCTTTCTCGGACGCTCTCATTCGGACGGTCATGGGGCCGATTATACGGATTGCACCTGCGGGCGACCACGTACTTCCTTGGCGGAACTTTCGTTGCCGTCTGCTACGTGGCCTACGCTACAACAATCGATGTATCAGCAGACGGCGACGCACAGCTTCATTGATTGAGTTGCGGGTCAGCGGGCAATAGACGAACCCGACGGCTCTCGTTAGCTTGGACCGGTCGTGCTTTTTTGCGGCCGAGTCTCTGCGTGCGTCGTTTGGATAGTTTCTTTCGCAGAGGAATCGGCAGCCATGTCAACTGGTTTGGTATCGGGTTCAACATCGATGGCACACGCTCACCACAACTCGGGGGCCGCCACTTCGTTTGGCGTCGTCGGTGCGATTGTCGCCGTTTGCCTCGCCTATGTCGTCGCGGTGACGCTCGAGCTTCCGCAGTACGGAACCGAGTTGATCGTCGCCGCCTCGGCCGGTCATGCCGCCGAGCACGCTGCGGAACATGTTGCTCAGCATGGCGGTGAACACGACATGCACTCGCCCGCCATCTGGACCGTTTTCCCGTTTGTGCTGTTGCTTGGCGCAATCGCCATTCTGCCGTTAATTCCGGCCGCCGAGCATTGGTGGGAGTCGAACGTCAACCGCTTCAAAGTCGCCGTGACGCTCGGTGGATTGACACTGCTCTACTACGGTTTTCTGCATCAGTCGCCCATCGAAGCCCACTGGCCGATCCACGGCATCGTCGAACCGGCGACCGGCGGGTTCAACTGGGACATCGTACGCACTGTTGTCGAGAACGCGATCCTCAGCGAATTCATACCATTTATCACGCTGTTGTTTAGTCTCTATGTCATCAGCGGTGGCATTCGCATCTCGGGCGACCTGCGAGCCAACTCGATCACGAATACTGCTTTCATCGGCGCGGGCGGTTTGCTCGCGAGCTTTATTGGCACGACTGGTGCGGCGATGCTGCTGATTCGTCCGCTGCTCGAAACCAACAAAGAGCGCAAGCACGTTGTTCATTCGGTCATTTTCTTTATCTTCGTCGTCTGCAATTGTGGTGGGTGTCTGCTGCCGATTGGCGACCCGCCGCTGTTTCTCGGATATCTGCAAGGTGTAAGCTTCACTTGGACCCTCTTCGCGCTGTGGGAGCCGTGGCTGTTGGTGAACGGCATGTTGCTCGCGCTTTACTTCGTGCTCGATCGCTTTTGGTACTTTCGCCGCGAGTCGGTGGCCGACCGTTATCGCGACGAGTCTCACACGACGCGGCTCACGTTCGCTGGACTCGCGCTCAACTTGCCACTCTTGGTGGGCGTCGTGTTTGCGGTCGCGCTACTCGATCCGAGCAAGCCAGTCCCTGGCACCGACTGGCACGCACCCATGTATCTGCGCGAGATTGTGCAACTGGCACTCGTTGGCCTTTCGCTCTGGTTCGGTAGCAGCGAAGTGCGGCGGCAAAACTCGTTCAGTTATCACGCGATCGTCGAAGTCGCCGCCCTGTTCGTGGGCATTTTCATCTGCATGCAACCCGCTCTGCAAATCTTGAACAAACATGGGGGTGAACTTGGCATTCATACGCCCACTCAATTCTTCTGGATCACTGGAGGCCTGTCGAGCGTGCTCGACAACGCACCGACTTATCTGGTGTTTTTCCAAACGGCCACTGCGATGCCGCTTGCCGAAGGGCAACAGGCCGTCCCCGGTACAGAGGTCGCCCACAGTTTGCTCGTCGCCATTAGCCTCGGGTCGGTCTTCATGGGTGCGATGACCTATATCGGCAACGGGCCGAATTTCATGGTGCGCGCCATCGCCGAGCAATCGGGCGTGAAAATGCCTAGCTTCTTCGGTTACATGTTCTACAGCGTGGTTTTCCTCGCCCCGATCCTCGCGATCATGGCTTGGCTCACGTTTTAGTTAGTAGGCCCGCGCGGCTTTCGGCTGCCGCGTCGCGATCGGACTTACGCGTGCGCACGCGCCCAGTCTCGCAAATCGTGTGGCGTGTCGTCGTCGCGGTTCATCGTCGGTGTGACGTCGTTCAGCAGCACCGAGGGGTCGCAGAGATCGGCGACCGAGTCGACCACCATGTCGGGCTGATAGGCGAAGTTTGCCAGGTCTTCGCGACGGGTACCGCCTGAGAGCACCAAAATTGTCCGGTAACCCATTTGCACACCACCCAAAATATCGGTCTCCATCGTGTCGCCGATCATGATGGTTTCGCTGGTCGCCATACCAAGTTCTTTGCGAGCTTGCCGCATCATGACCGGGCTCGGCTTGCCGACGCTGAAGGCTTTGATGCCGGTCGCTTCTTCAATTAATTTGACGATTGCACCACAGCCCGGACGGGTTCCGTTTTTCGTGGGGCAATTGGGATCGAGGTTCGTGGCGATCAGCTTTGCCCCGTCGAGCACCATCTGCACAGCCGTTTCGAGCATCTCGAACGTGAGCGTGCGCCCCTCGCCGACAACAACATAATCGGGCGAGCGGTCGACCACCGCGTAGCCATTCTTGTGGAGTGCCGTTTGCAGGCCCCCTTCACCAATAACGTAGGCCGTGCCGCCGGGACTCTGTCGGGCGAGAAATCGGGCGGTCGCCATTGCGCAAGTGAAAATATGGTCTTCAGTCGAGGGGATGCCCATGCGGTTGATTTTCATCGCCACGTCGCGACGGGTCCGCTGGCTGTTGTTGGTGAGGAACATGTAGGGCATCTCCATCCGCTCGAGCAGCGAAATGAAGTTTTTCGCCCCGGCGATCAATTCGCTGGAACGATAAATAACACCATCCATGTCAATCAAGAAACCTTTGCGCATCATGAGCATCCGTTTTGGTGCGAGGGGCAGCGGGGCCAATTCGGGAGAATGAATCGGCGGCGGGGTTGTCGCAGCGACTAATGAGCAATAAGCGTACCAAACCCAATAGACTCGCACTCTGTTTTCAGCTTTGTTGCAGTCGAGCTACGCATCGACCCTGAAATACTCACAGCGTGTCCTTTCTTCGAGCGGGACGCAACACGACAAAGCTCATCGGCCAATGACATTTTTTGACCGAAACAAGGGAATCTCAATCTGCTCGCGGCGCGTCACGGATGTTCGCTAGCACAATTCGCAATGCTGCCCACTAAAGTAGCAGTCGTTGGACGCTCGCTAGGCTGTGCGGCAATTGGATGTTTCAGGCGACGGTGAACCTTGCCACGGAACTCGTGTCTGGTGCTGCATATGAATGCAGGATCACCACAATTCGAATTGCCGATCGCGATTATGGGCGATAACGGCGCGTGGCTACTCGCCGGCGGAGCGGCCCTCGGGTCGTTGCTCGCAGCGTTCTGGTCGAATGTGCGTGCCGCCTATCAGATTCTCGCGAGCCGCGTAGTGATGTCACTCACGCTCGATGGCTATCAAGCCGAAGCGATGCAGTGTTACTTGCGGAGTCACTTTGCGGCGTCGAGTTGGGGTCCCCGTTCCTACATCGGCTGGATGCTCTACGTCCGTCCGCGCAATCGTGTGCAAGTAGTGGCGATGGAAACGAGTCCTCCCGCGGGCCGCATCTACTGGCTCGGCTGGAGAGCGTTGTGGGTTGGTCGTGGAGGCCGCAGTGAGCACGACCTCGAGGATGGTGTCACCGCCAGTAGCTACCAACAAATGAGTTTG
This sequence comes from Pirellulales bacterium, assembly GCA_041737535.1. GTDB lineage: Bacteria > Planctomycetota > Planctomycetia > Pirellulales > Lacipirellulaceae > JBGSWC01. The sequence continues at coordinate 11,496 of JBGSRO010000064.1, read as the reverse complement.
CAGCTCTGCTACGTCCGAGGCCTGTTCGATCCCGATCGTCTGGTGACCGAAGCGACCGACTTCTTCAACCGCCAAGTTTACGAAAATACGCAAGCTGCCGGTCGCCATCACGTTAAACACATTCACGGCACCGCTGGCAAAATGCGAATGCAGGGTGCCACCCAGCGTCACTCGAGCCACAGCGTCGGCGCGTCGCACACCGATTTGCGAGGCTGCTTGCAGTATCGTCCGCTTGGTTTTGCCTTCCATCAGCTCGGCACACCTCGCCAATGCAAACTGTCGGCTGTCGAAGAACTTGCGCTTTCACCCGAAGCTACTGACCTTGCGACCGAAGCCCTGCGATGGAAGGACGCCGAGCAGTGGTATCGCCAGCGAGGGCTCCCCTGGCGGCGGGGTTGGCTGCTGTGGGGCGAGCCGGGCACGGGCAAAACAGCCTTCGCTCGAGCCGTGGCCGAGGACCTCGACCTGCCGGTCTTTGCCTACGACCTCGCCAGTCTGCACAACGACGAACTGCAGCGGGAGTGGTCAGCGATGCTGACCGAGGTACCCTGCATGGCCCTGCTCGAAGACATCGACGCCATCTTCCACGGACGCGAAAATATCGTTGCCGGCGAACGTGGCGGGCTCACTTTCGACGCACTACTCAACTGTCTCGATGGGGTGCAGCGTGCCGATGGACTGCTGGTTGTACTCACGACGAATTGCCTTGACCGCATCGACCCCGCCATCGGCCAACCCATCGAAGGTCGCGCTACGCGTCCCGGCCGGGTCGACCGTGTGGTCGAGTTTGCCCCGATCGACGAAGCGGGCCGACACCGCATTGCGCATCGCATCTTGCCCGATCATCCGCAGGCATGGAATCGATTGGTGATCGATGGGGCAGGGGAGACTGGGGCGCAGTTTCAGGAGCGATGTGCCCAGCGAGCGTTGGAGCTTGAGTTTGGCGGTTGCGTACGATCGGTGCGTACGGGGTAGCGGGTAGCTCCGAAGTGGTCGAACGCGAATTATGCGCTGCGCCTATGTGCTTAGCCCTGTCGCTTTGGATGCTGAAGTCAAAGCGGCTAACTTAGACGGCTACGCTGGCCTGAGTCCATCAAGCCGAGTGACCTAAGGCTAGCGTGGCCGGTGCGAGTAACACGGACTTCCGTCAAACGGCTGGGGTGCTAAAGTCGTCGCTCATTCGTCAATACCGTGTCGCTTAAGAATTTCCCGCAACCGCGAGACTTCAAGGTCGCGTGCTTCGAGTTCGTGCTGTCTAGCGTCGACTTCGCGCTGTTTGGCCTCGACTTCGCGCTGTTTGGCTTCGACTTCGCGCTGTTTGGCTTCGGCGGCCAATTCTGCCGCTTCGGCGTGCGTTAGTTGCCGCTGATCGGTTTTCGCGTCATGCAGCACAAGTTCACGTTCATCAAGTAGCAGGTAGAGGTCTAGCTGCTGCGAAAAAAGCCTGCCTTGGCTATCTGGTTCGATACGGACGTACTCGCCGTCAACGAGCCGATGGCCCTGCAAGGGTGGCGACAGATATTCCGAGGAAGGATCGTAGAGAAAATATTCACCGACCCCCATCGCTGCATATTTATTTGGCTTGCCAGTCTTATCTTCCCGACGAGTTCCGAGTGATGTCACTTCAAAAATGCAATCGGGAGACCTTCCTTCTTCCCACAATTTGTAAGTCCGACGGAAACCAGGATCGCTGTCCTTTACCACAAACACATCGGGCACCAAGAACTTCTTCGGCATGCCTTCTTGATAGTACAACAACAAATTGCAAGCCACGTAGGTGCGGTGTTCCCGATATCGCCACTTCAGAATATCGCGAATGCGAAACATCCAATGGATATGCAGATCGGTTTCACCCATCGGTTTCCCATCTGACTCGGGATAGTAGACATCGATTGCGGCGTGAGAACTCATCTGGCAAACCTCGCGTCCAAAAGTCAATCTCTCTCAATTCTAGCCTAAGTCTCGAGTGGGACCAACGACGCCGATTTTCGGGCCGGTATTTCAGGCTCAAACCCGTCCCGCGATGATCGACCCGTTGTGCCCACCAAAACCAAAACTGTTACTCATGAGCACGTTAATTTCGCGCTGCTTGGGCTGGTGGGGCGTGTAGTCGAGGTCGCACGCGGGGTCGGGGGTGTCGAGGTTGATGGTCGGTGGGCAGACCTGGTCGGCAAGAGCTTTCATGCAGACAACGAATTCGACGCCGCCGCTGGCTCCCAGCAGGTGGCCGAGTTGGCTCTTGGTGCTGCTGACGCTCAGCTTATAAGCATGGTCGCCGAAGATGTTCTTAATCGCCATCGTTTCAGCTTTGTCACCGAGGGGGGTGCTGGTGCCGTGGGCGTTGATATAGTCGATAGCTTCGACATTGAGCTGGGCGTTTTTGAGGGCCATCGCCATCGCACGACCAGCACCGGTTCCTTCGGCATCGGGCTGGGTGATGTGGCCTCCGTCGCCGCTGGCTCCGTAGCCGAGGACTTCGCCATAGATGTGGGCGCCACGTGCCCTGGCGTGTTCATATTCTTCGAAGACACAGATACCGGCTCCTTCGGAGAGCACAAATCCATCGCGGTCGGCGTCAAACGGTCGACTCGCACCTTGAGGATCATCGTGCCGCTCGCTCAAAGCCCTCATGTTCGAGAAGCCAGCAAGACCCATCGAGGTGCAGGCACATTCGCTGCCGCCGGTGATCATCACGTCGGCGTCGTCGTATTTGATGGCCTTGTAGGCATCACCCATCGAGTTGGTCGCACTCGCGCATGCGGTCGCAATGGCGTAATTCACGCCGCGCAGTCCATAGCGAATTGAGACGTGCCCCGAGGCGGCATTGACCATCAGTTTGGGAATGGTGAAAGCCGATACGCGGTCGGGGCCTTTGTAGAGCAAACGCTCCATCTGTTCTTCGATTTCGTTGAGTCCACCAATGCCGCTGCCGATGATCACGCCACATCGGAAGGGATCTTCTTTGCCGAAATCGAGTCCCGAATCGTCGATGGCGTCGATAGCACTGACCATCGCCATCTGGCAAAAGCGGTCGACTCGCTTTTGTTCTTTGGCGTCGATATAAGGAGCGGGATTCCAGTCATAAATGTCGCCCCCGAAATGAACTTTGTGGTTCTCAGTGCTGAAAGTTTTGATGGTGTGAATGCCGCTCTCACCAGCGAGTAGTTTAGACCACAGCTCATCGACCTTAAGGCTTAGCGAACAGACAGCCCCCAGACCGGTGACAACCACTCGACGATTCTTCGCAACGGTCTTCGCAACGGTCATCGCAACAGATCCCTAAATGAAAAAGGGCGCACGGGAGTGCGCCCTAGAGCTTTGATTGTCGGTCGCCGACGCGCACGACCGACTTTGACGGAAACGACCATTGACGGAAACGAAGGAGCGTGCGCTGGCTAGCCGTTATCGGAGTTGGCTTCGATATAATCGACCGCCTGTCCGACAGTTTGGATTTTCTCGGCAGCGTCGTCAGGGATATTGATGTCGAACTCTTCTTCTAATTCCATCACCAGTTCGACGGTGTCGAGCGAGTCGGCCCCAAGGTCGTTGACGAAATGTGTCTCGGGGGCAATTTTGTCTTTTTCCACACCCAGTTGCTCCGAAACAATATCGGCTACGCGGTCTAAAATTGTCGCCACTTTCAAATCTCCGTGTTACTTGCTTATGCCAATGCGAGTGATCGACAGAAAAGTCGGTGCATCAACACCATTGCGATCAGCCCACCTGATTTTTGAGTCGTTTGCCCTAATCTAACCAGTGTTCCGGGCAACACCGCTCGGGGGGGAGCCGGTGCCGCTCGAAGATTTATCAAGATAGAGTGAATGGATAGGATCGGTCAAGATATAGCCGCTAGCGCCAGCATTGTCTAGACGAGCGGGCCGAACGGGTTAAGCCGACGAGGTGAGGCCGCCGTCGATGGTCAAAACTTCGCCCGTGATGTAACTGGCTGAGTCGCTAGCGAGATAGAGCACCGCGTCGGCGACTTCGTCGGCCGTGCCAAGGCGTTGCAATGGCACTTTTGCTTTGACCACATCGTCGAGGGCCGAGCCAAGGGCATCGGTCATTTCCGATTGCACGAAGCCGGGACAAATGGCGTTGACGGTAATCGGCCGCCGCTTACTGGCAATCTCGCGGGCGACTGTCCGCGTAAAGCCAATCATGCCCGCCTTGCTGGCGCTGTAATTGGCCTGGCCCGGATTGCCCATTTTGCCCGAGACGCTCGAAATGTTGATGATCCGCCCGCTGCGAGTACGCAGCATCGCCTGAACCACGGCGCGGGTAAATAAGAAACAGCTACGCAGGTTGGTGGCAATGACGTCGTCCCACTCTTCGTCGCTCATGCGAGGAAGCAGGTTGTCGCGGGTGATGCCGGCGTTGTTGACGAGGATATCGATCTTTCCCGCTTGCTCGACGACCGCATCGACGACACGCTGCACATCGTTGCTGCTCGAAGCGTCCCCCGTTATGACAAAGCCCGAACCACCGGCCGCGACGATTTCACCGACAGTCGCCGCCAGTTTTTCCCCATTGCGAGCGACACAGGCGACGTTCGCTCCGGCTTGCGCCAGAGCGAGAGCGATAGACTTGCCAATGCCTTGGCTCGCGCCTGTGACCAAGGCGACTTTGCCTGTGAGGTTGACTTGGATGCGGCTGGATAATTCGGACATTGTCTTCCCGATATCTTCGATTCTCCCACGGTCATTGACCGGGGGCTAAATTTTTCAAACTTCAATACCTTCACAAGGGAATTTGCGGTCGATTCGTTTGAGTAGTCCTCGCAGCACGCGCCCGGGACCGATTTCATAGCACTGTTCAATTCTATGGCTGTCGCCGAGCAGGTTTCTCATCGAGTCTTCCCATCTCACTGGGCTCACCAGTTGCTGAACCAGAAGCTGGCGAATTTTCTCGGGGTCGTCGTGTGCCGTGGCGTCGACGTTCGAGACGACTGGAATTCGTGGCTTTTTCAATTCGATTTGCGAAAGCACCGCCGTGAGTCGCTCGACCGCAGGTTTCATGATCGGCGTGTGGAACGCACCGGCAACGGCGAGCGGCACGACCTTCATCGCTCCCGCTTTGTCGGCCAAGTCGGCGACTCGCTCACAGGCGGCAGTCCCCCCCGAAACGACAATATTGCCGGGGCAAAGGTGGTTGGCGACCTGTAGCACATCTCCCTGAGCCGCTTCGGCACAGAGCGATTCGACGGCATCGATTTCCATGCCGAGAATGCTTAGCATGCCGCTCGGCACCGCCTCGGCGGCATCTTGCATCGCGGAGCCCCGCTCGGCGACCACTTTCAATCCGTCGGCGAAGCTCATCGCGCCTGCAAATACGAGTGCTGTGTATTCTCCTAGGCTCAAACCGGCCGTGGCGACGCAGTCGCCAACAACAGCGGGAGAGTCGTGTCTCAGCTTTTCGACTGCCGCGAGACTGGTGACGAAAATCGCCGGTTGGCTGCTCTCAGTGCTGTCGAGTTGGTCGGCGGGGCCTTCGATGCAAAGCTTGAGTAGGTCATAGCCTAAGTGATCGCTGGCTTCGGCAAAAAGCTCACGCGCCTGAGCGAATTCAGCAGCGAGCACGCCACCCATACCAACCGCCTGTGCACCCTGGCCGGGAAATAAGAACGCCGTGCGTGCCATCGATATTCTCCCCGAACGGTTGGCAAAAACAACATTTGCCCGTTACCGTCTGCCGTCTAAGTGTCTATTCGGCCGTCGGTTGCACAATCACGCGACCCATGTAGCTGCCACAATTCTGATTGGGACAAACCACATGCGTCGGCATCAAAGTGCCGCACTTGGGGCACTTTTGAAGCTGCTTCGCGGTGAGGAAATGATGTGCACGACGCGAACCGCTGCGTGCATTGCTCTGTTTGCGTTTGGGAACCGCCATGGCAATTCGTGCCCCGGTAGGAGTTAGCTAATTCAAGCCCCACAGTGTAGAGGGGGCCAGGAGCCGGGAAAAGGGGGCAAATGAGCGGGGAGAGGACAGCGGGCAACCAGCTAGGTTCGCTTCCCGAACTTCAGTGGCGACGAAGTCGCCGCTAACCGCCGACCGCAATTCCGATTACGATAATTTCTGATAATTCCTGATCGCAAATCTCACCTATGATCTCCATCGACCGCGTCGACTTTCTCGACCCCACCGACGCCCGTGATTTCGTCGCAATGCTCGACGCCTACGCTCGCGACCCGCTCGGTGATGGCAAACCGCTCGCCGCCGATGTGCGCGAGCGACTCACCGACGAATTGGCGAGGCTGCCGAATTCGCTCGCATGGCTCGCCCGACTCGATGGCAGGCCCGTCGGCGTGCTCACGGCATTCGTCGGGTTCAGCACATTCGCCGCCCGGCCTCTGGTCAACATTCACGACGTGTCGGTCACTACCGCTGCTCGCGGTCAGGGCGTTGCGACAAAACTGCTCGAGGCGGTCGAAGAACACGCGCGGGCGATGGGATGTGTGTCGTTGACGCTCGAGGTGCGCGGCGACAACCCGGCAGCCCAACGAGTTTACCGGCGGTTTGGCTTTGTTGGTGCGGCGAATTGCGAGCCGGCTGAGGGGTATTTGTTTTGGAAAAAGTGGCTTTAGCTGCACGACATCAAACGATGAAAAGTCAGCAGCCGGCGCCGCACGAAATTAATCCCTACGAGTCGTCGGTAACCGAAGCGACCCGGCAACGTCGTGTGAAACCCGGTCGCGACGACTCGTTGACCTTTCTGGTGGCCGTGCTGCTTGTGCTCGTGGCGCTTGCACCACTACTAATGGTCTTGGGGTACATTCTCGCGGACCTGCTGGGAATTGGAGGTTTTGGAGACCGTTGAGCATAAATCCCGGATCCCCGATTCACAAAATCTTCACTTACTTGGCGTCGACTCGTCGGCCGATTACACTTATACACTACAGGCGTGGTCATTGAGCATTGGGTAGCTGCCGCTATCGGTGCGTACAACCGGGAGACGCCATGCAGTCGCAGACCTTAGGGTCCATCTCTAAACAGTCGCAAACGCGCGGGGCACAAACCGAACCCGCCGAGGTCGACGTTTCCACCCCACGGCTCGCCAACCATTTTGACAACTACGAAGTTCGCGATCACTTCGACGAAATGTTCGACGACGACTGCGAGCCGCGCCAGCAGTGTCAGCTCTTGTTCGACAAAATCAATGGCATCACGTCCGACGACTTGATCCGTCGACAAAAGGCGGCCGACCGGTCGATGCTGCAACTTGGCGTAACTTTTAACGTTTACGGCGACACCCGCGGCCAAGAACGAATCATTCCGTTCGATATCGTCCCGCGAGTGATCACTCCTCCCGACTGGGAAAATCTCGAGCGAGGGCTCAAGCAGCGGATTCAGGCGATTAACTTGTTCTTGCAGGACATCTACAACGAGCAACACATCCTCCGCGACAAGGCGATTCCCGAAAGTGTGATCGCCACCGCTAAAGGATTTCGCTCGCAGTGCGTCGGGCTCACGCCGCCGCGCGGCGTTTGGTGTCACATCACGGGGACCGACTTGGTTCGCGACAAGGATGGCCAGTTCTACGTACTCGAAGACAATCTCCGCTGTCCGTCGGGCGTTTCGTATGTGCTGCAAAACCGTCAGCTCATGAAGCAAACCTTTCCGCAGGTGTTCGAGAAAGTTTGCGTCAGGCCGGTCGACGACTACCCCAGCCGGTTGCTCGACGCGCTGCAACATCTGATGGGCGACCAACACCGTACGCCGACCGTCGCGCTCCTCTCGCCCGGCATGTATAACTCGGCTTACTTCGAGCACTCGTTCCTCGCTCAGCAAATGGGTATCGATTTGGTCGAAGGTCGTGACCTTGTCGTCAAAGATGGCTTCGTCTACATGCGGAACACCAATGGGTTCCAGCGCATCGACGTCATCTATCGCCGACTCGACGACGACTTCCTCGACCCGAAGGCGTTCCGCGCCGACAGTATGCTCGGCGTGCCAGGACTGATGGACGCTTACCGCAGCGGTCGCGTGGCACTCGCCAACGCGCCAGGCACTGGCGTCGCCGACGACAAGGTGGTGTATGCCTACGTCCCTGAGATGATTCGCTATTACTTGAACGAAGAAGCGATCCTTCCCAACGTGCCGACTTACGTTTGCTGTGACGACGAGCATCGCGACCATGTGCTGGCCAACATGGACAAACTCGTTGTCAAACCGGCAAACGAAGCCGGGGGTTACGGGCTACTGATCGGTCCCCACGCCACCCAGGCCGAACGTGACACTACGGCCGAGCAAGTGAAGGCCAATCCACGCAACTGGATCGCTCAGCCGATGCTATCGCTCTCGAAAGTGCCCGTTTTGACCGACGACGGACTCGATGGTCGGCACGTCGATCTGCGGCCGTTTATCGTCTATGGCGAAGACATTTTTGTGCTCCCGGGAGGACTCACTCGAGTCGCGCTCCGCAAGGGTTCGCTGGTGGTGAACTCGTCGCAAGGGGGGGGCAGCAAAGATACTTGGGTGCTTACTTCATGACCAAAGGGCATTGCCAAGCGAACAACCGCCAGCGGACTTGTGTCCGTTTGTTGGGTGCCGCCACTCGCAATGGCCCACCACGTTGTTCCGCTTTGCATCACCAAACCCCGAGGATGTTGAGATGCCAGTCACGTTGTTCGCGTCGATGCAAAAAGTGATTTCCCTGTTTCGTGCCGAAACCGTGTCGACTCGACCTAAGTGGTCGGCCAATGCACCTCGCTTTTGCAATCAGACTGCACAACAATACCGGCATCGAAATATCGAGCACTATTTGCCCCGAGTGCGCGGCGCGCTACCGACGAGCCGTACCGCCCGCACTCCCGAGCTTTAACCTCCGGAGTTGCGTCCAATGCTGAGCCGCGTTGCTGAGTCAATCTATTGGATGAGCCGCTACGTCGAGCGGGCCGAGAACGTGGCCCGCTTCATTTCGGTAAACCTGAACCTCAGTCTCGACATGCCGGGCGAGGCAGGGGAGCAGTGGTGGCCTTTGGTTGTCACCACCGGCGACGGGCGTCGCTATTACGAGCACTACGATACCGTTACCAAAGCGAACGTGATCAACTTTTTGACGTTCGACGAGCGGAATCCTAACAGTGTGCAAAGCTGTTTGGTGTCGGCTCGCGAAAATGCCCGCAGCGTTCGCGAGATCATCTCTGCCGAAATGTGGGAACACATCAACAAGTTCTATTGGGCCGTCCGCGATGTCGGTCGGCTCGAAAAGGTGATCGACGACCCCCACGATTTTTTTGCCCAAGTCAATGTCAGTGGTCAGCAATTCGTCGGTGTCACCGACACCACCATGACGCATGGCGAAGCTTGGCATTTCTCGGAACTGGGCCGGATGATCGAGCGTGCCGATAAGACCTCGCGCATTCTCGATGTGAAATATTTCATCCTACTCCCGAAGCCAAGCGATGTTGGCACTCCCTACGACGATATTCAGTGGCTCGCATTGTTGCGATCGGCCAGTGCGCTCGAAATGTACCGCCAACGCCACGGCCGCATCGATCCGGCGAGCATCGTCGACTTCCTCATTCTCGACGCCGAGTTCCCCCGCGCGGTGCTGCACTGCCTCACGCGCGCGAATGCCAGCCTACACGCCATCAGCGGCACCAGCACCGGCACCTACAGCAACCGCCCCGAACAGCAACTGGGGCAGTTGCGATCGGAAATGGCTTATAGCCACGCCGACGAAGTGATCGCCGCTGGACTGCACGAATTCGTCGACCGCTTGCAACGCAAACTCAACGACGTGAGCGAGTCGATCTACGAGACATTCTTCGCGATGCGGCCAGTCGAGGCGTCGGGACGGTGACAATTAGCCACAGTTTGACGCAGATGAACGCAGATAATCGATAATTCTCGCTGTCGCAGCGCTAGCCGATGAGCTTCGTCTCATCGGAGGTAGCTCGACAATCTCGTTGATTCCCGTCACGTTTCGACAGTAGAATGAAGGGATGAGTACAACAACATTCTCCTCCCCAACGCCGCCGTTCGTCACGCCCCTTCTCTCAGTCGTGAGCGAACCAATACCGCGCAAACTATGGACTCGCGACGAATATTACCGCGCTGCCGAACAGGGAGTGTTCGACGGTCAGCGCGTCGAACTCATCGAAGGGGAAATCGTTGCGATGCCGCCACAGTCGCCTGGGCACGTCAGTGGAATTTTATATGTCAATGATTCGCTTCAAACGATTCTTCCCGCTGATTGCCATATTCGACAACAAGCTGGGTTGACGATAAGTCAAGAAAGCGAACCCGAACCTGACTTTTGTATCGTAAAGGGAACTAAGGCGGATTACGTCAAAGCCCACCCCACGACAGCCATGCTCGTCGTTGAGGTCGCCAAAACATCCCTCGAGTTCGACAAGAAACTCAAGCCACACTTGTACGCCAAGGCCAACGTACCCGAATACTGGGTGCTCGATCTTGTGAACCGGCAGTTGCACGTGTTTCGTGATCCGCTCGCCGACGTGGCTGCGCCGGGGGGACATCGTTATGATACATCGATCACAGTTGACGCAGATGGTACCGTTTCGCCACTAGCAATGCCCGATGCGACGATTGCCGTTCGCGAATTGTTGCCACCGGCGTAGTTGCTGACCGCTTTGCGGTCAGCACACTGATTGCCTAGCAATCAGCGACGGATCGCGTAAGATCGCGTCACTGGCTAGAAACATAATTGCGTCAACCCGATAATGCTTGTTTGGCGGACCGCTATGAGCGCAACAATTCTCTCCTCCGCAGCCCCGCCGAACGTCACGCCCCTGCTCTCGGCCGTGAGCGAACCATTGCCGCGCAAGCTATGGACTCGCGACGAATACTACCTCGCTGCCGAACAGGGAGTCTTTGATGGGCAGCGGGTCGAACTCATCGAAGGAGAAATCATCTCGATGGCGCCGCAATCTTCCGAACATTTCAGCGGAATTCAATTTGTAAGCCGTGTACTGAAACGAGTGCTTCCGCCGGATTGCCACGTTCGCCAGCAAGGCCCGCTTCAGGTCAGCGAAGTGAGTGAGCCAGAGCCCGATTTTTGCCTTGTCAGGGGGGCTGAAGACGATTACGTCAAAGCCCATCCTACGTCGGCCTTACTCGTCGTCGAGGTTGCCAACACCTCACTCGAATTTGATCGCAAGCTGAAGCCACATTTGTACGCCGAGGCAATCGTGCCCGAGTACTGGGTACTCGACCTCTTGAATCGCCAATTGCACGTATTTCGCGGTCCACTTGCCGACGCTGCCGCACCGGGGGGGCATCGCTATGAGACTTCGCAGACAATCCAAGCCGATGGCATCGTTTCGCCACTGGCGGTGCCCGACGCGACGATCTGCGTGCAAGAGATGTTGCCGAACCGCTAGTCGATCAGGTAACCGTTCACGCCCCGGTGCAAGCACCCGAGAAACCGGGCTAGACTCGCACGGTCGATTTCGGCCCCAATACTTGCATGAGCAAGTTGCCGCCGGAACTGGAAGCCGAAATGACGCCCGCTGTCAAAGCGGCTTTCTT
>JBGSRO010000047.1:0-11323 GCA_041737535.1 Pirellulales bacterium | reverse complement strand
TCCGACATCCGCCAACTCGATCCTCGAAACTCCTTCCTCATACCCGTCACCTCCGTGCCGTTGAGAAGAACAGAATGCTCGATGATATGTACGCATGCTAGCGATCAGTTGGTTCTTATGGTTTTGAGATAGGTTCTTAGTACAACTACGGGCCAGCACCCGGGTGAGGCTGTGATTCGGTTTGATCTGACGCCTGTCCTTGCGGTACAATCGGGGTCAATGGTGCACCTGCGATTCCCTTCTTTTGGCCCGTTGCTGGGCCTATTGTTTGCGGCCACGTTGTGGTCGCCCGTTGAAGTATCGGCACAAACCGATGCGCGAGTGAGTTTCGCGCGCGATGTGAAGCCGCTGCTGGCGCGTCGCTGCTACGCTTGTCATGGTCCCGACGTGGCCGAAGCGGGACTCGCGCTACACGAACAAACTGCGTCCCGCGCGTTACTCGATTCGGGCGAATTTGCGATCGTGCCGGGGGATGCGTCGGCGAGTGCGATCATCGAACGGGTCACTTCCGACGACGAGTTCATGCGGATGCCCCCCGAAGGAAAACCGCTGTCGGAGAAAGAGGTCGAGATCCTGCGTCAGTGGATCGACGGCGGTGCGGAATACGAAAAGCATTGGTCGTTTCTGCCGATGACCAATCCGCCGGTCCCGGCGGTGAAAGAGACTGAGTGGGTTCGCAACCCAATCGACGCCTTCGTCCTCGCGCGGCTCGAAGCGGCCGGGCTGCCTCGCAATGGCGAAGCCGACAAGCGGACGCTGTGCCGTCGGCTTTATTACGACTTAATCGGGCTGCCACCGACGACTGAGCAGCTCGACAAGTTTGTTAGCGACCCGGCGCCCGATGCCTACGAGCGGCTCGTCGACGAGCTGTTGGCGTCGCCCCATTACGGTGAAAAATGGGCTCGCCATTGGCTCGACGTTGTCCGCTATGCCGAGAGCAATAGCTTCGAGCGCGACAATCCCAAGCCAAACGTCTGGAAGTATCGCGACTATGTGATTCGGTCGCTCAACGACGACAAGCCTTACGATCAGTTCGTCCGCGAACAACTGGCCGGAGATGAACTCGACGCTCAATATGGCGGAGTGACGGCCGAAAGCATGACGGCGACCGGCTATTACCGGCTCGGCGTTTGGGACGACGAACCGGCCGACCCGGTGCAATCGCTGGCCGACGAGATGGACGACTTGGTGTCGACAACCGCACAAGCGTTCCTGGGTCTGACGGTCGGTTGCGCACGTTGCCACGATCATAAGATCGATCCGATTCCCCAGACCGACTACTACGGGATGCGGGCCATCTTTGCGGATGTTACCACGTATGGCACGCGCGCGGATCAAGAATCGAACAATCAGTACATCGTCGAAGATGCCGATCGCCTCGACGAGCGCTTAACACTCAAGTACATCCGACCGAAAGCGCTTCGGGCTAAGCACGAAGCCGAACAAGTCGCCATTAGTCGTATGCCGGGAGTGCTACAACGCGAGACAGAAGGTCGAAATCGCGGCGCGATACTCAAAGAGCATTTAGTTGAATTCTTTAACGAACAAGAGGCCGCAGCGTATCAAGAAGTAGTCGCTGAACTCGAATCGATTGACAAGCGACTTAGGGAATTGCCACCGGCCGAGGTTGTCCTCGCGCTGGCCAGATGCACCGTTCCTGCGCCCCCCGTTTACGTAAATCTGCGCGGCAATCCCCACGTGCTTGGCGACACCGAGGTTCAACCGCACGTGCCCGAGATTCTTGGTGGTCACGAGCTCGATGTTCCGCCTTCCGCGCCCGACGCGCGATCGGCCGGTCGACGGAGGGCGTTCGCCGATTTGCTGGTTGACGGGTCGAATCCGCTCACAGCACGCGTGATCGCCAACCGCGTTTGGCAACACCACTTCGGTCGCGGCATCGTCCGCAGCCCGAATAATTTCGGTCAGCTTGGCGTGCCGCCGACCCACCCGGAACTGCTCGATTGGCTCGGCACTTGGCTTGTCGAACAGCAGTGGCGACTAAAGCCGTTGCACCGACTCATTGTGACGTCAAACACCTATCGCATGTCGAGCGCCGGCAATCGCGAAGCACTCGAAGTTGATCCGCTCAATGACTTGCTGTGGCGATTCGATCCGCGCCGCCTCACGGCCGAGGAATTGCGCGACTCGGTGCTGGCGGTCAGTGGTAACCTGACCGACCAAGTTTATGGACCGAGTATCTATCCCACGCTGAGTGCCGAGGTGCTTGCCACACAGTCACAGCCGGGCCGCAACTGGGAGAGTTCGAGTGACCACGATCGTTGGCGACGGAGCGTTTACATTCACATCAAGCGGTCGCTGGCGGTGCCGTTGCTTTCGGCTTTCGACGCGCCCGAACCCGACATTAGCTGTGAGGCTCGTTTTAACACGACGCAACCCGCGCAGGCCTTCGCCCTGTTGCATGGGCAATTCATGCACGAACAGGCAAGCATTCTGGCCGAGCGAGTGAAGCGCGATGCGGGGATCGACCTTAAGGCCCAAGTTGCCGAGACAATCGCGCTTGTGCTCGGCCGGCAAGCGACGGATGAGGACATCGCCGAGGGACTCGATCTGATCGGCAAACTAACAGCCAACCATGGCAAGAGCCATGACGAGGCACTAAGGCTTTATTGCCTCGCAGTGATGAGTTTCAACGAATTCGTTTACTTGGATTGATTGCACCGCAGAGGCACTGAGATCACGGAGTCGAAGAGAGAAATAACTAGCAAACGTAATGCGAGTGGCTGTGCATCAGCCTTTTTAATCTTCAACTTTCACTCCCTGCTCTGTGTCCTCGGTGACTCAGTGGTAGTACGCTATGAATAACTTCTGTGGACGAACGAGACGCGAGTTTCTGTGGCAAACCGGGGCCGGTTTCGGTGCCACGGCCCTCTCGGGGCTGTTTGGCAACGAAATACTCGCCGCCGGAAACCCGCTCGCGGCTAAGCCGGCGAGCGGCACTCCCAAGGCCAAGAGTGTCATCTTTCTGTTCATGTATGGCGGGCCCAGCCACATCGACACGTTCGATCACAAGCCCGGCATGATTGGCATGGATGGCAAAACGGTCGAAGTCAAGACCCACGGTCGTGGCGGTCATCGCAACCAAGGCCGCATCGTCGAACCGCGTTGGAAGTTCCAGCAATATGGCCAATCGGGCAAGTGGGTTAGCGAGCTCTTCCCACACCTCGCTGGCCACGTCGACGACATTGCTTTCTTGCACTCGATGACGGCCGAATCCCCCATTCATGGATCGGCCATGCTGATGATGAACTCGGGCAAGCTCATCTCGGGGAGCCCCGCGCTTGGTTCGTGGGTCAATTATGGGCTCGGCACTGTCAACGAGAACTTGCCCGGCTTTGTGGTAATGCTCGACCCCAGTGGCGGGCCGATTTCAGGAGCCAAGAACTGGTCGAGTGGCTACATGCCGGCTACCTATCAAGGGACCGTCTTTCGCAGCAAGGGTTCGCCGGTGCTTGACCTTAAGTCGCCTGAGGGGATGACTCGCGAGCTGGAACGCGACATGCTCGACACCATCGGGCGGGCCAACGAACGGCACTTCGTGGCCCGTGACGACAACAGTGAGTTAGCGGCGCGAATCAGCAGCTACGAACTTGCCTATCGCATGCAACGCCACGCCCCCGATGCTGTCGACATCTCCAGCGAATCGGCAGCGACACTCGACATGTACGGCGTCAACCGCGATCGCACTCGCGATTTTGGGACGAGGTGCTTGCTCGCGCGCAGGCTCGTCGAGAGGGGTGTCAGGTTCATTCAGCTCTACTCGGGCGGCGCCCATAACGACGCCAACTGGGACGCCCACGGCGATTTGGTCGTCAATCACAACCTGCACGCCGGCGCGACCGATCAACCAATTGCTGCGCTGCTGGCCGACCTCAAGCAGCGGGGACTGCTCGACGAGACATTAGTAGTGTGGGGAGGCGAATTTGGTCGCCAACCGGTCGCCGAATATGCCGAGGGAACGGGTCGCGACCACAATTCGGCCGGCTTCACGATGTGGATGGCAGGTGGTGGTGTCCGAGGAGGCCTTTCGGTCGGCTCGACCGACGAACTGGGGAGCGTCGCCGTCGATCAGCCGATGCACGTCAAGCGGCTGCACGCGACAATCCTCGAACAGATGGGCCTCGACCCCAACTCGCTAAGCTACTTTTTTAGTGGGCTCGACCAAAAACTCGTCGGCGTCGAACACGTCGAGCCGATTCGCGAGATTATCACGTAGTCGAGCCTAAGAGCCAGTGCCGTTAGGCTCCGGGTGACGCCCGGTCGTCGACGAAACGCGAGTCGACCACCTCGCCTTCGACGACATTCGGATCGACTCGATTCGGTCTTGCCGTTGTTGCCTGGGTGAAGTTCGCGACGCGAATTTGCACATTTCTTGCTGCCCACGCTTTGATGCTCCCCCTGAGTATCGAACGGACTGGAGACACGAGCAACGCCAGACCAACGAGGTCGGTCAACACGCCCGGCGTCACGAGCAAGCAGCCCGCCACCAATAGCATCGCCCCGTCGAATAGTTCGTCGGCCGGCATCTGCCCGCGACCAAGTCGTCGCTCGATCCGCATGATGACTTTGAGTCCTTGCCACCGCGCGAGAGCGGCGCCTACGAAACCTGTCCCCAAGACGAGGCCAATCGTCCACAATGGTCCAATACTCTGCCACAGCCAACCGAGCAGAAAGACCTCGGTGAGTGGTAGCACGGTAAACAGCAGAAACAAATAGAGCAGCATGAAACATCCTTGCGACCTAGCGATAGATTGTCATTCTAGCGCCGTAAGGGGCGAAGTGAAATTGACGAACCCGTCATGGCGAGCACTCAAAGGCCGCTGAAATCGATCGGCCTTGACGCAGATGGCCATCCCATCGACTATTGCCCGACTCAATATCGATCGGTCGCGAGGATACCGCTATGCGCTACGTTTTAACTCTAATCACGTTGTTTGTCCCGCTTGCTACAGCGACGGCCGAGCAGGTAAAGTTTGGCAAATCGTCGACAAACGTAGGCGAAGTGACCGAGCAGTCGGTGCAGCTTTCGCTCGATGTTTCGGCCGTGTTTCGCGAGGGGGGCACTGTGCTCGATCAATCGCAGATTCGTCTCGATCGCAGCCAACGTCGTCGTCTCGAAGCGATGCAACTCGATGCTAGCGGCGTTGTGATTGCGGCCCGCGTCACCTTTCTCGAAAGCCGCCGCGCGAACGATGGCGAGAAGCCGGAGAAGCAGATCATCGAGGGTCAAACCTACGATTGTTCCCGTGCCGATAAGGCCGCGGGCGAGGGGCTTCGCGTTACTCGCCAAGATGGCTCGCTGCCAACACCCGAAGAACATAGCCTGGTGAGCGACAGTGTCGACTCGCTGGGTCGAGTGAATCCGTTGGCAACCTATCTGGCGGGACGGACTTTGGTCATCGGCGAGAAAATCGCGTTACCGCCGGCAGTGGGGGCGGGACTTATGTCGCGCGACGCCGTGGGGGAAGTCACTCGCTTTGAGGTCACACTGACGAAAGTCGAAGAACTCGATGGAGTCGCCATCGCCGTGCTCGACACGGTGATCGAAACTCACGAAAACTCGGGTCGGCAAATGGGGCTGGTTGTCACCGGTGAACTCGCGCTCGAAGTCGAATCGTGCCGCACTCGAAGACTCAAACTAAGCGGTCCGATCGCGATGGCCGAAACGACCGGCGGCATCGGTACTCCGCAACAGATGCACGGCACCGGAAAGTTGAGTGTGGCGCTCGAGGCGACGTATTCGCGGAAGTAGCTCGACAACTACACTTTGAAGCTGAGCATCGTCAACCAGTTGCCCACCTTGCTAGTGCGATGGGGGCATGGCACGACGCGCCCACAAATGATTACTCGGGAAACTCCATGTCGACCGACTCAGCTTGGTAGATTGGCATGTGCCGATAGTATACTTCGAGAGTCATGGTTGCCATGGCGGTCATGTAGAGTCGCCCGCCGGACTGCGAGGCATGAGTCGACCGAACGTACCAGCTCCCCTTCTCGTGTCCCTCTTTGCCTTGCGTAACGACCAGTTGGTCGCGTAGTTTTTCGTTCCACGCTTTCCACATCGCCCCTTTGCCGCCGGTGAATTGGAAGATCACCTGATTGGCGTAGTAGTTGGAATAGTAGTCGGTTTTCGACGGGCCAAGCTTCGCCAGTCGCGTCACGCCGGCGGCAAGCACGTCGTTATCTTTCTTCGTGCCCATATACATCCGGCAGAGTAACCCAACGGCGCTCGTCGAGGCCTTGTATCGCTTGTTTTCGGGGACGTAGGCATAGCCTTCGCCATAGTCAGTGGCAACGCTGTCGAGAAATTTGCCGGCCGCAGTAATTGTCGTATTCGGCACGTTGAGTTGCCCCATGTAACCACTCTTGAGCGCCATGACTTGCCAACCGACGACCGACGTGTCGCCCGCTTGACGCGGTGTGTACCGCCAACCCCCTCCCGACGGGTCTTGAGCGTAAACAATGAAGTTGATGGCCGCTTGCGATGGTTCCATCAGGCGGTAGTCGTCGGACATGGCATAGGCTTCGCAGATGGCGATCGAAGCGATGCCGTGGGCGTAGAGATTGCCGCCGTCCATCCAACTGACGCCGTTGGGGGTGGGCTTGCCGAGCCTGACGAGGGCGTCGATCGCTTTGCCGACTTGCTCTTTGTATTTACCTTCTTTGTGGGTTTGACCCGCACCGAGGAATGGCAGTACACCGAGTGCGGTTCCGGAAATCAGAGAGTTGCGCAATTCGCCGGGGTTCTTGCAGCGACCTTGGCACTCACCGCCGGTGTGATCGAGACTCCAGGTGCCGTCGGGATTTTGGTGTTGAACGAGCCACGCGAGTGCATTCGCGACCGCCTCTTCGCTCGCTTCGCTGCCCCCGTTCATCCGCACGAGCGCATTCCGCGACGCTTGTCCACGACCGGTCAGACCCGAGCCGTCGAAACCGGTGACGCTCGTCGTGAGTGACTCGGGGGCCGAATTCAAGCCGAAGTCAGCCAGCTCCATGGCGGCCGCGGCGGCCGTGGTGTCGCTGAAAGGCGAGAAACTAATGTCTTCGGTGATGTTGGTCGTGTCGGGTTGCTCGACAATCTCGCTTGGATCGATTGGCTCGACAGGGTCTTCCATGTCGAGTTCGGGAATCTCGGTCAAATCGTCGACTTTCTCTCCCGGTGCCGACACCAAACTCAGGTCGGGTACAAACGGCAGCGGCAACGTTAAGAGACAGAGCAAGATGATCAGCAGCATATGCACGATCACGCTTGCCATGAGGCCCGAGCTTTCGTTCCAGTGGTGACGAAACCACTCGGCAAACGTCGCCCGCGGCAGCGGAGTTTCATCGCCGTCTTCGGCTGTTGCCTCAGCCTTCTTCGACGGGGAGCGACCTTTTGTCGGGGCCTGTTTTTCAGTCGCCGATTTACCAGCGACCGGCTTGCCGTTCGTTTTGTCGCGCGCGGCAGGCGATCGCTTAGCAACGGGCTTTGCCTTCAAAGAAGTTTTCGCCGGAGTTTTCAACGGCGACTTTGCCTGAGGCTCTACTACTGTAATGGCTGGCGAGCCCCTTTCGCCGGAATCCATTTCGCCGGAATCATTGCCGACCGAATCGCTTTCAATGAGCGCATCGTCGGTCATTTCGAGAACTTCGGAATCGCCGGGATTTGTCAGGGTGGCCATACGCAGTTCGGCTCCAAGTGAGCGCGAGCGACCCAAACGCTGGGCGACCGCTCGATCAAAAAGTAAAATCAGGGCAATGGTCGTTGCCACGGAACGAATAAACGAACAACCGCCGGGTAGGGAACGTCAAGTGGACGTCGCCTACCAACTTCTCCTTTATCCTATCCATTTATTGCCACGATTGCCACGCTTGCGGTTCAATTTGGCAAAAAATCGGGAGAAATGTAACGAAAGTTGAGGCCGTTTCCGCTAGTTTTTGCCCAGCACGAAAAGTCGCGCTATAATTCGCCACTGAGCTAGTCATGCCAGGAGTCGATCCATCATGCTGATTGAATTTGCCAAATACCCACTCCACCGCCCGCGATGGCCGTTCATGATGGCGGTCGCTTGCTTCGTTGCTGCGAGTGGCGTGCTGCCAGCTTTGGGCCAGGATCAACAACCGGCTCGGCAACTCGACGAGCGGCGAGCAACGCTCGTCCGGTTGCGATTGCCATTGACCGGCAATGCCGATGCCGCGTTCCGAGGGGTCGCGCTCCGTGCCAAATCGCGACTGCTTGAGGGTCCAAAAGATGCCGCGCAAAGGCCCGTATTGGTGATCGAGTTCGCACCTAATCGCGAGAGCGAAGGACTCGGCAGTGACTTTGAACGAGCCCTGTCGCTCGCGCGATTCTTGACCAGCGACGAGATGGCCGCTGTGAAGACCGTGGCGTTCATTCCCGAGACGATCAAAGGCCACGCCGTGCTAGTGGCGCTGGCGTGCGAAGAAATCGCAATCTCGTCGTCGGCCGAAATGGGCCTGGCCGGGCTCGACGAACCGGCCGATCGGCCGATCGATCCGACGGTGATCGCGGGCTACAAACAAATCGCGGCGGCACGGCTCACGGCCCCGGCGGCCGTGGCGCTGGGAATGCTTGACCCGTCGCTCGAGGTGATCGAAGTCACCACCGAGCAGGGCAAAGAATACGTCACGGCCGACGAACTGCCCGAACTCGAAGAACAGGTCGCCATCGTCAAGCAAGAGGTGCTGTTCGCGGCCGGCGCGCTCGGTACGATTTCGGGTCGCGAAGCGCGGCAGATGGCGGTCGCCAAATACCAAGTCGACAACCGCGCTCAGCTAGCGCGGCTGCTGCGACTCCCCCCCGAGCAGCTTGAAGAGGCGGGCACGTTGATCGCCGATTGGCGACCCATTGTGTTCGATATCGATGGCCCAATCACACAGAAAACCGTCAGCTACGTCCGCCGGCTGGTGGGGAACGAAGTCAACACGGGCCGCGCGAATTTTGTGCTGCTCCGCATCAACAGCAGCGGTGGCGACTGGAGCGACGCCCAGCAACTCGCGAGCCTTATCGCTAGCTTTCGCGACAAAGGCGAGAACACCCGCGTCGTGACCTACGTGCCGACACGCGCCAGCGGTAGTGCGGCACTCGTGGCGCTCGCCGGCGAGCAACTCGTCATGCACTCCTCGGCACAACTGGGCGGTCTGATTGAAGGCGACCCACCACTCGAAGGGCCGGGCCTCGAACTGCTCAGGCAAACGCTCCGCGATTCGCTGGCCGCTGAAACCCGTCGCGAGGGGAGTTTGCTGGTGGCCTTCGCCGACACCGATGCCGAACTGTTCCGCTACAGCAATCGTAAGACGGGCGAAAATCGACTGCTCGACGAGCAAGCGGCCAAAACCCTCGATGACGCCGGCGACTGGCAGCAGGGCGAAGCGATCACGAAGCCGGGCGACGTTCTCGCGCTTACCGGCGATGAAGCCCTGGAACTTGGCGTCGTGACGCACGTTGTGTCAAACTACGACGATCTGCTGCAGCTTTATGGTTTGCTCGAATCGCCGCGCGAAGTGCGTGCGACTTGGTCGGTGCAAATCGCCGACGCCTTAAGTTCGCCCGCCATGCAAGTACTGCTACTCGTACTCGCGTTCGTTGGCATCTACTTCGAATTGAACACGCCCGGCATGGGCATCGGTGGCTTTGTGGCGGCGCTCGCCATTCTGCTCTTCTTTTGGAGCAAGGCCCTCGACGGCACTGTCGAGTGGCTCGAAGTCTTGCTCTTCTTCGGGGGTGTCGTGGCCGTGTTGATCGAGTTTTTCGTGCTGCCGGGCGTGGGCATTTTTGGCATCGGTGGCGGAATTATGGTCGTGGCCGCCATTATTCTCGCTGGTCAACGAACGTTGCTCCCCAGCAACGAACGCGACTGGGCCAGCCTCGAACAATCGCTCATCGTGCTCCTCTCGACGGCGGTCGGGATTGTCGTCGCCACGATGCTGATGCGACGGTTTTTGCCTCATATTCCTGTGCTCAATGGCATGATGCTCGCCCCCCCCGACGCAGGCGAAGCGGCTCAAATCAACACCCGCGAGAGCATGGCGGCCTACGCCCATTTGGTCGGTCAACGCGGAATTGCCGCGACGCCGCTCATGCCAAGTGGTAAGATAAGTATGGACGGCGACCTCATCGATGTCGTCACCGGTGGCGAAGCGATCGACCGCGGCGCGACGGTCGAGATTGTCGCCGTGCGGGGGAATCGTGTGACGGTGAAACAAATTTGACGGTTAGAGTGAGGAGGCGAAAGTACGGAGCAAAATAGCCGTTATTCCCGCGCGGGCGGCAGTAACGTTGATTGCAACACGACACCGTAATTCTTATGGGCTATCTCGATCCAACAGCCATTACTATCCTACTGCTACTCGCCGGGCTGGCTTGCTTGGTGCTGGAAGTATTGCTTCCCACCGGCGGAGCCCTCGGCGTGCTGAGCGCTTCGCTGTTGCTCGCGGGCATCTATACATCATTTCGCTACCACGGCATCCCGGGCGGTGTGACGGCAATGATGGCGCTGTTGATTTTGATACCAACTGTCGTGATTGTTGCGCTCAACTACTTGCCGTCGACCCCGATTGGTAAGGTGCTGATCGGCGAAGCGCCGCGCGAGGCAGATGTGCTCGTCGAAGACCCTCGCCGGGCGCTGCTTGGCAAAGTGGGTGTCGCCCGCAGTAAGATGCTCCCCAGCGGTTCGATTGAGATCGAAGGCCTTGTAATCGACGCCGTCACGCGAGGTCAAGCGATCGATCCTGGACAGTATGTCAAAGTCGTCGAAGTCCGCGCTAACCGCGTCGTCGTCGCCATCGCCGAAACGGGTCAACGTCCTTCGCAACCAACCAGCGACGCGTCAAACCTGCTGGCACGTTCGCTCGAAGAACTCGGCATCGAACCGCTCGACGATATGCTGAGCTAGCGTTGCTTGAACCAATGGCTCCCGCCATCCGTGAAGTGGGCCCTAGTTCATCCTCCCGCGACTTGCGTCGCCGGCTCAATTGCGAGTTCTCACCGTTCGCCAGTGCCTAACAATTTTCTCTGGCACCCCAAGCAGGGGAACCGCCACGACGCCACGACGCAAAGTGACACGGCATAACAAGATGCAAACAAACAACAAGCGTGAGAAGCGGCTGAATGGCGATGCCAATGAAAATCTCGAAGCGACAACCCGGTGCAAACCGAGCGGTCTCTGCTCGTCGACTTAGGCTCGTCGACTTAGTTTTCCATTTGTGGCGCTCCGTCGCTTTCGTTTCACTTCTCGAAAGTCGTGGGTTGCCACTCTGTTTCGTGGCGTCGTCTTGGCGTTCTCCGCGTCTTTGCGGTTTTTTT
>JBGSRO010000020.1:0-26849 GCA_041737535.1 Pirellulales bacterium | reverse complement strand
TGCATCCGACATCCGCCAACTCGATCCTCGAAACTCCTTCCTCATACCCGTCACCTCCGTGCCGTTGAGAAGAACAGAATGCTCGATGATATGTACGCATGCTAGCGATCAGTTGGTTCTTATGGTTTTGAGATAGGTTCTAACCAAAGTGCAACGTTGAGGGACACGACTATCGCAAGTGGTGAAATCGAATCGCGATTCCACTTCGATCTAGGCGAGGTGTTTCCAATTGCGCAGTTCAATTCGTATAGCTGGCACTCCATAGCCCCAGGTGGACCGAATTCTACAACGCGCGCACCGCAGGTGTACGATCTGTATGCCGCTGATGGTCTCGCAACAGGTTTTGACGCGTCGCCAGATGTTGGTCTCGATCCCACAACTGTAGGCTGGACATTGCTTGGATCGGTCGACACGAGGACCCTTTTAGGCAATAACGGGCAACATGGCGTGAGTTTCACCGACGATACAGGTTCACTCGGCGACTTTCGCTACTTCACGATGGCTGCGTTTGCTGAGCCGAGCACCAATCCAGGGTTTCAGTGGAACTTTCACACATTTTTCGGTGAGGTCGACATCATCGAGGTTGCCGGGGGCCCAGTCGACGGACTCGCTGGCGACTTCAACGGCGACGGCTTCGTCGATGCCGCTGACTACACCGTGTGGAGGGACAATCTTGGTTCGTCCGATGAATCGGCTTTCGCTCCCGGCACCGGATCCGGTAACGGCAGTGGAATCGATGGCGAAGACTACAATCTGTGGCGAGCCAACTTCGGTATGACTAGCGGCTTTGGTCTGGTTAGCGCGGGACCGGTAGCCGTTCCGGAACCAGCCGCGGTGACTTTGCTCGCCTGCGTTGTCGGCCTCTCAGCTTTCCGGATTCGCAAGACTCGCAAGTAACCCCGCAGGCGTGTCCGATGCGATTGCCCCCGGCACTGCCACGGGCAGCGGCGGTGCTGGGGGCTTCGTTAGCTTTCCACCAGTCCACAAAGTGCAGAACTAGTTTTCTGTCGAGTTTTTCTCTTTAGGAGCACGATATGTCTCGCCGCGACCTCCGCCTCGCGTTCACGCTTGTCGAGTTATTGGTGGTGATTGCGATCATCGGAATACTCGTAGCGTTGCTACTACCGGCTGTTCAGGCGGCACGTGAGTCGGCACGTCGCATCCAGTGTACGAATAATCTCAAGCAACTCGGCATCGCGATGCACAATTATCACTCGACAAATAAGCGGTTTCCTAGCAATGTCAATTATATTCACGACGGAGATGGGGTGCCCGCCGGTCGGCGCGACTTTGCATCGCACATCCTTAACATGGCGCCATTCTTCGAGGCATCGACCATTCATGACAAGATTGACTTTTGCGATCCAGCAGATCCCACATGCGTAAGGCCGGGCGATCAACTGATTGGTGGAATTCCGCTAAAGTCGATTGCACTCGAAATGCTACAGTGTCCTTCGGACGACAAGAACGGGGTCGTCAATCCCGCAGATGCAATTGTCAGGTACACGAGACAGTTGATCGAGGGACCGGTTGCCGTATCGAACTACGCGCCGAGTATCGGGTCGCAAGTCATGGAGTCGTGGAACGGTTTTAATCTGAAGACGATCGTTCCCGATGGCGGCGGTCGTTATGACCTTGTCGGCAACGACGGTGAGGATTGGTTCGACCAAAATTACGATCCCAAGCTTCCCTGCCGAACTCCCGCTACCTCAGCACCGCGAAACGCAAACATCCGCTCGGATTGCCCTTACGCGAGTACTCTTTCGGGCGTATTCGCACGGTCTACGTGGGCAGCTTCAATCCGGCAAATCACCGATGGTACGTCAAACACCATTGCAATGGGCGAGATTCGGCCGTCCGCGTCAGGATTTCATTATATGCGCGGCTGGACGCTTTCCGAAGGATTTTGGTTCGCCACCACCGCTCCACTTAATTTCAATACTGATAAAGACGAAGCGCCAAGAGTGGCTAGCGGTGGTGGAAGTACGGTGCTCCCCGGCCACGACTGGGAATATGACTTCAATACCGCCATGGGTTTCAAATCGCGACACCCAGGGGGGGTGAATTTTCTGTTCGCCGATGGATCGGTGCAGTTCCTCAACGACTCGATCGATTACATTACCTACCAACGACTGGGCTCGCGTCGCGACGGCGATCCAGTCAGCATCGGCCAATAGAGGCAGTTAGACGAAAATGAAATCG
Organism: Pirellulales bacterium; assembly: GCA_041737535.1. Lineage (GTDB taxonomy): Bacteria > Planctomycetota > Planctomycetia > Pirellulales > Lacipirellulaceae > JBGSWC01. Next base: position 24,647 of record JBGSRO010000020.1, on the reverse strand, counting down.
ACAATGCCTCACATGCTCCGAGCAATATCGCCATTGGCATCGCTCGTCCTGGTAACATGCTCGCTTTCGTGTAGCCCCAGCAGCTCAGGACCAGATACCTATCCCGTCACTGGAACCGTCACCTTTGAAAATCAAGCTGTTGGGGGAGCCGTAATAACGTTTCACGCCGACTCCGGTGGTTTAAGCGGAATCGCATACACATCCGACGATGGAACATTCAATGCGATCACCTACTTCGAAAACGGGAAGCAGAGCAAGTCGGGGCTCGTCGCCGGGGAATACTCGGTGACCGTGGTGAAACTTCAGCCCGCGCCGGAAAGTTTGCCTCCTGGAACTCCTCCAACGAACGTCCTACCACCAAAATACGAGACAGCTAAGCAGTCGCCGCTCAAGTTAACCGTTTCGAGCGAAACCGCCAACAATTGCCAATTCGATCTTTGATCGAGTTGGCGACGACTAAGACCATGTCCCGATAGCCTGATTCTGTGAATTCTGCTTCGGTTCCTCCTTTGGTTTTACCATCCAATGATCGAGGACTTGCACCGTCCGACTTGGTCTTCAGTGATCCAGCGATTTGTCGGACGAGTAATGGCAAGTAACCCGAGGTCCGATGCCCAAGTGGAGCGGCCACAGCCGCCAGGCGTTCTGTCGGCGGTAGGTGAAGAACGCGATTCTCTCTATCGCGCGGTCAGGCGGCAACAGGCGTCGCGATCTTTGAAGCGCTCGAAGGTGCTGTCCGGCCATTCGGCCTACGGTGTGAGTGAGTCCAGACGTATTGGCGATCTGCGATGTGTCGATCATCTCAATTCAACAAGCTGGCGGCAAGCGCGACAAGCATCATTGCCCCGACACAAAGCTTGCCTGCCACGCCCCACAACCGGCCGACGAACGCGCCCTTTCCCGCGGAGAAACTCTCGGTAGCTGTTTTTTGGTTCGTGTGCTCGCCGATAAAAGCTCCCGCGAAGGCACCCAGGGCGCCACCGAACAAACTTGCCACGAGGCTGCCGACAATCGGTATCGGAAGTCCTAAGAAAGCTCCCGCGAGTCCGCCGACGAAGGTGCCAATGATGCTCAGCACGACCGACCGCCGGCTGGCGCCGTGCTGAGCCGCACCCGCCGCACCGGCGACGAATTCAATCAATTCGCCAAGGGCAGCAAGCGCCGTTAACACCGCAACCGCGACCCAACCGAATGGCATCGCTGAGGGCGGGGTCGCGAGCCACGCGATCGCTGCTGCGAGCAGCACGACCATCCAGTTACCCGGTAGTCCTATTAAGTTGGTCAGCCAGAACGCCAGCGAAAGGGCGAGCGAACTGGCTGACAACAAGTACCACTGCCAAAGTTCCATGGCCTACTTGGCATATTCTTTCAAGAAGCCCTTGAAGAGAACCAAGTGCTCTTCTTCATCTGCCAGCAAGCGAATGCACAGATCTTGGGTCACGTAGTCTTCGCCGTCAGTCGCCTTAATGATCTTCTTGTAGTGCTCGCAAGCCGCCTCCTCAGCGGAAATGACGGCCTTAATGGCGGCCATCACGTCAGTCGTGTCTTCACTCGGTTGAATCTGACCGCCGATTTCGACCGACTTCGATCCGGGTGGCAGCCCACCGAGTTGCTTGATTCGGTTGCCGAGCATCGTGGCATGGCCAAGTTCTTCGGGAATATCGGCAGCTAGCGACTTTTTGATTTCCTCGGCACGCACACCATCAAGTCGAATGCTGTTAGCGAGGTAGTTCATCACTGTTTCGAGTTCCATGCAGTAAGCGGCCGTAAGCAGCTTAACAATTTCTTCACGCGACGCGGCCATTTTGGGGTTCCCTTCGTCAGGACTGAATATCCGAAACAAAACTACCATATCTTATCGCTCCGAATCAGAATTCGGCAGTGCCGGGCCACACGTCAGCAAATTCTTCGTCGCGGTCTCGTCGCTCAATTTTTTTGCTTGTCGATAGGCCGCATAGCACCTATGACTTCAAGGGCGAAGGAATTGCCGCATCCCTGGGATTCTGACAAGTCAACATTTACCGCAGCATCGTAACTACACTCGTTGGGTGCTGCATCGCTTCCTCACTTTAGGAATATTTCAATGCTACGACATTCGTTTTTCACCGCTGCCATCGCGTTTGCCGCGATCGTAGGTCAAGCGGGTGCTGCCGACATCGTCGACACAGCAGTCTCGGCTGGGAAGTTCAACACGCTCGTCGCTGCTGTGAAAGCCGCTGACCTCGTCGAAACGCTCAAGGGCAAAGGTCCCTTCACGGTTTTCGCACCCACTGATGCCGCATTTTCCGCACTCCCCGATGGAACTGTCGCTAGTCTTCTCAAGCCTGAGGCAAAGACGACTCTCCAGGGCATTTTGACTTATCACGTTGTGCCCGGCAGTGTGCTGGCCGCTGATGTTGTCAAACTAACTGGTGCGACGACAGCCAACGGCCAGCGAGTCGATATTAAGGTAGTCGACGGCAAGGTCATGGTTGATGGTGCGACTGTGACTACCACCGACATTAAGTGCGACAACGGGGTTATTCACATCATCGACTCAGTCATACTGCCTTCGAGCAAGACGATTCCCGAAGTTGCCACTGAAGCTGGTTCGTTTAACACGCTCGTCGCAGCGGTGCAAGCCGCCGGTCTAGCCGAGGCGCTCTCGGGTGAAGGCCCGTTTACTGTCTTTGCACCCACCGATGAAGCGTTTGCTAAGCTGCCTGCGGGAACGGTCGAAAGCCTGCTGAAGCCAGAAAACAAAGACAAGCTTGCCGCGATTTTGAAGTATCACGTTGTCGAAGGTCGCGTTTACAGCCCCGATGCGGTTGCGGCTGGCAAGGCGAAGACACTTCAGGGCGGGGCTCTGAAAATTATGGTCGATGGCAGCGCGGCAATGATCAATAACGCCAAATTGCTGAAGACCGACATCGACGCGTCGAATGGCGTCATTCACGTTATCGATTCGGTGTTGCTCCCCCCTGATTCGGGGCAGGCAGCGACATCGCCCAAGAAGATGCTTGAATCGGCGCTTGCTCAAGGCGATAAGCTCTTCGCCAATGGTGACCACGAAGCGAGCAGTAAGCTCTACATGAACACGCTCGAATCGGTTGTCGATGGCGAGACCTGTCCATGTACTCGAACCCTGATCATGGTGAAGGCTACGATGGAAAAGGCGGGTGACTGTCAGTGCCCAACGAGCCGAACCGCGATGCTACGACCAGCAATTGAAGCTGTCCACAGTGTTGTCGCTTCGCACGAATAGTCTTGACTCAAATCAGAAACCGGCGTTTTGACCGGGCCAACTCACTGGGTTGGCCCGGTTTTTTTCGTTGGGCTTTGTGGAGCGACTGAACCGGTGTCGGTAAGCGCCAGCGAAACGCGGCGAGCGACTGGGTCAAACAAAGCACGCACCAATCTCGGTGAAACGAACGCTAAGTTGGCAATGAGCATCGCGATGCCAAAGGTCATCATTCCCAGGCACAAGGCGATGAACCCGTGCATGCCAACGGCAATCATCAGCATCCAAGGCCTCAGCCAGCGATTCCATATCAGCACAATGTAAAACAGTTCCCAAAACACGGTGACGTGCGTGAGCAGGTCGAGCAACGCCGGGTAGTGGGCAAGAAAGGTGACGTCGAGCGACTGGTATTCGAGATTGGCAATCGACATCCAAGTCGCCTCACCAGTCCACCAAGCTTGGCCTTGCAGCTTTCCCAGTCCCGAAAACAAATAGATGATCGCCAAGTGCCACTGCATCAGGCGAATCGCCAAGTTGGCCGATACGCTGGGTCTTGGTTCGTCGGTGTTGCCGCTCCGTTTCCGCCACAAACTATCGAGCGAATATCGTGCGCCGCACGGACCAATCGTCAGATACAGGGCAAGAAAGCAGTTGATCTTGTCGAGTCCAAAGAATGCGCCGGGCGAGACACGCACGACGTACATAATCGCCAGAAACGCTGCCAGCACCGAAACCACGCGGCTAAAAAGCCCCATCATCAGCATTACAAACACGACGAGTGCAACGATGTGGACACACCAAATCAGCGCGGGAGACTCGATGTGATAGAAGAGGCTCCAGGCGAAGTTTTGAAAAATCTCCTGGTCTCGCTCGACCAGTTCCATCGGAAGCCAACCGCGGGGGCCGAAAAACGCATAGAGGTTGAACGTCCAAATAAAGTGCGTGTAGAGCAGCATCGCACCCACGCAAATACGAATCAGCGACAGCGTCGCGGCATCGATTGCCGTGAACCAAAAATCGTTCCAAGCTCCGCACGCAGCGGAGAAATAGCCCCGCACCCATTGCCAAAGCTGACTCATGGTTGACTCCCGGGGGTAATCAATTCCGGCTCGGGGTCGCTATCGCTTCGGGGTAGTTGCTTGCTGCGGGCTTCAGCCTGCACCAGGTCGGCGCGAGTTTGCGTGACCGAGTATTCCTCGCTCCAAAGTTTGGGATCGTCAAGTGCTACCCCGTTGAGGAAGTCGGCACGCGTCGGCATAAAATGCACCAGCCGCCGCGCGATCGCGCGATCCGCCGTTGGGTGCTCGCGAAGTATCTGAAGGGCGTAGTTGGTGAGCATGTACTTGGCCCGTGGCTCGCGCAGCTCTTCGCTGGGGAACGCGTCGAGTTGGTCGGCCAGCATCATGAAGCGGTGGTAGTTAAGTCGCGGCCACTGCTCGCGCTTCGATGGAAATCGGCTCGTCTCGAGCTGATTGCCAGTCGAGTCGAACAGCGTGTATTCAATGACGTGCCCCGGCCCCGGCTCGGGTGCGAAGAAGCTGTAGCCATGATTCAGATAAAGCGGATCGGTATAGGCCCGCACAACCGGGTTTTGAGCCAAGAACGCCACCAATCGCGACGTTGGTGGCTGGGAAAACGGCGCAAGGAAAATCGCTGCCAAGTGCCATACCAGAAGCAGGCTCACCAACCCTCTCGCCCACGCCGGCCAGCCCACGATTTCGCTTGCGGGCTTTGGTTTGGCCGCCGATTTCGATGTCGGATTCTGCGGCGTGCTATCAGTTTGCTTGCGGCCAGTGCTCACGCTGGGCTACTCGATGGGTTCGGGGCGTATGGTCGAGTCGACCGTCTATTCTGCTTATTCTTGTTATCGTAGTTTTACCGCCTGTTGCTCCACTTCCCTACGCTTTTCCCCTGCCCTTGCAGGCAGCAGAAATATTCTCGAACGTTGCCCGAAACCAGCCCGCCGAACGCAAAAACCCTCGCAGAAGCAAGCTGCTTGTGCGAGGGTTCACGTAGTTTTTCGACTGATACTTGAATTTAAGAGAGTGCTAGCACTCAAGAACAATTTAGTTGGCTTAAGCCAAATTAGTTGGCAGATGCAAGGCGTGGGCCGGCTTCGCTCAACTTGAAAGCCAGTTGTCGAGTTTCGCCACCGACCAGCGATATCGTCTTGCTGTCTCGGACGACTTTTCCATCGACGGTCGTTTCGACTTCGATGGTGTAGTTGTCCCAAGTCGCACCGGCGGCAAGGCGGGTCGTGACAAATTCACGCTCGGTCCCTTCCTGCTTGGTCTCGACGCCAGCCAGGCGAACGATTGCGTCGGCGGGTACGTTGAGTTGCAACTTGGTGGCAATCGACTCGGTTGCTTTCGCGGCCGAAGCATCGAAGGCCAACAGTTCGTCACTGCCGGTGGTCATGCTCACTTGCTTGCTTTCGCTCACTTCGCGTCCATCAACCGTGTAAACAACCCGGACGTCGTAGTTATAGCTCTTGCCATTCTCGAGGCCATAGGAAACGAACTGACGATCGGTGCCGGTGCTGTTGGTCAGCTTGCCATTCACATAGACCTTGGCGTCGACCGGAACGCTCACTCGCAACAGACCGGCTTCGCTCGAAGCGTTGCTGGCAACAACGCTGCCCGCACGGCTCGCGGTGCAGACACTGCAACCACAATCGCTGCTGTGAACGTGTTCTTCAAAGTTGGTTTCGTAGACGGGCGTCGAATAGCTACCGGCACTGCCATAGCTAACGCTGCCGTAGCTACCACAGCTGGAACTCGAATAGCTAGCATAGCTGCCGCCGTAGGAGCCGTAGCTGCCTGTGCTTCCGGTTGAACCGTAGCTGCCATGCGGACTGTGATGAGCCTTGATTTTCGCAACCAAGTGGCGGATCGGCCCACCACCGTAGCTGCCATGGCTGCCGCCGAAGCTACCACCATGCGAACCGTAGCTCGCATAGCTACCGCCATAAGAACCCCCGTAAGAGCCACCCCCGTAGGAGCCATAGCTACCGGCACTGCCGTAACTACCCCCACGCGAGCCGTGGCTGCCCCAGAAGGCGTCGGCGGAAGTCGCCATCACTCCAGCGGCCAAGGCGATGGCCAACGTTCCAACTTGCTTCATCATGTTGCCGTACTCCAACGGAAGTTAAGAAATCACGCGCCCTAAGTAGCGCGTTATCCCAAGAATAACAGCCAAAAAAAGTAAATCAAGCAATTCATGGAAAATTAGCGGGATAGGCGAAGTAAGCCGGTCGGGGCGATTGCGCGGTCAACCTGGCCAATTATCGCCCTGCTGCTAGCTCAATGTCGTCGATCGAAAGCTTTCCGGTTGCTCCCAGCAAACCTATCCGCAGAATTGCCTCGCGCGAGCGAACCGGAACACTCAGCGTCCCGCGTTGGCGATACCAGTCGAAAGTCCCCCGAAATGGCCCGATCACTTCGCTGCCGAGCGTGGCCCGCCGCTCGTCGTAAAACGTCACCACAAGATGGGGCCAATCGGTCACTTTCGGGCCATGTCCGATCGCATCCCCCTTCACGTCGAACGCCACTTTCAAGGCCTTCACCTCGCGGCCATCGACCGCGAAACTCTGCAAGAGCTGGCTACCTCGTCCTGGTTCGGTCGCTTCGAATTCGATGTAACGCTCGCCACTGCGGGCCTCGCTGGGGTTCGTCACGACCTTCCCTTGTCGCAGGTAATACCAACCCGTGGGGAGGTCGTTCTCGCCCAGCAGTTCCTCGAAATCGCCGTTTTCGATTTCGGGGTTTTTGGGGTTGGGCTGCTTCACACGGTTTGACTCGGCTTGGCCCGTCATCGGGACGAAAAACGTTCCTCGCAGCGCTTCTTTCACGAGTCCGCCATCAGTCTTGCGGAACAAATAGAGGTTTTGTGAATATCGCTCGCCGACCGGCACCACCATCTGGCCCCCTTCGGCCAATTGATCGACAAGCGGCTGCGGTACTTGTTCGGGCGAGCAGGTGACGATGATCTTGTCGAAAGGAGCCGCCTCGGGCCAACCGAGAAAACCGTCGCCGACCTTCGTGTGGACGTTGTCGTACTTAAGCCGTTTGAGTGTCCGCGCAGCCCGATGGCCAAGCTCGGGGACGATCTCGATCGAGTAAACGTCCTTGACAAGAGGACTCAGGATCGCTGCTTGATAGCCCGAACCAGTGCCAATCTCGAGCACTCGGTCGCTGGGCTGAGGGTCGAGTTGCTCGGTCATGAATGCCACCACAAACGGTGGCGAAATCGTCTGCTGCTCGCCGATCGGCAGGGCCATGTCGTAGTAGGCGTACTTCCGCTGCGGCAGCGGCACGAACTCGTGCCGAGGCGTCCGTCGGACGGCATCAATGACCCGCACGTTCTTCACGCCGGCGTTGACAATCTCGTCTTCGACCATTTTTTCACACAGCGATTTCCAGTCGGCTAGCGACTGAGCGCTCACGATTCTTGGCACGACGTAAATCAACGCAATGAATATCCATAAGTAACGCATGTTTGCCTTTCTGTCGTCGGCTGGCGGTATTTTGACGTTTGCGTGCTGCCCTCGGCTCACTCAATCTCTATGCACCGGTCCAAACACTTCGCTCTGCTGTTACAATCGAGTGTAACGCGCCGCTGACCTTTGCGTGACAAGTCTTTACCCATTCTCAGACTCCGCTGCTAACGATTGCAACGATTGATGATCGAGACTCACAACAATCGAAACGTCCAACATCGTCTGCGGGCCGAGATGCCAGTCACCGAACGGTGGGCCTATATGGACCATGCCGCGCTCGCCCCCCTGCCCCGCCCTACCGTGCAGCGGCTCAAGGACTATGCCGACAACCAGGCGGCAAACGGCGATACCAACTGGCTCGACTTGGCAGGCGAAGTCGAAACGCTGCGTGAGAATTGTGCTCGTTTGATCGGCGCTGAACCGTCCGAAATCGCCCTCACTCGCAACACGACCGCTGGCATCAGCATCGTGGCTGAAGGGCTCGATTGGCGCGAGGGAGACAACGTTGTCACCTTCGCCGACGAGTATCCCGCCAACGTCTACCCCTGGATGAACCAAGCCTGCCGCGGCGTCGAAACTCGTTTGATCGAGACCAACCAAGGCCGCATCGATTTTGACAAGCTCGACGACGCTTGCGATAAGCGAACTCGCTTGCTCGCCGTGAGTTGGGTCGGCTTCCAGACCGGTTTTCGGCAGTCGCTTGCCAAGCTTTGCGAATTCGCTCACGACCGGGACATATTGTTCTTCGTCGACTCGATTCAGGGTCTGGGCGTTTTTCCTTTCAGCGTGAACGACATACCCATCGACTTCATGGCCACCAACGGTCAAAAATGGATGCTCGGTAGTGAAGGTGCCGGCTTCGCGTTTATTCGCCACGAACATTTGAATCGGCTCCGTCCCATCGGCGTTGGTTGCAACAGCATGAATCGCCCTTACGACTTCAGCACCATCGAGTTCGATCTCAAGGAGACGGCCGGACGGTACGAAGGAGGCTCGCACATCATGCCAGGCTACCTCGCGCTCGGCGCGAGTCTCAAACTGCTGATGGACCTCGGCATCGCCAACATCGCTCAGCAAGTGCTTGACTACACCGACCTAAGCTGTGAACGACTCGCCCAAGTTGGTGCCCGAATTGAGTCTCACCGCGACGCCGACCACCGCTCGGGGATTGTCTTTTTCACGATGCCGGGCCGAGACCCTAACGAAGTCCGAGCACGCTGCCTAAGAAACGGCGTCGCGCTGAGCAATCGAGGCGGACGCCTGCGAATTAGTCCTCATGCGTATAATGACGACAGTGATTTGGAAAGGTTATGTGAAGTCGTCAGTTGTCAGTAGCTAGTCGTCAGCGACAATTCGTCATTCGTCATCTCGATTTCGTTATTTCCCAAAAATGTCTCGTCGCGCTATCTATACTGGTTCATTCGATCCTATCACGCTGGGGCATCTCAATGTCGTCGAGCGGAGTAGTCGACTCGTCGACGAACTGATTGTGGGTGTCGGCACCAACATCGATAAGCAGCCTCTCTTTACAGCCGAAGAGCGTGTTTCGCTCATCGAGCAGTCGACCGCCCATTTGCCGAATGTCGTCGTCAAACAATTCAGCGGTCTGGCGGTTCAATTCGTCCGCGAGTGCGACGCCCGAGTCATCATCCGCGGCGTGCGGTCGCTCTCTGACATGGAGAGCGAGTTCACGATGACGCTCGCCAACCGGAAGCTCGACCCGGGCATTGAGACGGTCTTCTTGATGGCCGACGATTCTTTCTCGCACGTTTCGAGCTCGCTGATTAAGCAGATCACCAGCCTCGCCAGCGACGACGATCTGGCGAAGTTCGTGCCGAGGTCGATTATTCGCGACTTGCGGGCGAAAATCGAATGAAGCAGGGAGCGTTCGTGGGCGAAGTTGCTTAACCTTTGCGCAAGTGCTTGCTTCACGCCAATATTTTCAGGAGCTTGATGATTTCTTTCGATGGTCTCTCGTTCGCGGGAATTGCCTAATTGTGAACGCCCCTTTTCACATCGACGCCGCTGGCCTTCGGGCCGCGTTCGAGCGCGACGGCTATTCGGTTCACAATGCGGTATTGGCAGCTTCAGAAGTCGATTCGCTGAGGCAGGCGATCGATGCGATTCCGCTGGGACAGAAAGTGCGACGCAAAAAAGGCGTTTACGGGATACGAAATCTCCTAGAGATTTGCTCTGCTGTAGCCGCACTGTCGACACACGAAAAAGTGCGCTCATTCGCAACAAGCGTTTTGGGAGAGCATGCTTTCGCCGTGCGTGCGATATTTTTCGACAAGGTTCCCGATGCGAATTGGTCGCTCTTCTGGCACCAGGACAATGTTATTGCCGTTAAGCGACGACTCGAAGAACCAGGGTTTGTGGGTTGGTCGCAAAAGTCGGGCGTGTGGCAAGTGCAACCGCCGGCCGAAATACTCGCAAGGATGGTCGCCGTGCGTGTTCATCTCGACGACTGTGGGGCAACCAACGGTCCGTTGCGAGTGTTGCCGGGTTCCCATCGTTTCGGCTGGCTTGATGACCAAATTAACGAATGGAAGTCGCGAATAAAGCAGGTCACCTGCGAAGTTTCCTGTGGCGGTATCGTGACGATGTGTCCGTTGGTACTGCACGCCTCGGGTGCATCGACTTCTGTTGGTCACCGTCGTGTCATTCATATCGAATACGCCGACGACGACCTGCCAAACGGTTTAGAGTGGAACAGCAAGCTGTCGCCCGTCGCTCCGTGATCAAACGTCTCATTGCGGAGAAATCAACGACAATGACTATCCAGCCCATTTCACGAATTGCACGAGCAAACTCACTAAGCCGACGACTGCCAACAAGTTGCGAGCGACTTCCCAATCGATGTTGGTGATCGGTTCGGGAGTATAATCACTTCGGATGCGAACTGGTTCTTCGGGCGTTTTATTTGGCGCTGTCTGAGTGGCTTGGGCAGGCCGGGCGGCTAGTAGTTGGCCGGTCGCCCTTGCTGATTCTGATTGGACGTCGGGCTCGCGAGCGAACGCGACTTGGGGGGCGCTGTCTGTTCGTTGACCAATATCGGGGGCGAGCGACGTGAGGAATGTTTTCACTCGACCCTCGAAGCTACCAATAGTGGTTCCCTGTCCTGCACCAAAGAGCACACCGGCGAGTTCGCCGCGATCGTTGAAAATCGGTCCGCCCGAGTCGCCTTGGCGGGCTTGTACGTCGAGCTCAACAAGCTCCTTCGGCAGGTCGATTCGAGGCGAATAATACTGCGTGCAGCGACCACTCACTTGGCGATAGGTGCCGCGTCCATAACCGGCAATCGTCAGCACGTCGCCCGGGCGTGGTGCCCCTCGCGCTAGCGCGACCGGCTCAGTTGGTGGTCGCCAAACGACGAGTGCGGCAAGATCCCAATCCTTGTCGAGCTTCAGCGCACGAGCCTGCGAGCTGAAGCCGCCGGGGAACACCACCTCGATTGGCCCGGTCGCGTCGCGGACAACGTGCCAGTTAGTCAACACGAGTCCATAGTCGTCGCGGGAGTCGATCAATGTGCCGCTGCCGAAGGCGGTCCCATCACGCTCGGGGACGATAATCCTCGCAACGGCCGGATGGGGCTGCGACTCGCCTACGGTGGCCGCTGTTCCGGGCAATCGCTGCGGCGGCCAACCTGCCGATGTGCAATCGGCACAGCAGACAACGAGGCACGCAGCGGCAATGTTTTGAATTGAGCAATAAGACATCAAGCGAACCACCGCCTGCCGTTGCGGCGGACTTGTTCGTTACGCTCAATCAAGTCGAGCAGTCGCGCGCGAAGTTGCTCACGTTCGTCATGACGAATGCGCACAAGCATTGCGATGGGAATGTCGCATGACAGGGCAGCAAATGCATCGCCCAGCTTGCGGCTCGAGAAATGCGGATCGGGGGGGGTGTCGCGGCGCATGGTTCTGGCCTTTCATGCGGCAGGTGTTCCCTGAGTGATCCTCCGTGCAATGGGATCGGCGCGTGGTGTGCCGTAAGTTGGGTAGCACACAGCCATGTGCGCTGCCACCGTGATGTCGTCAGACATCTGTGGGCATCGACGCGTGACACGAGTCGAGTCGAATAAATTGCTGGCCGGCGGTAAGTGCTAGCTAACCGGCAAGGTCAGAGTCGAGGTAATGACAAAGCTCGAATGCCGAAGCAAGCGAGACTCTTGGTCGCTCGTCATTCGAGCTTCGTTATTGCAGCCACGATCCCGGCGGCTGTGTAGTCGTCGGCGACCACCGACGCCGGGTAGCCCAGTTCGTCGAGGACGCTGGCCGTGAGGGGGCTGATGGCGATTAGTCTCGTCTGCCGCAATGACTCGCCGAAAAGTTCGACCATCGACCGGGCGATAGCCGAGCTAGTTGCCGTCGTATAAGTGACGCGACCCGCTCTCAGCGCTTCGACAATCTCGGGATCGGGCACTTTGACATCGCGGCTGTCGTATGCCACAGCCTGAGTCACCACGGCTCCGGCGGCCGAGAGTTCTTCGGCCAACACTTCGCGACCACGGCTCGCGCGGACGAGCAGAATCTGTTTGCCAGGGACGAGAGGCAGGAGAGCTGCCGCAAGGGCTTCGGCGCGGTACTCATCGGGGGCGAGGTCGATGATCATTCCGCGCTCAGCAAGCGCCTCGCTGGTGGCGGGTCCGATGGCGGCGAGTTTGGCCTTTGCCAGCGCACGAGCGTCGCGACCGGCGGCGGCGAGTGCGCTAAAGAAGTAAGCAACTCCGTTACGGCTTGAAAACACAATCCAGTCGAACTCACCCAAACGGTCGATGGCGGTGGCGAGCGGCCTCGAATCAGTCGGCGAGCCAATAGCGATGGCTGGTTGCTGAAGGACTTCCGCACCCAAGTCGACGAGCGTGCGAACCATGTCGGCCGCTTGCTGTTCGGGGCGAGTGACGAGAATCGTTTGTCCAAAGAGCGGACGGCTCGTGAACCACGCACCGACTTCTTGTTGCAAGGCCACGTCGCCCACAATCGCGACCATCGGCGGCGTGATATTTTCTGATCGGAGCAGCTTCGACAAATCGGCCAGAGTCGAAATCCACGATTGTTGATCGGGAAGCGAGCAACGCCGAACGACCACGACCGGCGTCGACGCAGGTTTACCCCGGGCGACGAGTGCCTCGCTCCACGCGGCAGCCGATTGGCTACCCATATAGAAAACGAGAGTTCCCGGAAAGCTGGCGAGCGCGGCGAAATCGATTTGCTCTGTCGGGTCGGCACCGGCTTGCAATTTGCCGGCCACAAAGGCGACGCAAGAGGCGCTTTTGCGTGACGTGATGGCCACTCCCGCATAGGGTCCGGCCGCCAGCGCGGTGCTCACTCCGGGGACCAACTCGAACGCGATGCCCGCTTCGTGCAATGCGGCCGCTTCTTCGCCCAGTCGGCCAAATACTCCAGGGTCGCCCCCTTTGAGTCGCACCACGCAGCGGCCCGCGCGAGCGGCCGCGATCATCTGTCGCTGGGCGTCGGCTTGAGAAATGGCCCGGCCACTGGCGGGCGATCCGAGACTAATCAGCTCGGCCGAAGGTCGAGCAAGCTTGAGCAGTTCGCGACTGGCGAGGTAATCGTAAATCACCACGTCGGCTTGTTCCAAACATTCTTTTCCGCGCAGCGTCAGTAGCCGAGCGTCGCCCGGACCGGCACCGACAAGGAAAACTTTGGCGGTATTTTCTGACACAAAGGGGTTGCTGTTACGGGGAATCGATGCGGTATAATCCAAGTAGGCATTATGCGGAAAAATCGGCCGGTTGTCGTTGGGTCTCTCGGTTCGATTCCCTACAAGCACGCGGATCAAGCAAGTGAGCGCTACGCCCTTTTGGCAGAAACCTCAATTGCTTGGGCTGTGTGCCTTTACAGGCTTTGGCCGGGCCGCGTTGTGTGCCGTGCGCACAGTGATAGACTGTAGACTTTAAGAGTGCTCTTCCCGTACTGCGTCGATCGATTATGGCCGACCCTTCTAAGCATAATGCCCAGGTACCCATCGTCTCGCCTGCCGTTCGGCAGCGGTTGCAGCAACTTTTCGAGCACGGGAAGCGGTCGCTCGAGAAGTCGAACCACGACTACGCACACGATATGTTTTCTCAATGCGTGGCGGAAGATCCGACCAATTTGATTTACCTGCAACATCTGCGCACGAATCTCGAACGCAAGCACGGCCCCAAGCCAAAAGCATCGCGGTTTGCCGGCTACGGTCTCAAGCGATCGAGCGGCGTGGCTAAGTCGGTCGCCAAGGGCAAGTGGCAAGAGGCATTCAAGGCGGGCTGCGATTCGCTCGGCAAAAATCCGTTTGACGTTGCTAACTTGCTCGAAATGGGAGACGCCTGCGGTACTCTGGGGCATCGGGAGAGCCAGCTTTTCTATCAGCGCTGGGCGCTCGATATCGACTCAAATAGCGAAGCCGCCAACCGAGCGGCGGCGGCAACGTTCGAGGCGGTCGGGCTGTTCGATCAGGCGATCGCTTGTCTCCAGCGTGTCCAAAAAGTGAAACCGAGCGACCACGAAGTGGGCCGGATGATTTCGCACCTAAGTGTCGAAAAGACGATCAAGAAAGGTGGCTACAACGAAGATCTGCTCCGCAAAGGAGATAACGCAGCGGCGATGCCACAAGCCGGGGCCGTGAAAGTCGGTTCATCGGCGAACAGTGCCAGCCCAAAGGTCGACGCCGAGCCAGTTGCGAAGGTCAACGACGAAGCACGATGGCTCGACGCCATTCGGCTGCACCCGGCTGAACTCTCGAACTACTTGGAACTGGCCGACCACTATACTCGGCTCGATCGACTCCGCGATGCCGAGCGTGTGCTGACCAAAGCCTTTTCCGTGACAGGCAGCGGCAATCTCGATATCCGCGAGCGGATCGAAGAAGCGCAACTTAGGCGAATGCGCCAGCAAGTCGACGTTGCCCACCGCAAGGCCGACGTCGAGAAAACGCCCGAGACGCGCGAACTGGCGAAGAAAATGATCGCTCAGGCCAACCAAGTCGAACTCGAAGTCTACGCGGCCCGGGCAACGAGGCATCCTCAAGATTTGAGATACCAGTTCGAACTGGCGATGCGACTCAAGCGAGCCGGCAAGCACCGCGAAGCAGTCGCTCACTTTCAGCAAGCGAGGAATGAACCAAAAAAGCTGGCCGAGACGCAGCTTAATTTGGGGGAGTGCTTCCAACAAATCGAGCAATACCGACTGGCGATGGGCAGCTACGAGGCGGCGATCGCGGCCGCCGAAAAGACCGATGCCGAGCTATTAAGGCTCGCCCTTTACCGTTTGGGCGTGCTGGCAACGGGGCTCAAAGATTTCGACAAGGCGGAAAAACACCTCACTCGGCTCGCCGATCTCGATTTTGGCTACCGCGACGTCGCCGACCGGCTAGACAAGCTGGCTCAGATGCGGAATACTTGAAGGCTCGCGAAAGTTGACAAATCTATCTGTTCCACCAAAAACAACTAGCCAGCGACCCATGCCTAACAGTCCCAGTGCCAAGAAGCGTTTTCGCCAAAGTGAAGATCGCAATCTGCGCAACCGCGCCATCCGCACCCAAGTCCGCGGCGTGGTCCGCAAGCTCCGCGCGGCCTTAGCCCAAGGCGATGTCGCCGCCAGTGAAGAGTTGTTCCGCACGGCGTCGAAGAAAATGGACCAGGCAGCGTCCAAGAACATTTACCACGACAACACCGTTGCTCGTGTAAAGAGCCGACTCTCGGCTGCGATCAAGAAGCTCAAGACCGCTTCGTAGCGGTTGTGCGCTCTAGTCGGGCGGCGGCTTTTGGCCATTTTGTTGCCGAAAGCTAAAAGTCTAATTATTCTGAGGGCAGGAACTGTTTCGTCACACTGCTCTCTTCGAATCGCCTCATGAATCGCTTCTTTGCGTCGTTCTTGGCGACCAATTTTCTCTTCGTTTGTGCCTGCTTCGCCCCGGCCGCCTTCAATATTCAGCTCAATCCCACTGGGCTTACTCCAGCAGTGCGGTCCGAAATTGATTGGGCCGTTGACCAACTCGAGCGAAGAATCACGGGTTATCAACCCGGCATCTCGATTCCTCAAGTCACGATCAACGCCAGCCTCAGCAACCTATCGGGCAACATCATCGGGCAAGGGGGTTTCACAACTACCACTAATCAAGGCGGATATCGGCTCGCCACCAGCGGATTTGTGCGGTTCGACACCGACACAATCGATCAGTTACTCGACTTGGGGCTGGTGAGGTTTGTCGCGTTTCACGAAATCGCCCATGCACTCGGTTTTGGAACCCTATGGACCAATAACCCGGGTGTCGTCAGCGGCAACCAATACATCGGTAAGAACGCTGTGCGCGCTTTCCAAAACGATTGGAACCACCCCGGCGGAGTGATTCCAACTTCGATCCCGTTGGAAACAAGTGGCGATCAAGGCACGAGGCTTCGGCACTGGGACGAGCCCGACGCTGTGATCAATGGTCAACTCACATTCGGCACCGCGTTTACCGGCATCACGCTGAAGTCGGACCCGCCGTTGGTTCCCGCCCGCGACCTCACCTACGAAATCATGACGGGCGGACTCAATTACATCCAATACGACCCGATCATTAGCAATATGACCATCCAAAGCTTCGCCGACATCGGATACACCGTCGTCCCCGAGCCGAATTCCATCGCAATAGGTGTATGCGGCTTTACACTGCTGGCCATTTGGCGGCAAAGGCGACTTGCCACACGGCGACGACCGGCGTAAAAATCGACAGAGTGACATCTTCAATCGGAGGCTTTGCGATGCGCGATTTTCTCGCCGTTTTGTTTGTCACGGGCCTGTTTGCTACCATAGGGTGCGGCATGGCGGTCGTCGCCGACGAACCGATTGCTATCGAAAAAAATACATCAAAAGAGTCGAAGAACCACAACATGGAACTCTCCACAGCAACATTCGGCGGCGGTTGTTTCTGGTGTACCGAGGCCGTGTTCGCCGAACTCAAAGGAGTCGAGTCGGTGACGTCGGGTTACATGGGCGGGCAAGTCGAGAACCCGACCTACCAGGACATTTGCACTGGTCTCACCGGTCATGCCGAAGTGATTCAAATCAAGTACGACGCCAGCGTGGTGCCGTTCGAGGTACTGCTCGAAGTCTTCTGGAAGACTCACGATCCCACGACGATCAATCGCCAAGGAGCCGACGTGGGCACGCAATATCGCTCGGTCATCTTCTATCACGACAACAAACAAAAAGCGATTGCCGAGCAGTACAAGATCAAGCTCGACGACGCCGGCGCGTTTGATTCACCTATCGTCACTGAAATCAGCCAGGCGACCACGTTCTATGAGGCCGAGGACTATCATCAAGACTACTACGCGCAGAATCCCAACCAAGGATATTGCCGGGCTTTGATTCCGCCAAAACTCGAAAAGCTCCGTAAGGTGTTCGGCGACCGGTTAAAAGAGAACGCCAAAGAATAACCAATCCACACTTAAGACGGGTCCCCGGCCCGTCGCTCCACTCTGGTCTAAACCTGCTTCTTGACGCAACGCCAACCAACCGGGACTAGTCGCTCTACCACTCGTTGCTCTCTACGAATGCGACTGCTCGTCCGTTAGAATGTAAGCTCGTTACAGCTAGCTAATCGGACGACTGACCCTAAACCGACCGCAATATCCGCGCGGTTCACCGGGTACCACCCGACGCAAGCACGTTCGGCTCAGCACCATCGGGCGACGAGAGATATGAAATATGTTGTGTGGACTCTGGTGGCGATCTTGATCGTTGCCCATCAAGACAATTGGCTGTGGGACAACGACACGCTCGTGTTCGGATTCATTCCCGCTGGACTCGCCTTTCAGATGGGTATTTCGCTCGCCGCGGGTTTCACTTGGTGGCTCGCCACCCAGTTCGCGTGGCCCGTTGAACTCGAAGACAACGCGCCTGCGGCAGGAGACCAGCAATGACCGAATTATGGATTATCGTCGGCTATCTGAGTCTACTGCTCGCATTGGGTATTGGTGCGAGCCTCTATTCGCGCGGCACGTCGAGCGACTTCATGCTCGCCAGCCATTCGATTGGGCCGTTTCTGCTGCTCATGTCAGTCTTCGGCACAACCATGACCGCGTTCGCGATGGTTGGGTCGACCGGCGAAGCTTTTCGCGAGGGAATTGGCGTGTACGGCATGCTCGCCTCCAGCAGCGGCATCATTCACTCGCTCTGTTTTTTTGTGCTCGGCGTGAAACTCTGGAGCTATGGGCACCGCTTTGGCTACCGCACCCAAATCCAGTTTTTCCGCGATCGACTCGATAGCGATAAGATCGGTGTAGTATTGTTTCCCGTTCTAGTGGGACTGGTGATTCCCTATTTGCTCACCGGCATTATCGGTGCTGGCACCATTGTCAATGTCGTGACGCAAGGCCCCAAAGGCGAACCAACATTCGACGAAGGGACTTTCCCCGCTTGGATGGAACAAGGCGAAACAGGTTTCGCGATCGATGGCAGCAGGGGCGGAGTCCCCAAACCGGTTGGCGCGCTGATCGTTTGCGCAGTCGTGCTGTGTTACGTGTTTTTCGGTGGCATGCGTGCCACGGCCTGGGCCAATGCATTTCAGACTTGCGTATTTATGTCATTGGGAGTCGTCACGTTCTATCTGTTAGCCGACAAATTAGGCGGAGGTGATACCATTTGGGAAAGTCTCCGTGCGCTCAGTACGAATCCCCACATTCCAGCAGGCAAGGCGACTCGTTCCGACATCTCGCAGTTGCACTTTTTCACCTACATGTTGATCCCTCTTTCGGTGGGCATGTTTCCCCACTTGTTTCAGCATTGGCTCACCGCCAAGCGGGCGTCGACCTTCAAGCTGACCGTTGTGCTACATCCTATTTTCATTCTCATCGTGTGGGCACCTTGCGTGCTGCTAGGGTTTTGGGCAACGGCTGGAGCAGTCGCCGGCGGCTCGCTTCCTGATGGCACGATCGTGCCACCGCCGGTCGCCGCCGATCCCAACAAAGTCCTCGGCTTTATGGTCAGTCAACTGAATTCAGATTGGATGACCGGTTTACTAAGCGCAGGCGTACTGGCGGCCATCATGAGTTCGCTCGACAGCCAATTCCTCTGCCTTGGAACCATCTTTACCGAAGACATCGTCGGCCATTACGGCGGGCGCAAACGATTCACCGATCGTCAGTTTGTCTGGATCGCCCGCGGGTTTATTGTCGTCATCGTCGCCATCAGCTATTGGCTCAGCATCGCGTTCGATGGCCGCGGTGTGTTCACGCTCGGTGTCTGGTGCTTTAGCGGATTTGCGAGCCTGTTTCCCCTCGCGCTCGCTGCGCTCTATTGGATGCGGCTCACCAAGTTCGGCGCCTATGCTGCCGTGCTGGGAACCGCGTTTAGCTGGGTCACGCTCTTTTGGGCATCGGGATTTGGCGATGCCAACGTTCGTACGTTCGATCTGTGGGGAATGCCACTCCAAGTCGGTGAAGGGACCGTGCTAGTCACCCTCGGCGAATCGACCTATGAACTCATGGCAGTCGTCCCGATGATTCTGGTCTCGACAATCGCCATGATCGTCGTCTCGCTCGCCACACCGAAACCAAGTCAGGCAACGATCGACAAGTTCTTTCCTGCGACGACATCCCACTAATTCCAGTCGACCCCCCTGCCCCACCGTTGAAGATCGTCTATCTTGCCGCCGGTGCGGCAGGCATGTACTGCGGTAGCTGCCTGCACGACAACACGCTCGCGGCCGCGTTGCGCCGCCGAGGCGTCGACATCATGCTGGTGCCGACGTACACGCCGATTCGCACCGACGAAACCGATGTCAGCGAACATCGCGTCTTTCTCGGCGGCATCAACATGTTCTTGCAGCAAAAGCTCCCGCTGCTGCGAAGCACACCCAGGTGGCTCGACCGCTGGCTCAGCCATCCCTCGCTCATCAAACTGGCGACGTCCCGCGCGGCCGCAGTCGACCCCGCCAAACTAGGCGATATGACCGTTTCAATGCTCCGTGGAGAACAAGGGCACCAAGCCAAAGAACTGGCCGAACTTGTCGATTGGCTGAAAAATGACATCAAACCCGACATCGTCCATTTCTCGAACTCGATGATGCTGGGGATCGCGCGAAGCATCGCCGACGGAGGTAGTTCTCGCATTGTCTGTTCATTGTCGGGCGAGGACATTTTTTTGGAGAAGCTCACAGCACCCTACTACGACACGGCTCGCGGGTTGCTCGCCGAGCGAGCCGATGAGGTCGATGCGTTTGTCGCCCTCAATCGCTACTACGCCGACTTCATGTCCGACTATATGGCGGTCAACCGAGACCGCGTTCACGTGGTGCCGCATGGTCTCGACCTCGCCGGCCACCCTCGCAACCCACGCGAGCCACGAACAAACAAGCGACAACGCATCGGCTACTTTGCTCGCATCTGCCACGATAAAGGGCTGCATCAACTGATTGCAGCGACCGAACGGCTCGCGAAGGAATCGCCAAAACTCGACTTCGAAGTCATCGCCGCGGGCTACCTTGGCAGCGGCGACCGGCATTATCTCAAAGAGATCGAACGGCGAGTCGCCCAAGGTCCGCTCGGCGGTCGTTTTCGCTATGAAGGCGAAGTCGACCGCGCCGCAAAGATCGAGCTGCTAGGTTCGTTCGACCTGATGTGTTTGCCCACCATCTACCGCGAAAGCAAGGGCATCTCGGTTCTCGAATCACTCGCCACGGGGACGCCCGTCGTGCTTCCTGACCACGGCAGTTTCCCCGAACTCGTCACCGAAACGGGCGGCGGACTACTCTACCCGGCCGGCGACGAGCGTACGCTTATCGACCGCCTGAGCACCCTGCTAACTGACCGCCCGTACGCCCACCAACTCGGCGAAAATGGCCGCAAAGCCGTCCACGAGCGTTTTCACGCCGAGGCGATGGCCGAGAACACCCTTGAGATCTACCGCCGGTTGTTGGCGAGCCAATAGCCGCCACCCGCCTTACCCCAAGCGGCTTGCGTTGATAAAATTCGCGAGCGTCGGGCGACTAGCTCAGTTGGTTAGAGCGCTGTGTTCACACCGCAGAGGTCACAGGTTCGAATCCTGTGTCGCCCATTTGTTGTAAGCCCTGCCGTATCAAGGATTTTTGATACCTGTCGATGGTCGACAGCACGGCACTTTCTTAACTGAAAATCGGGTAGTACTGCCCGATTTGGTTTCGGAGAGGCCAATGCGTGTAGGCCCAATTCGCAGGCCAACAGTCTCCGTCGTTACT
Source organism: Pirellulales bacterium (assembly GCA_041737535.1). Taxonomy (GTDB): domain Bacteria; phylum Planctomycetota; class Planctomycetia; order Pirellulales; family Lacipirellulaceae; genus JBGSWC01. The sequence continues at coordinate 3,723 of JBGSRO010000020.1, read as the reverse complement.
CCCCGCTCAAGTAGCAGCCGTCGCTGCGGGTCGTGAACGGTTACCTTCAATAGCAGTATTGGGTTCGCCACTTGAGGGCCCGGGGATACTTCGTTGCATCGAGAGGGAACGTGACTAACGAGGCAATCATGGAGTACAACTGCAACTCAGATGGAACCCAACTGAGCGATGGTGACGACCACTTTCAGCTTTCCCCATCGTGAGTGAAGAACTTCAGGCCGCAGCTCACGATTTGTCAGAACCCGCCGGCTTAAACCGATCGTAGTTCAATTCCCAGAGCAGGTGGGGTATCCGGACAGCCTCCTAGGTCGCTAAGTGGACGTCGACCCCTCCAGGGGATTACGATGCTACGGCGGCCGTGACTCATTTCTTTTCGTAGCTTTTGTGACAGGGGTGAGTCGGATGAATCACTACGTCCAATTACCTACGAATGTGATCGGTGCGATGCAGGCTGACATTGCGAATGGTTCGCTGACAATGTGCCGCTCCGACGAGCGATCCCTTGCATTCGAAGAGCTATGCAATAAATCACTAGCGGGTATCTACATTGTCCAAGATGACTGCATTGAATATGCCAATCCAGCGATGGCCAAACTGCTCGGCTGCGAATTGGAGTGTATTCTTGGTAAATCGCCCCTGGAGTTCGTGCACTCAGACGACCGAGCCGAAGTGAAAGAGCAAATGCGCCGCCGGCTAGAGGGCGAAGCAGAGACCAGTCGCTTCGAAGTACGGTTTGTTAGGCCTGACGGCAGTTGCAGCTATGGCGAGGTGTTGGGATCGCGGCTGGAATACGGCGGCCGTTTGGCTTTGATGGGCGCAATGATCGATGTTACCGATCGGAAGCAGGTCGAGCTGGCCTTGGAAGAGCGGATTGGTTTCGAGCAGTTGCTCGCCGATTTAACGGCCGATTTTGTCAACTTGCCATCGGATCAGATCGATCAACAAATTGATAGCCACTTGGTATCACTTGTCAATTTCTTGGAAATCGACCGCAGCACTGTCGTCGAGTTTGGTAACGACGACAGTCATGTCCAAGTGACTCACGCCGTGGCGGCTGACGGATGTGAACCGTTTGCGCTGGGACCGTTTCCGGTCGCCAAATTACCCTGGTACATCGGTCAGTTTCGCAGCGGAAAACACGTTTTTTTGCGAGACGTTATCGAGGATCTTCCCGCCGAAGCGGTCGCTGAGCGGCAGTATTGTCTGGCACACGAAATCAAGTCGAACGTCACGTTGCCGTTAAAGGCTGGCGGAGAGCTACTGGGAGGCATCACCTTCGCGTTTATCCGCCGACACTGTGAGTGGCCCGTCGAAATTGTTTCGCGATTGCAAATGATCGGCGAGGTATTCGCCAACGCGCTGCTCCGTCGACGGACCGAAGAGACGCTCTGCGCGGCCTTGGCCGAGAATGAGAAGCTACGCCAGCAACTCGAGCAAGAGAATCTCTATCTTCGCGAGCAATCGGTCCTCACGCACTATCATGGCCGAATTATTGGCCGCAGCGACGCGATCACGCGTGTGCTGGGCGAAGCGGAATGCGTCGCTGGAACCGATACACCCGTGTTGCTGCTGGGCGAAACGGGAACTGGCAAAGAGTTGTTGGCGCAAACAATTCACGAACTCAGCCAACGTAAGCAGCGGCCCATGGTTATCGTGAATTGCGCATCGTTGCCTGCAACACTGGTAGAAGGCGAACTATTCGGGCGCGAAGCGGGAGCCTACACAGGGGCCGCATCGGCGCAAGTGGGTCGTTTTCAAATTGCCGATGGTTCGACACTTTTCCTGGATGAAATTGGCGAGCTGCCACTTGAATTACAGGCGAAATTGCTCCGAGTGCTGCAGGATGGCCGATTCGAACGGCTGGGAAGTCCGAAGACGATTTCGGTCGACGTGCGGATTATCGCTGCAACAAATCGCGACCTGGAGCAGGCTGTCCACGACAACAAGTTTCGCGCCGACTTGTATCACCGCTTAAATGTATTTCCCATTCGCGTTCCTCCATTGCGTGAACGATGCGACGATATTCCACCGCTAGTGTGGGCGTTTATCGAAAAGTTCAGCCGTCGCATGGGGAAAAAAGTCACGACGATTCCGCGTAAGACGATGCAGCAATTACAGCGCTATTCTTGGCCAGGCAACGTACGCGAGTTGAGTAATGTGCTTGAGCGGGCCATGATCCTGAACAAGAGCGACATTCTCTCGGTAGAACTTCCCACGACCGTGCACGATGCAACGATCTCTCACGTAACGCTAAAGGAGTGCGAACGCGAACAGATTCATCGCGTTCTGATGGAAACGGGCTGGCGTATTCGAGGAGTAGGTGGCGCCGCAGAACTGCTCGACATCAAGCCAACGACGCTCGAGGCGCGGATGACGAGACTGGGCATCAAGCGGCCCAACAGGACACCTTGACTGCGGCCGTTCCGCCGGCAGCAGGGGTTTAACTTCTCAGGCCAGAGTGCGAACGATCCGTCAGCCTTCAAATTGTCGCGAGGTCGAGCGAAAACGATCCTGATCCAATATGTCGTCGGTTCTCCAATGAACTTAGACATTTGGAGGTGTGTTGCGGACGCCGTGAGATTTTCCCAATTGCTGTTGCAATAACAGCTTAGTTCGTCCGCCAAGGGACTTCTCTTCGGCGGCACGCGAAATGCGTGAAACCTCTCCTGCGTTGCCTCGACCAATTTGGTGGCGCCGTTAACAGTTTTGGTAAGTGAGGTGTTGCATGATCCAAGCCTCGGTACGAATCGTCCCGCCAATCGGCAAACGTGAGGAATTTCTGGAGTTCATGCGCGGCTTGAAGGGACCGTCGGAGGTCTTGAAAGGCTGCCGCGCATGCAGAGTTTTAAGGGACGTCGATGACGAGGACGCGATCACTTATCTGATGCAATGGGAGAACCGAGAGGAACTCGAAGAACATCTGCGCTCGGAGCGGTTTCGACAACTACTCCCGTACCTCGAGTTGTCGACCGACCCTCCTGAGGTGGAAGTGAGCGACGTCGACCCCATCGGTGGCATAGAAATATTAGTGGCCGCAATCGGCCCGCAAACGAACTAGTTCACAAGTCGGCTCTAACGAAAGGGACGGACAGATGAAACGAATCAAAATAACTGCGGCATACGTGGTTTGGTGGTTGGCTATGGCCTCAACGGTTCATGCCGATCAAGCGACTGACGAGGCAGCGATTCGTGAGGCAGTCCGGGCATACGTTGTCGCCTTCAATAGTGAAGACGCCGGTGGGTTGGCGAAACTCTGGTCCCCCGAGGCCGTCTACACTTTGCCAGACAGTGGCGAACAGGTCGTGGGTCGCGAGGCAATCGAGCAGCAATTTGCGGGCGTCTTCGCCGAATCGGATGGCGCTCAACTCGAAGCCACCACGGAATCCGTCGAGTTTATCTCGCCGGGAGTAGCAATCGAGCAGGGAGTCGCCAAACTTACCCGCCCCGATCAAGCGCCCGAAGAAAGTGAGTACAGCGCCGTGTACGTCAAACGCGACGGCCAATGGTTGCTGGACCGTGTGACCGAGGAAGCTGTTGTCGAGATTCCTTCGCATTACGACGAATTGAAAGACTTGGAATGGCTGGTCGGCAGTTGGATCGACCAGGACGACCAAGCGACAGTGGTCACCGAGTGCCACTGGGCACGCAACAACAACTTCCTCGTGCGGTCCTTTACGGTCGAAGTACGCGACCGCATCGAAATGGCGGGGATGCAAATCATCG
>JBGSRO010000017.1:0-10047 GCA_041737535.1 Pirellulales bacterium | reverse complement strand
AGGCACCGCAGAAAATGGTCCCAAGTGCTGGACACTCGACAGGCTGCGGAGCCAGTCCCATTTTTTCGCAACTGCCGTTCTCTCGATGCTAACGTCAATCGTAACTCGTTCATATGCGGAAGTTATTTTGCGTTCGTTCCTAATTGGGTTCCGGGTACAAATTGAAAGCAAAACTAGTCAATGCTTCCAGTCATCGACAATCACGAGTGTCGATCGATGTTCCAGCTCACATCTCTGCGCTCTCCGTGTCCTCTGCGGTTAATCAAATCCCCAAGTTATTCTTGAGCGGTTCCTTAGTCACAACGCCGTTCGCAGCAGCGCGACGTTTCGACCGTATCGTTTCATCATTGATTCTGCTGCGCACTCGACTTGCGTTTAGACCGGCGCGTCTGGCATTCCCGCCTGCGTGGGAATGAACTCAGCTTACGCGGGAATGACGCAGCAGCTAAATGCCGCCTTTCAATATGAAGTAGAATAAGGCCATCAGCGCCGCCGCGCCTAGCAGCGGCACTCCGACGAGGGTTGTGTTCGACGGTTGATCGAGTGGCTCAACGCCGGCGACTGTGGTCGGCTTGGGAACAGCGGGGGGTGCGACATTGACTTTGCCCGTGTCAGCTTGCGCACCTTCGGCAGCGATTGATTCGGTTGGTGGTTTGGCAACAGCCGCCGCTTCCGCTTCGGGGGTTGGTGGCAAAGGCGTTGGTGGAGAATCTTCGGTATTTTCGTCGGCGACGGCAATCGGCAGAATGTCGTCGTCAAGAGCCATTTCCGCGTTCATTTCGGCGTCGGTTTCAGCATCAATTTCGTCGTCGGGCGACTCGCTCTCGTCGGTCGGCCTCACAGCGTTCGGCGGAATTGAGTTGCCGTCGTCGCGCGAGCCACCAGCGAGAAAACCAAACGACGCCAATGTCCTTGCATTCTTTACGGCTTTCGGATCGAGTTGTTCAAACTCGACCATCGCGTCGGCTGCCGCTTTGCCTGCTTCGCTCGGTTGCTGGGCGGCCAAATCGAGGTAGCCCACGATCGCTTGTCGAGTCCAAGCGTTTTGAGTCGGCTCGCGAAACATGGCAATCAGTCGCTCGACAATGCTCCAGTCTTCCCACCTCGCAAGGTCGGTGATTGCCTGATCGGCATAGTCGGGAACCGCCAAAGCGAGCCGCATCGATTCGGTAATGCGTGGTAGCGGCACACTATTGGTTTCCTCGGCAGCGGTCCGGAGCGCCATGAGGGCCGAGTGCATTTCGGTCGTGTCGATGATCGGATCGCGAAGCACCTGTTCGTCGACCAAATCGAGCCCGTCGGTACCGCGTAGTTTTAGGTAGCAACCAATCATGGCGCGGAAACCGTTCTTCATTCGGTTAAGCTCCATCGAAACAGCCTCGCCCGAGAGGGCGAGTCCAGGGCCCCCCCCCAAGGCCATTGCCGACACCGCGCCCACCTCGGTGCCTCGCGTCAGCCGGTGCCGGTCGGAGACAATCATCGATTCGAGCCAAGCGATGTCGCTCTCTTGGCCACAGATGCCGAGCAGCACGAAGTAGAGACTCCGCCGGTTGCTGGTGATAAGTGGGTCGCGAATCCACTGGCGAAGTTTCTCGCGGTCGAGATCCTCTTTAAGCAGCAAGACTTCGTCGTATGGCGCGCGGGCGAATTCTTCGTAGGCATCGAGTGCAAGCAGTGTGTCTTCGTGCTGCAAGTAGTCGAGAAAGAACCGCAACCGCTCGGGACCCGAAGCGGCGAGCAAATCGAGCTGGCGAATGTAGTCGGCCGCCGTCTTGGAGACCGGAATGGGAATGGCCCAGTCGAGCGGGTCGGCAATCGCGGTTACAAGATAAAACTCTTCGACTTTCGGCTCGCCAAAAAAGACCGCTTGAAATTCCTCGACGCCAACGAGTATGTCGTCGCCGCGCAGTATGTCGACCACGGCGAAGGTCGCCTTGCCGGCATCGGGGTCGGGCGCGGCGAACTCGCCCAACTCGTTCGGCCCATATTCAAACGGTGGCGCGGCCTTCACCAGTCGCGCGATAACGGCCGCGTCGGCGGCGTCGATTTCTTCAGCAAGAGTCGCTCGCTCCGAAATGCAATCGGGGCAAATGGCAAGTGCCGTCGCAGCAGATGCCAACAACGCGGTAATCGACCAGATTGACAGAGCGTTCATAGTTTATTCGCTTGTGTGATAGCGTCAGCAATCGTCACCGTTCATTGTAGGAACTATAGTCCAGGTGAGCGAGTTCGATAGCGGGCAACAATTGCCGTGCCGCTGGCTGCACCATGGTGGCCCGAGCGAGGCGCAAGACCACTCGGCTGACCGCAGATTCCCGCGTTTTCTTGGAGTTGGCGAAAATTTTCGGGAAATTTCTTGGGCGTCTCATTCTGCAACAACAGGACAGGCAAAATCGCACAGTTGCGCAATTTCGCCCAGGCGAACCGGCGCATGATTAGCCACAATTTTCTCGCAACGGGATTCATCGCCGCGAGGCTCGCCCTGAACCAACTGGAAACCATTGCCTACCCTTTGCAATGCGAATACTATGCAGCGCAGACGAGACATACCTGCCGGGGCGGCAGTAAAAAAACTGAATCCCTCGTCTCGTTTTGAGCGTAATCAATATCGACGACGTCCGACTACCAAGGCAAGCGGCGCTTGCGGCAAATGAAAAGTTTGCGTAGGAGCGCCGGGTAGAGGCCAAATCGGTTGATGCCGCTTTGCACGACGATAGGCGTCGTGCGACCAGTGCAGCGTTCGACCTTTGGACACTACCGAGAGTTACACAATAGCGGAGAGCAACCCGTAGAGGCCGGGCCAACTTCGCGATGTGTTGTGTTCTTTTCTAGTCTTGTCAAAGTTTTTATTCCGGAACGGGGAAGGAAGGCTCAAATGAGCGTGGCCGACGATTTCAATGCTGCTCGCATTGGCAGTGGCATGGCAACTTGGCATTTACCGACAACAGAAAAGCGTCCCTACCATCGGGTCGCCGAAGTCAGACGCCAGCAGTGCGTTTCGATGCGCAGCGTGTGCCGTAAACTCAAACTCACTGCCGAAGAAGCGCGGCGACAGGAAGATCCGACAACCGACCTTTCGCTCTCGCAGCTCAGTGCATGGCAACAGGCGCTCGATGTGCCCCTGCAAGACCTGTTGGTCGATCTCGACGCACCGCTGTCGGCGCCGGTGGCTTCGCGGGCGAAGCTATTGCGAGTGATGAAAACCGTGAGGGCGATCAGCGAAGGAAGTCGCGAGGTTGGTACTCAGCGGCTCTCGATCGTGCTCGAAGAGCTGTTAATTCAAGCGATGCCCGAACTTAAGGAAGTGACCGCTTGGCACAGTGTCGGCCAGCGTCGCACACAAGATGAAATGGGTCGCATCGCCGAACAGCCAATCTCGGATAACTTCGCTAGCGACGGACTTCGCTAACAGACACATTCTTTACGCAAGGCGGTCGGTTGCAGAATCGACATCATGTGGGGGAAACATACCGCCCCAACTGGCCGCCTTGCCCTTTTCTCGGCTGTTGGCGAAGCGGACTCGTCATTCCCGCGCAGAGGCTGTGGATAAATGGGACTGGCTCTACGGCGCATTGGCTTTGACCCGCCAAGTGGCATCATCCGTAGTGCCTGTCCCATTTATTCACTCCGCACTTTGAACCGCTGCGTCGCGCGTACTCAGTTAGGTGCGGAGCCAGTCCCATTTTTTCACAACCGCGCTGGCGGGAATAACGGTTGTGTTGGCGCAAGTGACGGCGTTTACTTGCGAGACTGTGGCGCTTCGCTCGCCACGCTCGTGTCGACGATTCGCACCGAGTCGACGATTGCCCGGTCACTACCCCCGAGCCGCTTGGCGGCAGAGGTTTCGAGGGTGAACGACAGCGACACCCGGCGCCCTTTATCGTCGGCTAGCAGGTAGCTGTGCCATTCGACGGGTACGCCTGTCACCTCGCCAATTGCGTTGAGCCCGAGTGCCCGATAGCCGGCCGGCGTGATCCACTGGGCATCGCCTGTGAACTGCTTGAACCCTTTGCCGATCGACGAGCGGACGTCGGCTTGCATGGTCTTGATCGTCAAGTCAGCTTCGATGCGGCCAGGCTTTACGCGGGCGACGTTGCAGTTCGCCACCAGTCCGTCCGCGTCAATTTGCCGGAGCGTGAGCGCGCTCCCCGCATCGGCGGTCACAAACCAGTCGCGCGAGTGGGCGACACGAATGCCGAGCTTGGCGTGCTCGGTCGTCAAGAGCAGCGTAGCAGGCGAAGGCGTTTGTGGTATTGCCGCGATCGTGTCGTCAGTTAGCTTACTGGCCGAGGTGCGTGGCTCGATACGGATCTTCAGTTTGGCGATGCCATCGAAGCCCGGGCTCACCGGGCCAATCTTGCGCGACTCTTTAATGGCTAGGTTGAGCTGCGTCACCCGGCCCAGAGTCAGGTCGACCAGATAGTTGCCACTGATCGCCTGAGTTGTTTCGGCACCGTCGACGCCGCCAACGATGTTGGCCGTCAGTTCGATCTTCGCGTAGCGTTCATTGCCCTCTTTGAGCGTGCTGCTGGCGACGCAGGTGGTGACGCTGTCGAGACCGACGAGCGTCATGATGTCGCCTGACGAGTGCTTCCATGTACTGCCCAATTCGACGGCTTCGACCGGCAAGAGCTGTTCGCAGAAGAGCGTGTTGCCCGCGATGTCGATCAAGCTCGCTTCCGAAGTCAGCAGCGACCCGCGCGGACTCCACATCCGCACGCCGTCATCCGAGTGGTCGCAAACGACCAACCGATGCTCGGCGGTCAGCGCAGGTCGCGTCCGCGTCGCGCCGGTGGTGATGGCAACGTTGGCTTCGTCGTAGTAACGGGCCGAACGGAGTGGCGACTCTTTTGTCCCCGGCAGCAATCGTTGCTCGTAGGCGAGTTCTCCCATGACTCTCAAAGGTGAATCGGTGGTCGCCACCGTGTCGGGCTTGGTTTCAGCACCCGGAACGATTCGCGGTGCCGAGAGTTTTCCGCCCACTTCGATCTCGATTTCAACGCGGTCGACCGCACCGGGCTGAATCTGGGGGACGAGCGAATACGATTCGGCTGCGCGGCTCGCGTCAAGCGAACAGGCCGCCAAGAAAGCGGCGATCGCAGCGAATAAGCAAACTGTGAAGCTACGAAAGTAGGTCATGGCAGAGGCTCTCAAACGGATGCTGTAGCCGAAGTGGCAACACTTCGGGATTTACGCGTTGGCTCCGAATTCTTGCGAATCCGGCGACGAATGTCGCGACAAATACAGAATTCCTGTGAGTTCGGCTACGGCGATTCCCAAAGAAGCCAACCCGTGACTTCGTAGCCGAAGTGGCAACACTTCGGGATTTACCCCTCGGCTCCGAATTCTTGCGAATCCGGCGACAAATGCTGTAGCCGAAGTGGCAACACTTCGGGATTTACCCCTCGGCTCCGAATTCTTGCGAATCCGGCTACGGATGTTGTCGCAACTCGTTACCCCGGCAAGCTTGAATTTTCCCGCACAATGCCCCGAGACGACCGAATTTCGCTAAAATCGCCTGCCCAGCGCGAACTTTCTTTCGACCCTTTCTCTCTAACTTTCGTACAACTTACTACCTGATCACCAGCTCGCAATTGCCAGTTCAAGGCGCGTCGCAAGCAGCAACCAAACGTTGTGGGGGTCAGGTGGGTGGCTCGGCGTCGAGCCTCCCGGCGTGATTGCCAGTGTGGTAATCGATCGCATGGACAACAAAACAGCAGACCCCGCAGGAGACGCAATCGAGGCGGAACAAAACCAGAGGTGACCAAAATGCATCGTAACTATGAAAATGACGTAATCAGGCGACTCCGCGACCAACAGGTACGGTACGCGCCGCGCGAAAAGAAGCTGCAACAAGTCGCCGCCGCCGAACAACTGGTCGCCGAACTGATTCCTGAGAAGAACTACCCATTCGAGTACGTCTGCTTCCGCATCACGACTTACCGGGCCGAAACCGACGCCCGCGAGCAACTCAGCGGCGATTCGCTCGTTCGCGACCTGCGGCTCTTTATCGAAGATCTCAGCGACTCGGCCAGCGTGCCGGTCGAAGCGGTCGGCGAACAAGTGCTGACCGTCGAAGACCTCGCTACGCAGTTCAATGTTTCGACTAAGACGATCGCCCGTTGGCGCGAGCAAGGGCTCGTGAGCCGCCGGTTTGTGTTCGATGGCCGCAAACGTGTTGGTTTCTTGCGAAGCAGCGTCGACCGGTTCGTCAAGCGCAATCCCGAGCGAGTCGCTCGCGGGGCGAAGTTCAGCCAACTCACCGACAGCGAGCGGTTCGAGATCGTCGACAGTGCCCGCCAACTCTCGACCAGCGGTAGTTGCCCGTCGGAAGTCGCCCGTCGACTCGCCGAGCGATCGGGCCGCAGCGTCGAAACGATCCGCACGGCACTCCGCCAGTTCGATCAAGAGAACCCGTCCTTGGCCGTCTTCCCCGACTCCGACAGTCCGCTGACCGAAGCCCAGCGGCAACGCATCTTCGAGGAATACAAGCGCGGCACTTCGGTCGAAAAGCTGATGCGGCAATACGACCGCACGAAGACGACCATCTATCGCGTGGTCGGCGAAGTGCGCTATCAGCGGATTATGGAATTGCCGCTCGATTTCATCCCCAACGAGCGGTTCGGTCGCAAAGGTGCCGACAACGCCTGCCTGGGCAAAATGCCCGAGGCCGATACGCCGACTCGCAAAGCAAAGCGGCCTGCTGGCCTGCCCCCTTACCTCGCCAGCTTGTACGAAATGCAGTTGCTGACCCGCGAACAAGAAGGGCATTTGTTCCGCAAGTACAACTACCTCAAGTACAAAGCAAACAAGCTCCGCAACTCGCTCGTCGCTCAGCTACCGAAAAGCTCGGTGATGGACGAGATCGAGGCGCTTTTTGAACAGATCGTCGACACGAAAAACGAAATCGCCCGCTGCAACTTACGGCTGGTCGTTTCGATTGCCAAGCGACACGTCACACCCGACCAAAATTTCTTCGAGCTAGTAAGCGACGGCAACATTTCGCTGCTCCGTGCGGTCGAGAAGTTCGACTTCGCCCGTGGCAATAAGTTTAGCACCTATGCCACCTGGGCGATTATGAAGAACTTCGCCCGCACGATTCCGGGCGAGTTCAAGCATCGCGATCGCTTCCGCACGTCGCACGAAGAACTGTTCGACGCGACCGAAGAGCGCCGAGCTAATCCGATGATCATGGAATCGGCCCAGCGTCAGCGAATGCAGCAAGTCGCCAAGCTACTGCACAACCTCGACGAGCGCGAACAGAAAATCATCATCGGACGCTACGGTCTCGACCACGACCAAGAGCCCCAAACGCTCAAGGAAGTCGGTGCTGAACTCGGTGTGACGAAAGAGCGAATCCGGCAAATCGAAGTGCGAGCCCTCAACAAGCTCCGCCAGGTCGCTAAGCAAGAGAACATCGTTCTCGATCTGATCTAACAGTTAACCACTTCGCCCCCTTGCAACGGCAGGATCGGCTTGGCCCTTGGGGCCGGTCGGACCTGCCGTTGTTTTTTTGTTCCGAGAGTTTCCGACGCGGAGACGCAGAGTCGCGGGGAAACGCAGAGAAACATCGCTGAGTCGCCGTCGGAAGTGCTCCGCGATTCTCTGCGACGTTGCGTCTCTGCGTCGATACAAGAGAGCCTAACGGGAGAGCGCCAAGTCGTTATCGAGGGAACGCCGATAAACGCAAATGCACACCGATTTTCGCAGAGAGAGAGAGAGAGAGGTCGTCGTTGCCGCATAAGTTCCATTAGGCGAGCAGCCGATGAAAACGTACCAAAACAAGCACGGCGCGCGAGTGAGCCATGAACTCTCTTGCTGGTGCCGCGTGCTGCTATTTTCTTACTGGCCGATCGCATCGGGTTCCGTCACTATCTTGTCCGCCAGGGCGTTCTCGCACCTATCCACCCCACAACCGCGAGACTACGATGTGGTTTGCCGAGTCGCCGGCTTCGCCACTCCCCTGAGCCTACCTCCATGAAAACCGCCCGCCCCCGCTTTGTGATCCTTACCGTATTTCTTATTTCCATCGCGGCGCTCGCCTCACCGGTGCGGGCGGCCGATCGGGCTTGGCTCGGCACTGGAAGTAACTTCTGGACCAACGACGGCAATTGGTTTGGCTTCGTTCCGCCGGGCAGCAATGACAGGGCATTTTTTGAGCACAACAGCGTGTTCGTGATCCGCGCCGGTGTGCTGCTCGATGCCAATCGAACCATTAACGCATTCGATGTCTTTGGAGACAGCGAGGTCGCCGGCAGCTACACCTTTACCCGCAACAACAACGCGGTGCTCACCGTCAGCGGGCTGGCCCGCGTGGGTAATCAGGGCGGCGGGACGTCAAACACCTTCTTTGACGGCTTTCACCTCAATGCCGGTTTTCTCACCTTCGCGAATTCTTCCATCACCCACATCCGCTCCGGCGGATCGCTGTCAGCCACCGGCGTGACCGAACTCTTCAACACCTCCAAACTCACCCTCAACAGCGGCACGCTCAACGCCGCCGGCGGGGTCAATCTCTTCGACAGCGCGGTCCTGCAGATCGACTCGGGCGGCACGCTCAACATGAACTCCGGCACGACGATGAACCTCAACGGTGCAACGTCGCGGCTTCAGCTCAACAGCGGCTTCGGCTTCAGCCCCGGCACGACCATCAACACCTCCAACGGAGGCACCTCGCCCGGCGCCGACATCGTCGGCACGAGCTACATCGATATCGGCAACGGCGGCGCGAATACCGTCAATCTCAACGGCGCGGGCACCACGCTTACCGCTGCTGGCTCGACCGTCACCGACTGGGGCCTGGGCGCGAGCGGGTCGGCAACCGTCAATCTCAGCAACTCTGCCATCGCGAACGTCCAAAAACTCAACATCGCTAACGGATCGGGGCAGGCGTCGATCAATGTCAACTCCAGCTCGCAGCTCAACATCGCCCAGACGCTCACCATGGGGGGCGGGGCGAGCGGGCGGTTCATCGGCATGAGCATCAACGGCGGCACCGTCGATGTCACCGGCCAGGCCACCTTCAACGCGTTCGCCGATACTGACCTCATCAGCGGCACACTCAAGTTCCAGAGTATGGCGTCGATCAATGCTCTCGCCCGACTCGACATCACCGGCGGTACGCTCGACACCACGGGCCAGAATCTGTTCGTCCGCGGCACCCTCACAAGCACCACGAGTGGCGCCCTCAGCAGCGGCTCCCTTCTGTTGGTCCAGGACGGCGGCACGGCAACCTTTTCCGGCTTCTTCGACATCGGCAACGGCAACTCCGCACAGCTCATCGTCCAGGACGCGGGCTCAACCTACTCCGCAGGCGGCCTGAGCGATTGGGGCCGCGGCGCATCGGGTGGGGCCGTCGTCAGCATCAGCTCAAACGCCATCGCCACGCTCGATAGTCTCCGCATCGGCAGCAACAACGGCACGGCCAGCGTCTTCGTCAACAGCGGCGCTCAACTCCGGCCCGCTGGGCTGACCGTCGGTGGCGGCTCGAACAACCGCACCGTCAATCTCACCATCGACGGCGGCACGCTCTCCGTCACCGGTCCCGACAGCATCACCACCTTCAACGACAAAGCCGTGCTCAATCTGGAGTCGGGCACGTTCGACCCCAAGGGGAACGTCACGTTCTTCGCAGGCTCGGTCGCCAACATCTCGGGCGGAACGTTCCTAACGCCCAGCGGCAAGTTCCTCACCGTCCAAGGGGGATTGATCAACCGCACTAACCCCGCCTCGTCCGGCATCAGTCCCGGCGCGACGCTCGCCATCAACTCCGCCGGTACGTACGCCAGCGTCGGCAGCGAAAGCGTCGGCGAGTTCGGCACGGGGAACATGACGGTCGACGGGGCCAACTCGGTCTTCCGGACCAGCACCAACCTCACGCTCGGCGGATCGATGGCCGGGCAAGTGGGTAACCGTTCACGGTTCGATTAGGGATCTCAGGCAGCGGCGGGAGCGGCTTGCTGCTTGTTTGGCAGGAGCGACGGAGCCAGTTGGCCGGCGAATTGGGCCTCCACGGCGGCAGTCAGATAGTGATAGGCGCTGCGATTT
>JBGSRO010000016.1:0-3592 GCA_041737535.1 Pirellulales bacterium | reverse complement strand
GGCCGGGTTGCCGCCGACGATCTCGGCCGGCGACACATCACGAGTCACGACACTTCCGGCCGCGACAATTGCGTTCGCTCCGATGGTGACGCCCCCCATCACGCGGGCAAAGGCGCCCACCCACGCCCCATCGGCAATCGTGATTTCGCGAGTCACCAAATCGAACGTGACGCGGCGATAATCGTGCCCCCCGGTGCAGAAATAGGCTCCTTGCGAAACGCAAACATGGCTGCCAATCGCGACAGTTGCCAAGTTATCGAGCCATACGTCCTGGCCAATCCAAACGTGGTCGCCCACAACTAGCCGCCACGGAAATTTGATTCGCACGTGGGGCTTGATCACCACTCCCCGGCCGACCTGAGCGCCGAACAACCGCAACAACCGCACCTTGATGCCGCTGGCGATGAACCAGCCCGACTCGAACAATAACAAACTGGTGAAGTACCAGAGTGTCCGCGTCACTGCGCGACCCCCGGCATTGGGTGGAACCGCGTAAATTGACAAATCGACCCACGGGCCCGTCGGTCGTATCAATTCGTCGGATTGATGGGAATCTGCGGACATAACGGCGTGTCGCGGCAACGGAGTGAATGCCCCAAGTGTAGCCTACACCAGCGAGCGGGACTCCACCGATTCAGCCGGGAATATCTCCGCCAGCACCTGTTGCCGATACTTGAAAATCGCCTCGACATCGCGGCGGACGAACAGATTGTGAACAATCGCGCCGCCGGGGACTTGGTACTCGACGCGGTCTTTGACCAGTGTACCAGTGCTCGTCGCCTCGAACGTGTGCCGGTGATTCCACCGGCGATAAGGGCCACGAAGCTGATTGTCGACAAACGAGTAGGGCGGATCCCATGCGGCGATTTCGGTCCGCCACCGCAGCGGAAAACCGCGCAGCTTGAGCTTGTAATCGATCAATGCTCCCTTTCGCATCTCGATCGGCGGTGGCGTAACCACATGAAAACTCAACAGTGGCGGCGTGAGTCGCTCGAGGTTCATCGCGTCGGCGAAGAAATCGAACACCTCGTCGATCGGACGATCGAGATGGCACTCGGCGACGAGCAGATAACCGCCTCGGCGGTCGGGATCTTTCGAGATTTCGAGCATGGGCGACCAAGTCGGGGTACACGATTTCCCCTACTCTACGGCGATCCCTTCGGCTTCGACCACCAGCAAATCGCCCAACAGTTGAGCCTTGCCGGTCACCACCAGTCGCTGCCCCGGTTTGAGCTGCCACGATTTCAGCAGCTCGTCGGCCCGGTAAGGAAGGGCGTCGCCGTCGCTGCCAACGAACTCGACCATCGCGACACCATCGCGATTCTCTTCGGCATGGCTCGCGCAGAATGCACAGACTTCGTCTGGGACGCTGTGAGTATGACTGGCGAACTTCGCCACGACCGTGTCGTCGACCAAAAACAGGCGCGCGCTCGTTTGCATGAACGGGAATTCAGCATAGCTTGGGTCGTCGCCCCACGGGTTAGGCATTCCGCCGAGCGTGCCAACGATTGTCACCACAGCTTCTGACCGCTCGCCCGCAGCGAGTCGCTCGCGGAGCTCCTTAACGCCGATCGCGCCTGTCTTGTCGGACAATTGAAAACGAGCCGATGCTGCGTCGACGATGTCGCGAGGGACGGCTGACTCGGTTTGGCAGCCGCTCGCTAGTGCGAGTAGAAGGAGTGGAATGTATCGCATTGCTGAAGCGGTGCCCGGGTCGAAGGTCGACGAATGTTTCGCTGCGTGAGCTTCCATTGTAACCGTCTGTTAGTGTGAGGCGAATCTCGCAGAAGCTGCCAAGAACCGAATGTCTTCGATTCTGCTAGCAATTCCCGATTTTCGTCTTGCTTCCATCCACCGAAACTGTCGATAATCGGGGCTTCGATTGAGTGTGATGATTGTCGGGACACGAAAGTCTCGGACGACAATTGTCGCGATCGTATTTTGTCGCAGGCGAAAACTCGTTTCCAGGGAAGGAAAGAGTAGGAACCCATGGTGCATCGAATCCTCGCGTTTGCGACGGTGTTGTTGCTAGCCGCTGCTAGCGAGGCTACCGCTCCCCGAGCCCTCGCCCAATCGCAAACAGAATCGGCCGGGAAAACATCGTCGTCATCGTCCGCGGCATCGTCGGTCACCGAAGCCTCGGGCACACTCCCCGGGCTCGTCGACGAGCTCACTAGTCACGACTATTTCTTGCGCGGGCCTAAAAACGACTCGCGTCCTTACGCCAGCCCTCAGGCGGCTTTGGGGCTGATGTTTCGCGCAGCCAAACTGCTCGACTACGGACAAGTCGACGAAGCGGCCCGGCTCGCGCGAGGTGCCAACTACGAAGTCGTTCGCTTCGTCGATCGCGAGACTCGCGAAGAGTATTTGGTCCTCCGCGAAGACCTGAAAACTGTCAAGCAACTCCGTGGCTGGGGGGCCTATGTGCTGAATCCCAAGAGCGAAGTGCCAGCCATTGTCGAAGTCCCCCACCCGATCGACGACTCGAATACGGCCAAAGTCGGGGCGATGGTCTTCGCCGCCGGCGCGCGAGGGCTATTGCTGGCCGGTGCCCAACGCGACAAGGCCGATGTGCCCACTCTCATCGATAGCGTTTTCCATCAAGTCCATGTCGCCTGGACCGGCCCGTGGGGCAAAGTGGCCGCTTGGCAGATTCATGGCTTCGCGATCGAAAAACATGGCTTTCCCGAAAACGCCAAGGCGATTCTCTCGACCGGCGGGGGCGAAGTGAACCACGAAATCATCACCCTCAACCACCAGCTTACCGAACGCGGAATCGACGGCTACTCGTTCAATCGGCTCAAAGCCGAAGACGAACTCAACCAGCGCATCAACAATGGCCAGCCGGGTGTGAGGTTCACATCGCTCGCGGCAACAAAAAACGAACAAGGTCGCCACCTCCGCAGCATCGGCGGAGCGTTCGTTCACGTCGAACTCGAGCGAGCGATCCGCAACGACGCAGGCCAGCGACAAGTCGCCGCCGATGCTATCGCGAAGAGCATCGCCGAGACGACCGCAATCGCCACGGCTCAAGCCAAGCTACCGCTATCCCCCTCATCGACCCGCGAAGCGCGTCGCCGCCCCGCGACCCGCAAACCGGCTTAGAGTTTGCCGAAACGTTCTCCTTGCCACGTTTCGCCATCTTGCCGATCGTCATGCGGAGATCGGCGAACAGGATGGTCCCGTTCATGCCCGAACAAGACACAACCCGCCGCGACGAACTCGCGCTCGCTCGCACCGACCTCGCCAACGAACGAACGCTGCTCGCCTACGCGCGGACGGCCATCATGCTCATCTCATCGGGCGGCGCGATCCTCAAATTCTTCGGCGACCAGCGCGACTGGCTGATCGCCGGTTGGTCGCTGGTGGGGGTGGGAATCGTGCTCGCGCTATTTGGTGCGATTCGCTTCACACGAGGACGTCGCCGGTGGCACGGTTGAATAATACGGTAAGGAACGAACGCAAAATAACTTCCGCATATGAACGAGTTACGATTGACGTTAGCATCGAGAGAACGGCAGTTGCGAAAAAATGGGACTGGCTCCGCAGCCTGTCGAGTGTCCAGCACTTGGGACCATTTTCTGCGGTGCCT
>JBGSRO010000015.1:0-15770 GCA_041737535.1 Pirellulales bacterium | reverse complement strand
AGGCACCGCAGAAAATGGTCCCAAGTGCTGGAGACTCGACAGGCTGCGGAGCCAGTCCCATTTTTTCGCAACTCCCGTTCTCTCGATGCTAACGTCAATCGTAACTCGTTCATAGGCGGAAGTTATTTTGCGTTCGTTCCTAACTAGCTAGCGCGGTTGGTGGTTCGTCGCTGTCGCGGACGATTTTGAGGAACAATTCCTCGAGAGTCGTCGTGGGGTTTTTCATGTCGAGCAACTCACCTTGATGCCGAGCGATCACGTCGCGAAGCTCGTTTTGGCAGTCTTGGGTCAAGTTGCGAGCGCGAATCTGCGTGACATCTTCGACCTTGAGCAGCTCATCGACGCGGCCCAGTTCTTTGAGTTCTCCCTGGTGGAGAATCGCGATACGGTCGCAAACGTCTTGGACGTCGGCCAGCAGGTGGCTGCACATGACGACCGTCTTGCCTTCGTCGCGGAGTGCAAGAATCCAGTCTTTCATCTCGCGTGTGCCGATCGGGTCGAGTCCGCTGGTCGGCTCGTCGAGCAAAATCAAGTCGGGCTCGTTGATGAGCGCCTGAGCGAGACCGATTCGCCGCGTCATTCCTTTACTGTACTCGCGAAGCTGCCGCTTGCGGGCGCCTTCTAGCTTGACAAGTTTGATAAGTTTGTCGATCCGCTCACGACGGACGTCGGCCGGAATATCGAACAGCCGACCGTAAAAGTCGAGCGTTTCCTCAGCATTGAGAAAGCGATAGAGATACGACTCTTCGGGCAAGTAACCAATACGCTCGTTTTTTGAGACTTCGGTGGCGTCTTTTCCCAAGACGAGAGCCTGACCATCGGTCGGGAAAAGCAAACCTAGCAGCAGCTTGATAGTCGTTGTCTTGCCCGAACCATTGGGGCCGAGCAGACCGAAGATTTCGCCTTTGTAGATTTCGAGGTCGAGCGATTTGAGCGCCCTGACCTTTTGGCGGCCCCAGAAGTCGCGATAGACTTTGGTGAGCGCGCGAGTTTCGACGACAACTTCGCCCGACTTGGTCGGCGAGCGTTTTTCAAGATCAACTGCACCGACCATATTTGGTTCGCTGAGGGCATTTAGTACGCGATGAGAATAAATTAAACCAAGCGAGCATGATAAAAGGGGGGGTGCTCGCTCGCAAGCGCCGATTCGTCTACGAGTCGCCTCATTCAAACCGCAGCAAGGCGTACTTTTTGCGTCCGCTACGCAGCACGACGACCGTCTCGCTCGCAAGGCTGGCGGGGCCGATGGTTGTCTCGATCGACTCGACGCGGCGATTATTGATGTACGCACCCCCCTGCTCGACCGTTCGCCGGGCTTCGCCTTTACTTTTTGCGAGGCCGCTTGTGACCAGGGCATCGACGATCGAAAGTCCCTCGTCGAGCCCCGTACGCGCGAGTGCGGCACTTGGCACGTCGGCGAATATCTCCGCGAGCTGCTTATCGCTGAGGTCGCGAATCTCGGCCCCAAAGAAAATGTCGGTCGCCCGTTGAGCAGCGGCCAGGCCCACGGTTCCGTGAACCAGTTCGGTCAGCGATTCGGCGAGTCGCTTCTGGCTGGCGCGCTGCTGAGGTTCAGATTCGCGCAGGGTATCTAATTCGCGGATTTCGTCGACTTCGACCTCAGTAAGCATCCGCAGACAAGTCCCCGCGTCGGCGTCGTCGACGTTGATCCAGTATTGGTAGAACTGGTAGGGACTGGTTCGCTCGGCATCGAGCCAGACGGCCCCCGACTCGGTTTTGCCCATTTTGGTTCCGTCGCTCTTGAGCAGCAGCGGAGTTGTGAGGCCAAATATCTGGCGAGCGTCCATCCGCCTCGCGAGATCGATGCCGGCGGTGATGTTGCCCCATTGGTCGCTGCCGCCGACTTGTAATTGACAGTCGTATTCGCGAGCCAGATGCACAAAATCGAACGCCTGAAGAAGCATGTAACTGAACTCGGTGTAGCTAATTCCGCCATCTTCGCGTTCTAGCCGACCTTTAACCGAATCTTTCCCGAGCATTACGTTGACGGGAAAGTTCTTGCCAATGTCGCGAAGGAATTCGAGGTAGCTAAACTTGCCGGTCCAGTCGAGATTGTTGACGAGCAGGGCGCTTGTGTGTCGGGGGCTGCTTGTGTGTTGGGGGCTGACGTCAGCCGGCTCGCCAAGGGGAACGTCGCCGAAGTCGAGGAATCGCTGCATTTGTAAACGCAAGCCGGCGACGTTTTCCTCGAGGGTCTCTTTGGTAAGCAAATTCCGCTCGGCACTCTTGCCGCTGGGGTCGCCAATCATGCCGGTCGCTCCGCCGACCAGGGCAATCGGCCGATGCCCCGCCTTTTGGAACCGGCGGAGCAGCATCAAAGGGAGCAAGCTGCCGACATGTAAGCTGCTGGCCGTTGGATCGAAGCCGGCGTAAACGCTTCGCGGAGCTTCGGCGAGCCAAGCACCGAGCGAATCGCTGGTTGTTTGGTGGACCAGGTTTCGGAACTGAAGGTCTGCGAAAAACGACATGAACCAGTTTGACGGACCGGGGCGAAAAACCTTAAGTGTAGCCCCATAAGGATCGCAGTCGTAGTGGAGGTTGAGCAGGGGTGGAGCAAAGGCAACTTTGCAAATCTTGACAATGTCGCGAAAGCGTGCCAACCTGACGCCTGCGGAGTCAATACGCCGATTTCAGTTTCCGAGCTAAGAGACGGGGTTAGCAATGCAGAGAAGGCGAATTTTTGCGGTGACCATGTTGGCAATCACTGGACTTACCACTCACGGTTGGGCCGCCCCTCCCGACCACATCGGCGAGTCGCTCGACCGCATCGCCGCTGAGCGTGCGCTTGCCGTTGATCGGGGCAACGAGCCGGCAGCGATGCTGCTCGCGCAGATCGAAACCAACCTGCGGGCGACGCTTGCGTCGGTCGAACCGGTCGTGCAGGTCGAGAGTGACTTGCCGCTGACCACGGTTGCCGTGAACGCCAAGCCCGACCAGGAAGATCGCAAACCGACGCGACGCAACGGCGACAAAGCAGACCAGCAACGCGAGCGCGCCAATCGCGTAGAAGCCAACCACGAACATCGCGATAGCGAACAACGCTTAGTCGATGCCGAGCGCAAGCAAGGCCAGCAGGCCGACCACCCCCCCGCTCAGAGTAATCGTCGCATCATGGTTCCCTCGTTCGGCCCACGTGGCTTTAGAGGCTGGGAACCGGTGCAAGGTGATCGACCAACAATCGACGCGCCCCCAACCGCAATCGCAATTCCCCCGACGCATACGAAGACCGGGGCAAATCTGGCCATTGAACGCCGTCTCGCTGAGCAGGGGCAGCGGATCGAGAAGCTTGAAGACCAGCTTCGCGAACTGCAGATGACTGTCCGCAAGATGTCGGCGGACGTGGGAAAGTCAGACGTGAATAAGACGGATGGCAGCAAGCCGAAGGCGGAAGCCCGGCCCAAATCGAACGAGCGGGAAGTGCGCAAGGAGAGAATCGAAAAAGCGCTCAAGGAAATGCGAGCGCGTCGCGACGCGATGATCAAGCAGCTCGAAACCGGCAAGAAAGATTGGGTCAGTAAAGAGAAGCAGCTCGACAAGCTGAAGAATGAGTTCGAAGCGGGTCGAAAAGAAGTTGAAGAAATGAGCCAAGCACTCCGCCAGCGGATGGAGTCGCTCACACATGGCCAGCGAGCCATACAGGAATTGCAATCCGAGCTTCAGCGCGGCGAACAAGAGTTGGGACGCCATGCCGAAGAGGCCGAACGCGTGAAGCGTGCCATCACTGAACTCGAAAAGCAAATGAAGGGCGAGTAACCGCAAGTGGTCATGGAGGTTGTTAGACCTCTCGGCCAAAGGGCATGATTGCACCACCCAGTTACCCAGTTGGCTCGAGGTAAAAAGATCGACTGCCAACGGATTCAACGCCAACGTGTGTCGTCGGGCCGGTTGCCGAGCCTCAGCGGATTGGGGGGTAGCAACTCTTCGGCCGGCGTGAATTGGCCACCATCGCCCAGCGGTGCGAAGAGCGGCGACAACTCTTCGTGGCCAGCCATGTCGCCGGTCGACAACTCGCCTTCGATGCCTAAGCCGGGCGTTGGTGCCGGAACGAGCAACCCGTCGGTCGGGCCGACCGGTCGCAGCGCGTGGGATGTGGGTTCGGTCGCTGCGCTTGGTTGCTGCAGTGACGCAGCATTGGCATCGACCAGCGGTGTTTCAATCGGTGGCAAGTCGCCGCCGCCGATCATCTCGCGGAGGACGATGTAGCCCAGCAGCAGCATTCCACACAGCAGCGCGATGAGCCCACGCGAGTCATTGCTAACCTTTTCTTGTGGCGGGATGCGATCGCCGTTGATGCTGCTGCTGTTCGCGGTGGCCGATGTCATGCTAGCATTGGTCGTCTGAAAGGAGTGGCAACTTAGGTCTTCATCGGCAGATTCACCCGCTCGGCAACGCGAAGTTTTGCACTTCTCGCTCGCGGGTTATCGCTAATTTCTTCGTCGGTCGGTCGCACCGGCTTGCGAGTCAGCACATTGAGCCGCTCGTCGCCTCGAAACGTCTCTTTAACAATTCGATCTTCTAGCGAATGGAAGCTGATAACCGCAATGCGTCCTCCTGGTGCTAGCAGTGCCGGTAGCTCTTGTGTGGCCTTGGTAACTAGCTTCAGTTCGTCGTTTACCGCAATCCGTAGCGCCTGGAACGTCCGCGTCGCGGCATCAATTAGTTGTGACTTGGCGTTCGGCACCGCGCGCCTGACGACATCGGCCAAGTCGGCCGCGTCGCGGAATGGCTTCGACTTGCGGCGTTCGACAATCCGCCGGGCGATTCGCCGGCTAAAGCGTTCTTCGCCAAACTCGTAAATGATGTTCGCTAAATGCTCGGCACTCATGCGGTTAATCATCTGGCTTGCCGGCTCGCCCGTCGTCGTGTCGAATCGCAAGTCGAGGGGGCCGGCTGCGTGGTAGCTAAACCCTCGGTCGCCATCGGCGAGTTGATCGCTAGAGAGTCCTAAATCGAGCAAGATACCATCGACCTGCGTCAGCTCAAGTTCGGCCAGCACTTCGCCCAGCTCGGTAAAACTCGCATGAGCCACCGCCACAGGGAGCCCGGCTAGCGATTTCTCCGCCGCCTCGACTGCTGCCGCATCGCGATCGACGGCCACAACGCGGCCCGAGTCACCGACCGCCTCAGCCAGCAACCGCGTGTGCCCACCACCGCCGAGCGTTCCGTCAGCAATCGTTTGGCCCGATTGGGGTTGGAGCCACTCGATGACCTCGCGCGACAAGACGGGGATGTGTTGGGACATGGTTAGTCTTGGCCAGTGGCGAGGCGGGGCGACCTTCTGCGCAGCACAGTCACGTTGGACCGCGTGTTTGTTGTAGGGAACAACAGTCTAGAGTCGAGAGGATGAAAAATCTGTGGGTTCGCCAATTTGCTTTTATTTGTTGTTTTTCGACACGGGACTGCATTCTCGCCGCCAGTCTTTGCAAAGATAGCCGTGCGCACCCATTTGCACGCACTTGTGGCCCGCTGACGCCTTCGCCTCATCGCCGATAAACTAGAGCTAGCACGTCAAGATTCGCCTCCTCTCTGGAAGGATCCAGCCATGACTCCGCCGTTCGTTCATCTACATTGCCATAGCCACTTCAGCCTACTAGATGGGGCGAGCCCGATCAAAAAGCTCGTAGCTCGGGCCAAAGAGTTAGGGATGAATGGACTCGCGCTGACCGATCATGGCAATTTGTACGGAGCGCTCGAGTTCTACAAGTCATGTCGCGAGGCGGGAATCAACCCAATTGTCGGCTACGAGGCCTACATCGCCCCGGGCAGCCGCTTTGAGAAAGAGGGGGCCAGCAGCAGCAAAGACGCCAGTTATCACCTGACGCTCTTGGCACAAAATCGGACAGGGTTCCAAAACCTCGTGAAAATGGCGAGCCGGGCCTATCTCGAAGGGTTCTACCACAAGCCAAGGATTGACAAAGAGTTGCTCGCCGACCACAGCGAGGGGATTATCTGCCTAAGTGGTTGTGTGTCGGGCGAACTGAGCCGCCACTTGCTATCGGGCAATTCGGCTGAAGCGGCGCTGCAAGAAGGCGAAAAAGTTGCGGCGTGGTTTCAGCGGGCATTTGGCGATCGGTACTTTTTAGAGATACAGAACAACGGCGTCGAAATACAGCGCGCTGCCTTGGAGCTGACCGTGCAACTCGCCCAACAGATGGGGCTGCCGCTCGTCGCGACGAGCGACGCCCACTATGTGAATCGCGAGGATGCCGAGGCGCAGGATGTGTTGCTCTGCATCAACACGGGACGGTTTCGGACCGACACGAATCGCATGAGGATGGAGGGCAACGAGTTCTATCTGCGGAGTGCTGGCGACATGCTGGCGGCGATGCCCGATCACGCCGACGCCATCGCTCGCAGCCAACAAATTGCCGACTCGGTCGATCTCGAACTCGACCTGGGCAAGCGGCATTTCCCGACGTTTTCACCCCCGGCGGCGAAGTCGGGCGAAGATTATCTGCACGAACTGTGCCTCGAAGGACTGAAGGATCGCTACGCCGACGACCCCGAATATTGGCAGAACGACGATCCGTCGGCTGGCGAACTGAGCGACACTGTGATTGCGCGGCTTGAACGCGAATTGGGTGTCATCAACAAACTGGGCTTCTGCGATTACTTCTTGATCGTATGGGATTTCGTTCGCTTTGCGGTCGAGAAGAAAATCCCCAGCACGGCCCGTGGTTCGGGTGTCGGTTCGCTCGTTTGTTATGCACTTCGGCTGAGCCACGTTTGCCCGCTAAAGTACGACTTGTTGTTCGAGCGGTTTCTCGACGAAAGCCGCCTTGAAGCGCCCGATATCGACATCGACTTTTGCAAAGAGCGGCGTGGCGAAGTCATTCAGTATGTCAAGGACAAGTACGGCGAAGCCAACGTCGCCCAGATCGGTACGTTCGGGACGCTCGCCGCGCGGGCGGCTATTCGAGATGTCGGCCGCACGATGGGACTGCCGATCTTTCGCGTCGACCAAATCGTGGCGATGGTCCCCGACCAACTCGGCATCAGCCTCGACAGGGCGCTCGAAACGAGCGAAGAGCTAAAAAAAATCTACGAAGCCGATGGCGAAGTTCGTGAGTTGTTGGATCTTGCCCGCAAAATCGAAGGGCTCGCACGCAACGTCGGCACCCACGCGGCGGCCGTCGTGATTGCCGAGCGGCCTGTCGACGAATACGTGCCGCTGCAACGAGTCAAAGGCAAAACCGAGGTCATTACCCAATGGGCGATGGGAGACGTTGAAGCGGCGGGCCTGTTGAAGATGGACTTTCTTGGGCTGCGCAACCTCACGATTCTCGCCAAGAGCATTGACCTGATCGAAGAATCGCGTGGCGAACGGCTCGACCCCTACAAGTTCCCACTCGACGATGAAGCGACTTTCGCCCTGCTGCGTCGGGGCGAAACGAAAGGCATTTTCCAACTTGAAAGTGGCGGTATTCGCGACCTCTTGCAGCGAATGAAGCCTGACAGCTTTCTCGATATCATCGCCACGAACGCGCTCTACCGCCCCGGGCCGCTCGAGGGGGGGATGGTCGACCAGTATATCGAAGTGAAACATGGTCGCCGCGCCGCCGAGTATCCACACCCGGTCATGAAAGAAGTGTTGCACGAGACGCACGGCGTGATGGTCTATCAGGAACAGGTGATGCGAATTCTCAACGGGCTCGGTGGCATCGAGTTGTCGAATGCGTATACCTGCATCAAGGCGATCAGCAAGAAAAAGTTGCCAATGATCGCCAAGTTTCGCGAGCAGTTTCTCGCAGGTCTGCAAGCTAAAGGAATGAGCAAGAAACAAGGCGAAGAGCTGTTCGGCATGATCGAGAAGTTTGCCGGCTATGGATTCAACAAGTCGCATAGCACGGCGTACGCACTGATCGCCTACATGACGGCTTATTTGAAAGCTCACTATTCGGTCGAGTTCATGGCCGCGCTCCTCTCGGGCGATATCCCGGGCCGCAACTTCAAAAGCAAAGACGCACTTGTCGAGCACCTTGAAGACTGTAAGCGGATGAACATCGAAGTCGTGCCTCCGAATGTGAACCGGTCGTTCGTCGACTTCGCCGTTCGCGACAATCGAATCTTGTTCGGGCTCAGTGCCATCAAAGCCTGTGGCGGTGGCGCGTCCGAAGCGATTGTCGAAGCCCGACGGGCCAATGGCGAGTTTCGCGACTTGTTTGATTTCTGCGAGCGCGTCGACCCACAGTCGTGCAATCGCGCCACGATTGAAACGCTGATTAAGGCCGGGGCTTTCGACGGTTTGAAAGGCAAACGGGCGCAATTGATGGCGGTTGTCGATAAAGCGATGCAGTCGGGCGCGAGCAAGCTGGCCGACCGCCGCAGTGGGCAGAAGGGACTGTTCGATGACGCGGTCGATGCCAGCCATACCGCGACCACAGCCTCGCTGCCGATGATCGCCGAATACAACGAGAAAGAAAAACTCGTCATGGAGAAAGAAGTTCTCGGGTTCTATCTCTCGAGCCATCCGCTGGCGGAGTTCGAGAGCATCCTGCGCACATTCTGTAGCCACACGAGCCGTCAACTTGGTGGATTAGAGCATCGATCCGATGTGATCATGGGAGGGATGTTGGCCGCGATTAAGTTCTCGCACACCAAGCATCCCAGGGCCGGTTCGACGCACACCAAGTACGCTATGTGGGACCTGGAAGATCTCGATGGAGTCACGAGGTGCATACTCTGGCCCGAGCAATTCGCCGAATTTGGGCAATTCGTCGAAGCTGACGCAATCGTTGGCATTCGTGGCGCAATCGACCGCCGGCCAGGGGCTGAGGAAGTGAACTTGATTGTTAACGAAGTGATGCCGCTGGCTGAATTAGCGACTCGCTACACGAGTGGCATTGTGATTCGTCTCGACGAAGCCCAGCACGGCGTCGACCACTTGACGCGGCTCCGCGAGATCGTGCGGGGCTATCCGGGCGCGAAGTCTTTGAAGCTCCATTTGCGGTTGCGCGACGGAGTTGGCGTTCAGTGTGTCGCCGAAAGCGGTGTCGACCTCAACCCTGAACTGCGCCGTCGGGTCGATGACCTGCTTGGCGAAGGGCAGTTTCATTTAGTAAGTTCGCCGCCGCCAAGATCGACAGGTGGCGATGCGAACGGAATTGGCAAGCGTCGCCGACAATAACAGCCGCAAGCCGACTCACAAACAAAAAGGCCACGATGAGATAGCCCATCGCAGCCCTTGGGTTGTGCCGTTTCGCAGTGACTAACCAAGCCTGTATCGGCTGTAGACGATTAGGCTCATCAATCCGCCGAGGCCCATCATGGCCAGCGTAGCCGGTTCAGGAATTGTCGTGCCGGCAATCTCACCAGTACCTGAGCCAATGAAGCTGGTGAGGAAACCAGCAACCTCAGTGCGAGGCCCTTGCAGGCTGAACGACACGACGACCGGGTCGGCCAAAGGATCGATGAATGGCAAGTCTTGGCTCGCAATGTCAGCAATGGAACCTGCGAAAAGGATGCGAATTGAAAACATGCCGAAGTTCAGGTTGGAGTACTGCACGGAAACCGTGTCGAGATTGAGATCGAGAATCGAATTGGAATTCGCAAACAATTCGAGCGAACCACCTGGAGCATTGACCGTCGTCGTCAAGCCGGGGCCCGGCACCGCAATGTTCGGTAACGCAGGAATCGAAACGGACAGTCCGAGAGTGTCACCGGGGTCATCGAGAGAGTCAACGAAAACACCGTCCTCAAAGAAATTGATGGATTGGAGCGGATCGCTGGCACCACCAGCGTTGACAATTGAACCGAGTCCGGCCCCACCACCATTGGCGTCAGTGTAGGTGAGATCCACTCCAGAGAGCTGAATCTGGATCGCGCCACCAAACGCGGAAGAAAATGAGCAGCAAAGCAATGCTGCGAAAGAGACTGCAAAATTGTGCATCTTCATTGGGTCATCGTCCGTAAAAAAATGTCTCAGTGCTGGGAACGCAAAATCCTTGCGTTGCTGGCGGGCTACTAACGCGATCCCTACCCCGCCGTATCTCGACTCAATATGACCGACGGCTCGGCAAAGTGCAAGCTTGTAGTTGTGATTTTAGGGGAAAATTTATAACAAAGCCCCCAGTCGGCTTGCGGGTAGCAGTGAAGAAGTGGTTTTTTTCCTATGACAGAGGCGTGTCCGGTCTTTCTAAAAACAGCGAAACTCTTTACCATTTAACGACTTGCGGCGACGGTCGGACCTTTGTGGGGTTCGGCAATTCGTTGTCCCTGTCATTCACTCGAATGAGTAGCCAGCCGCCATGTTGACCGTGAATTTGCCCGATGGATCGAAAAAAACTTTTGAAAGTAGTGTGTCCTGTCTCGCCGTCGCCGAGGAAATCGGCCCAGGACTCGCCAAATCGGCCATCGCCGCCGAAGTCGATGGTATCGCGCGCGACCTTAGCTATCGTTTGCCAGCCCGCGGCGAAGTGGCTCTCAAGCTCTTCACAACCCGCGACCCCGCATCGCTCGCCATCATGCGGCACTCATGTGCCCATGTGATGGCCCAAGCTGTGATGCGACTCTACGAGGGTGTGCAGCTTGCATTCGGCCCCACCACAGGCAACGGCTTTTATTATGACTTCGCGCTGCCAGAGCCCCTTTCTGAAGCCGACTTTCCCGCTATCGAAGCCGAGATGAAGAAGATCATTAAAGAAGATGAACCGTTCGAGCGGATGCAAAAGTCGAAAGCCGAGGCAATCGAGTTGTGCCGCGAGTTGCGACAAGACTTCAAAGTCGAGCACCTCGAAACGGGGCTCGGTGACCAGGACGAGGTGTCGTTCTATCGCCAAGGTGAGTTCATCGACTTGTGTCGAGGCGTGCACATTCCCAGCACGGGCAGAATCGGCAAGGCTTTCAAACTGATGAGCGTCGCCGGTGCCTATTGGAAAGGGAACGCCGAGAACGCGCAATTACAACGGCTCTACGCGACCGCCTTCTTCGACAAAAAGGAATTGGCCGACCACTTGATGCAGATCGAAGAAGCCAAGAAGCGCGACCATCGCGAACTCGGCAAACGACTCGAACTCTTCACGATCAATCAAACCGTCGGTTCGGGGCTCATCCTTTGGCTGCCCAAGGGAGCCATCATCCGGCAGACTCTCGAAGAGTTCATCAAGTCAGAGCTTCGCAAGCGCGACTATCAACCGGTCTACACGCCAAACATCGGCCGTGTTGAGTTATATAAAATCTCGGGACACTTTCCCTATTACAGCGACAGCCAGTTCCCGCTCATCGACCTGAGTGAGCGCGAAGGATGCGAGCATGGCGAAGGAGAGCGGTATCTGCTCAAGCCAATGAACTGCCCCCACCATATCATGATCTACAAGAGCAAGCCGCGCAGCTATCGCGACCTGCCGGTGCGGCTGGCCGAGTTCGGCACCGTTTATCGCTATGAGCAATCGGGCGAACTGAGCGGTATGACGCGCGTGAGGGGATTCACACAAGACGACGCTCACATTTTCTGCACCGAAGAGCAAGTGGCAAGCGAGGTTCGCGGCTGTATCGATTTCACGCTCACAGTGCTTAAGTCGCTGGGGATGAACAACTTTCGCGCGCGACTCGGCTTTCGCGACCCGCGCGGCGACAAGTATGTCGGCAGCCCCGCACAGTGGGACCGGGCCGAAGCGGCCATCGAGCAGGTCGCGCGAGAAATGAACCTGCCGGGCTGCGAGCCCGAACCGGGCGAAGCGGCCTTTTATGGTCCCAAGATCGATTTCGTGGTCACCGATTGCATCGGCCGCGAATGGCAGCTTGGTACCGTGCAGCTCGACTACAATTTGCCGAGTGCCGAGCGGTTCGACCTCGAGTACACAGGCAGCGACAACGCGCCGCACAAGCCGGTGATGATTCATCGAGCTCCGCTGGGGAGCATGGAACGATTCATTGGCGTGTTGATCGAGCACTTCGCCGGGGCGTTTCCGTTGTGGCTCGCTCCCGAGCAAGCTCGCGTGCTGACCGTCAGCGACAAGAGCGAAGCATACGGCCGCGAGGTCGAGCAACAACTTCGCGATGCTGGCCTGCGCGTCGAGGGAGACTATCGCGGCGTGAAGCTGGGTGCAAAAATTCGCGAAGCCCAAGTCGAATTGATCCCATACATGTTCGTCGTCGGCGAACACGACCGCGACAATCGCACAGTGACCGTTCGCGACCGTATCGAGGGCGACCAAGGTGCAATGTCGGTCGTCGAGGCCATCGCCAACCTAAAGCAAGAGATCGCCGAAAAGCGCGTCCGCCAAGTTGCCGAAGTGTCGAGTGTTTCGGTAGCTGAAAAGGCGGTCGGCAACGAATACTAACGCGGGCTTTATGACTGCTGCCTTCTGCCCACCGCCTTCTGCCATGACCAAACAAGCCATCGAAGCCGCGATCCCCCATCGCGATCCATTTCTGCTGATAGACGAAATCGTCGAGCAAACGGCCGATCGCATCGTCTGCCGTCGGCAATTTACGGGCGATGAGTTTTGGTATCAGGGCCATTATCCCGACTATCCGCTCACGCCGGGCGTGTTGCTCTGTGAAGCCAGTTTGCAGGCGGGGGCCGTGCTTTTGAGCGAAATAACCAAACGCGAGCAAGCGGAGAATACGCCGGGAGGTGTACCGGTAGCGACTCGGCTGGGCAACGTGCAGTTTCGGGCGATGGTTCACCCGGGCGACGCAATCAAAATTGAAGTCGATTTGACCGAGCGACTTGCCAATGCCTACTACATGTCGGGTAAGGTGACCAACGAGTCGACGGGCAAGCTCGCTTGCCGATGCGAATTCGCTTGTACAGTGGCACCGCCACAAACTCGAAGTCGAACCATTGACGTCATACTTGAGGGAATCGATCAATGACAATTGCTTTACGAACTTTGGCTCCTGCGCTGGTTAGCCTGATTCTCGTGACGATTTGTCGCGGAGAAACTCCCGACGAAATTCCCAAAGGTTTCATTCCACTGCCAATTGCCAGCGACCTTGCCGGTTGGGAAGGAGGTTCAACCGCCCACCCGCGCAAAATCACTGCAGCGCAACAAGCGAAATGGAATAGTGAAATCAAGAAACACTGGTCGGTTGATGGCGATGAACTTGTCAGCGACGGTCACGAACCCCATCTCGTTACCGCAAACAAATACACCGACTTTGAATTGTGGGTCGATTGGAAGCTATCCCGCGGTGGCGACAGCGGTATCTATCTCCGCGAAATGCCCCAAGTGCAGTTGTGGGATCCGGCCAACAAAGAAGCTCACAAACATGGTTCCGACAAAGGCTCGGGAGCCCTCTGGAACAACAACGGCGATGGCAAGTGGCCGCTGGTGCTGGCCGACGAGCCAACGGGCCAGTGGAATCGGATGTACGTTCGCATGGTTGGCCCCTACGTTCGCGTGGTGCTCAACGACAAGCTTGTGGTCGACGATGCAAAGCTCGAAAACTATTTCGATCGCAATGCCGAGCCGTTTGCCGAGGGGCGAATCCACCTGCAAACGCACGGCAGCGAAACGCGCTTCCGACGACTACTGATTCGCGAAATACCGGCAGCTGAGTCGAGCGAACTGATTGCCGCGATGGAATCTGAGGATTGATGGTCGAGTGCCACTGGCCCGGCCCAATGGCGTCCCGTGTTTCAGTTCGGCGATCCGCCGGTAAGGATAGACCAGCACGCGGTGCCAGCAAGTGAGTTCAAGTCCCACTCGCTTGCGCGTCGCGCTTGTGTTTTGTCACGTCTTCGTCGCCCGCTCGCGGCTAGACTCTCGATCCATGTGTGATGGGAGTGATTGACGAATAACCACCAATTGACGCACACCCGCCAAGCTGGCTAAAATGAAGGGCTAAGGGTGTGGGGGAGAGCAGTCTTTGGTCGACTCCCACATTCCGTTAAAATTCGAGGCGCGGTAGCTCAATTGGTTAGAGTACTGGACTGTCGATCCAGTGGTTGCGGGTTCGAGTCCCGTCCGCGTCGTTCCACAAGACCCCGTAAAACCGCTTGTTTTGTTGGGTTTTTTCGTTTTCTGGCGAAAGCGGTTTCCTGCCTTCGTGCCCGGTGAATTGCCCCAATTTGCACAGCTTTCCTGAATTTGGTGCGTCCAAGAATTGACCCTTGGCGGTACGGTCATCGGTGCCCTTGGCTCGTTAGCGATGCGATTGGTTTTCGATTGGCGTCGCGCCCATCGGTAGCGGCGGCAGCGAGTCGACAGGGACCGCAACGTCGAACGCGGTGGTCGGTGTAGCAGCTTGTTGAAAAATCAAATGGCTGCCGTTCGCACGACGCGAACCCAATATGGCGGGCCTTAAACCGGGCGTTTTGCAACCCGCAAGAGCTTGCTCTGAGCTTAGTGAGGCTGAAAAACAGCACCACGACGTATTTCAAAAGGCTGCTAAGTCTTCGCCACGATTCCGCAAATAGCATTCACTTGCTGCTCGTTTGCGATTATTAATTCTCACGCATCGAATACGATCGTATAACGTGTCATCCAAACGGACCGAAGGAAAAGTTCTACGATTCGATCCCAAACGAAAACTGATCGCCATCGTAATCGATTGTCACTTTGGAGCCATCGACATCGGTTCGTCTTAGTAGTTCGGCCGCAAGTGGGTTTTGCAACTGCTGCTGAACGACTCGCTTGAGCGGCCGGGCTCCGTAGGCGGGGTCGTAGCCTCGGTTGCCTAGTTCTTTGAGCGCGGCGAGGGTGACTTCGAGGGTCATCCCTTGGCGGGCGAGAAGTTTGGCGAGGTGGTCGACTTGCAGTTCAGCGATGCGATTGATCTGGTCGCGCGCGAGCGGCTGGAAGACGATGACTTCGTCGATGCGGTTGAGGAATTCGGGCAGGAACCTTGCCTGCAGTGCTTCGAGAACCGAGTTGCGCATATCGTCGGCGGTCCCGCCGTCGGTCGCAATTTCCTGAATCATTTGGCTGCCGACGTTCGAGGTCATCACGATGATCGTGTTGGTGAAGTCGACCGTGTGGCCATGGTTATCGGTGAGGCGACCGTCGTCGAGGACTTGCAACAGAATGTTGAATACATCGCGATGAGCCTTTTCGATTTCGTCGAGCAGCACCACGCAATAAGGTCGCCGTCGAATCGCTTCGGTCAGCTTGCCCCCTTCTTCGTAGCCGACATAACCCGGAGGCGCGCCAATCAGGCGGCTCACTGTGTGTTTTTCTATGAACTCGCTCATATCGAGCCGCACCATCGCCTGTTCGCTGTCGAACAGCGTTTGGGCGAGCGCTTTGCAAAGCTCGGTTTTGCCGACGCCCGTGGGGCCACAGAAAATGAACGAGCCAATCGGGCGGTTCGGATCTTGCAACCCGCTGCGACTACGCCGCACCGCGTTAGCAACAGCCGTCACCGCTTCGTCTTGGCCGATGACCCGCTGGTGGAGTCGTTCTTCGAGCACGAGCAGTTTGGCGCGTTCGGTTTCGACCATGCGGCTCACGGGAATGCCAGTCCAAGCGGCGACGACTTCGGCGATTTCTTCAGGGCCAACTTCTTGGCGGAGCAGCCGGCGTTTTGGCTCATCACTCGGGTTGGAATCGTCGGACTGCGATTCGATATCGGCAAGGTGAGTTTCGAGTTTGCGCTGCTCGACGTCAAGTTCATAGAGCTTTTGGTAGTCGGCCTCATCGACAAGTTCGCCGGCCGCTTGTTTGTCTTTGATCGCGTTCGCCTGCTGCTGGCTTTGCAACTTTACCTGTTCGAGCTGGCGACGGACTTCGTGGACGTCGCCCACCCCCAGCTTCTCGGCTTCCCACTGCTCGCGCAGGCTGGCGAGGTCGCGGCGGAGCGTT
>JBGSRO010000014.1:0-9235 GCA_041737535.1 Pirellulales bacterium | reverse complement strand
AGGCACCGCAGAAAATGGTCCCAAGTGCTGGAGACTCGACAGGCTGCGGAGCCAGTCCCATTTTTTCGCAACTCCCGTTCTCTCGATGCTAACGTCAATCGTAACTCGTTCATAGGCGGAAGTTATTTTGCGTTCGTTCCTTAAGCACGCGAGTCAGCAATCGACTCGGTAGTGACCGAGGTCTCGGCTTAGAATCGGGCCAGAATCTGCCCGCGAGTCGGTATCGCATGGCCCGGCAAGCAATTACACTGCTTGATACTGCGATTTCGCCTATTCCACCCACCCCTCCTGCCCCCCCCGAATGATGTTGCTCTGCCGCGCGGCCCTTGTGCTGCTATTCTGTTCTCGCGTCGTCTGTGCCGACTCGACTTGGCTCGAAGGCTACGCCAATCACGCCGACTTCACGTCGGAACTTCAGAAAGTTGCCGAGGACGATCGCGCGAACCTGACATCGCTCGGCAAAACGGCCGCCGGGCGCGACGTTTGGCTGCTGACCCTTGGCACGGAAGAGGTCGCCGCAAAACCGGGTGTGTTGGTGATGGGAGCTGTCCAAGGCGATGAGATTTATGCCAGCGAACTAGCGGTCGAAATGGCGAAGGGATTGCTCGCCAAAGCGGGCAACGACGAGGCGGTCAAGAAACTGCTCGACGAGGTCACGTTTTATTTCATCCCGCGACCTAGTCCCGATGCGACCGAGCGATTGTTCGAGTCGCCCACGATCGCCGGTGCGATCAATACTCGCTCGACCGACGCCGATCGCGACGGTGCGGTTGACGAAGACTCGAGCGAGGATCTGAACGGCGACGGAGTTTTTTCACAAATGCGCGTCGAAGATCCTACCGGCGAGTGGATCACGCACCCCGACGACGCGAGGATCATGGTCCGTGCGGATCGCGCGAAGCGGGAGATTGGCAAGTATCGCCTGCTCACAGAAGGGATCGACAACGATCGCGACGAGCTTTGGAACGAAGATGGCCCCGGCGGCGTCGACTTCAACAAGAATTTTACGTTCGAGTATCCGTACTTCGGTGCGACGGCGGGACCTCACCAAGTCTCCGAACCCGAATCGCGCGGGGTCGCCGACTTTGCGTTCGAGCACGGCAACATCTTCTTGGTGCTCTCAATTGCTCCGCAAGAGAACCTGATCAAACCGTGGGCACCAGCCAACAGCGGCGCCGGTCGCATAAAGACGAAGGTGCAAAAAGCTGACGTACCCTATTTTAAGTTGTTTGCCGACGCCTATGGCAATCGCGTGAAAACGGCCGGAGCGCCAGCTTCTGAGGGCGAAGCAGGGAGCTTTGTTCATTGGGCCTATTTTCATTACGGCCGATGGTCGATCGCCACGCCCGGTTGGTGGATTCCCAAAATCGCGGATGAACCCGAAAAGAAGGTCGCCGAGAAGTCGGGCGATGAGAAGAACGATGAGAAGAACGATGACGCTGGCGAGGCAAAGAAACCTGAAGAAGAAAAGCCTGAACCAGCAGCAGACAAAAAAGACGCCAAAAAGCCCGACGCGCGCGCAGCCGACGAAGTGAATGCGCTCGCGTGGTTCGCGAAGATTGGCCGCGATGGCTTCATCGCGTGGCAGCCAGTCGAGCACCCCGATTTCCCCGGCAAGCAGGTTGAAGTCGGTGGCATTCATCCGCTGGCGCGGCTTATTCCGCCGCACGATGAGCTGTTGAAACTGGCCAGCGGCCACGTTGAATTTTTGCTTGAAGCGGCGAGTATCCGCCCGCAACTCGCAATCACCAAAGTCGCCGCCGAAGCACTCGGCGGCGGTGTCGTACGCATCGAAGCAACGGCGATTAACGATGGCCCGCTCCCCACCATGTCGGCGATGGGAAGCACCACCGGACAGTTGCAAAGACTCGAACTCGCGGTCGAACTACCTGAGTCGGCTCAATTGTTATCGGGCACCGCGCGCTACGCGCTCCCGATTCTTAAAGACCATGGCGGCAGCGCGACCAAGCAGTGGCTCGTGCAGTTCTCGGGCGACGTGCCAAAATCGCTGAAGCTGACCCTCGGCACTCCCAGCATCGGATTCGTTTCAGAAGAAGTAGAGATCAATGCTCAAAACTAGCATCGTCATTCTTGCGGCCCTGGCGCTCAACACGCTCAGTGAACTTCACGCCGAGCCGCGCGCCCCTTATCAAGCAGCCGGCATTCCGGCCGAGGTGAAGGTCGACGCGCGGTGGAACTTTTACCGCGACTATGCCCAGGCGACCGGATTGCTGAAGCAAATCGCGGCGGCGCACCCCGAGATTTGTCGGCTCGAAAGCCTCGGCACCAGCTATGGTGGCCGCGAGATGTGGGTGTTGACCATTAGCAACCAAGCCAAGGGAGACGAAGCGACCGAGCGGGCAAAGCCCGCCATGTGGATCGACGGCGGCATTCACGCCAACGAGATACAAGCGGTCGACGTCGTCCTCTACACGGCTTGGTATTTGACCGAGTCGTATGGCAAAAACCAATTCGTGACCGACCTCGTCGACGAGCGGGTCTTTTATCTGATGCCCATGATGAGCCCCGACTCGCGCGACGCCCACATGTACTCGCCCAACACGACCAACACGCCGCGTGGCGGACAGCGGCCCGTCGACGACGACCGCGATGGCCGCTTCGACGAAGACCCGGCCGACGACCTCGACGGCGATGGCAGCATCACGCAGATGCGCAAACACGATCGGCTCGGCCGCTGGAAACCAAACGCCGACTATCCGCAACTCATGGAGCGGGCCGATGCCGACGAACCGGGGGGCTATCGGCTGCTGGGCAGCGAAGGGATCGACAACGACGGCGACGGACAGGTTAACGAAGACGATGCTGGTTACTACGACCCGAACCGCGATTGGCCTTGGCAGTGGCAACCGGGCTACGTGCAAGGCGGAGCCTATCGCTATCCGTTCTCGGTGGCTGAGAATCGGATGGTTGGTGAGTTTGTGATGGACCACCCCAACATCGCCGGCGGGCAAAGCTATCACAATACGGGGGGGCTGATTCTGCGTGGTCCCGGTTCAAAATCTGATCGCTGGCCGGCTGACGACATTCGGGTGTTCGATCAAATCGCCGAGCGAGGCGTGCAAATGTTGCCCGGTTATCGCTATATCAACACGGCCGACGAGCTTTATGAAGTGTGGGGGGGCGAGACCGACTGGCTCTATGCGATGCAGGGAATCTTTGCTTACACCAACGAGCTGAATACACCCTTCAATTTGTTCCGCAAGGCGGACGAGGGGGGTGGGTTCTTTGCCAGCGACGAAGATCGCAAACTTTTCGACGAAGCGCTGCTCTTGGGCGACGGCTTTGTGGAGTGGCATGAGGTCGATCATCCGCAATATGGCAAAGTCGAAATCGGTGGCTTTAAGAAAAATTGGGGACGCCAACCGCCGTCGTTCTTGCTTGAAGAAGAGTGCCACCGCAACATGGCGTTCACGCTCTGGCACGCCGATCAAATGCCACAGGCCGAAATCGTTGCCGCGACGGCCGAAAAACTGCCGGGGGGTCTGACGCAGATCACGGCGACGCTGCTCAATCGCAAGCTAACCCCCACACGTTCGACTTTCAACGTCCAAAAAGGTCTCACCCGGCCCGACTTGGTGAGCATCGGTGTTGGTGAAATCGCTGCCGATGGAGAAGTCGTCGCCGCACTGGTGAGCGACGAACCGGAGTTCCTTAAAGCCCGTGATATTCGCCAAAATCCGCACGAAGTGCGCATCGACAAGCTCGATAGCTACACGCCCCTGTATGTCCGTTGGCTTGTGACGGGAGACGGGCCGTGGAAAATCACGCTCGACTCGATAAAAGGGGGCCGAGCGAAGGCGACCGCTACATTAGAATAGGGAAGGCGACTGCGCTATCAGGCGGTCGCAGTTTTGTCGGATCAACAACTATGGCTACTTCCATGCGTTCATTTAGCATTGCTGTCTTTTGTTTCGCGATTGGTTTATCTTCCGTCGGCGCGCAAGCGGCTCCGCCCGAACCAACCGACAAACCGGCGAAGCCGGTCGTGTCGGAAGTGAAACCGGCGCCGGAATCAAAGGCTCCCCCGAGTGAGATTGTCCTCGACGACTTTCTCGTGATTCCCAAACTAGGCGTCTATGGCCGGGTCCCGATGCACCGCGATCCGCTCGAGGCATTGCTCGCAACCGGTAAGTGGAAGTCGCCCGAGGATGGCGATTCGATCGATGCGTCAGTTGGGTCGTCGCGTCGTTGGCGAAAGGGAGAGATCGACAACGGGGCGCTGCAAACCGACTCGGCGATTGGTGGCTACGCGGTCACCAATTTCGACTCGACCGTCGATCGTATCATGCTCCTCGAAGGGGCGGGCTACGCCAATGTCTATGTCGGTGGTCAGTTGCACGCGGGCGACACCTACGCGGCTGGCTGGTTGCCGGTGCCGGTCGAAATCGTCAAAGGTGCGAATGAACTACTGTTCCAAATTTCGCAGCCAACGATGAAGGCGAAGCTCGTCGCGGCCGAGAATCCCGTCGCGATCAATGTCGCCCACGCGACGCTGCCCGATATCGTTCGAGGCGTCGACCGCGAAGTGTGGGTCGGTTTTGCGATCATCAATGCCGACAAATCGGCAATCGAGTCGGCCACACTGCGCGTCACGGCGGGTGACGAGATAACCGAAACGACTATCGATTACATTGACGCCGCTTCACTCCAACAAGTTGCCGTGCCAGTGAAGTTGCCGGCCGGTGAGCTCGCCGATGAATTGGCTATCGAATTGGAATTGGTCGCCAAAGATGGCAAGCGACTCGCGAGCACGAAGTTGTCGCTCCCGGTGGTTGCGGCCAATGACCTGCAAAGGCGGACATTCCGCAGCGCAATCGATGGAAGCGTGCAAACCTACACGCTCATTCCCGCCAGCGACTCGACGGCCAGTGAAGCAGGCCGGCTGGTGGTCGCCAGCGAAACGGCGAAGCCGGGCATCAAACTCGCGCTCCACGACCTGGGCGTCACAGCCCACGACTTCGCTCAGCAGCTTACCGCGTCATCGGATTGGCACACGGTCGTCCCCACAGGGCGTTCGGCGTTTGGCTTCGACTGGGAAGACTGGTCGCAGCAAGACATCGATGAAGCACTCGACGCGGCCACAGCCGTCGTCGACGCCGACCGCGAAAAACTGGTTGCTGTCGGACACGGAATGGGATCACACGGCGTATTGCAATGGGGCAGCACTCACCCCGGCCGTCTTGCGGCAGCGGCGCTCGTCAACGGCTGGCCCAGCCTCTGGACCTATGGCGGTGGACGCCCCGGAAGTGACGGTGCCACGCCGGTCGAACAAATGTTGCTACGGCCGACGCTCGCTAGCGATACGCTCGCGCTCGTAGAAAACCTGCGAAGTACGGCCCTGCTCATTTTGCACTCAACCGACGATGCGATCGTACCGGTCGATCAAAGTCGCCAGTTGCTCGCCGCGTTGGCGCCGGCCCATAAGGATTTCGCCTTCGAAGAACTCTCGGGAGACGAACACGGCTGGTCGGCAATCAACGATGCGAAGCAAAAACCGGGTGAGTTTTTCCGCGTTGAAGTCGCCGAATCGAGTACGTCGACTCCCTTTGTCAACTTTGCGACTGCCGATCTAACGCAGTCGTCGAGTTATCGCTGGGTGACGATATTGCAGCAACAGCAGCCCCGCGAGCTGAGTTCGGTCGAGCTCGTCGTGAAGGAAAACCCGGCCGCGATCTCTGGGAAGACAACTAACGTATCGCGCGTGCAGCTCGATGTGAGCATGTTGCCCGAGGGAAAGCCATTTTACGTGCAACTCGACCGCAGTCGCCCGGCATTGTTTCGCGAAATTCCCGACGATAAAAAAATCGAACTGGCTCTCCAGAAAGATGGTCGCTGGATTCCGGCTGCAAAAGCGGCCGGGCAAAAGTCGCCTCAACGCGGCAGCGGACTCAAAGCCGTGTTCGCCAACCAGCCACTGCTCGTCTACGGCACGGGCGGCACCAGCGAACAGCAAACTTGGGCGAAGCGCAAAGCCCACTACGATGCCGAAACGTTTCTATATCGCGGCAACGGTCGGCTAGAGGTGATTCCCGACACCGAGTTTGGCGATGCTGATTTTGCCAACGGTGACAACAAAGATCGAAACGTCGTTCTGTATGGCAACGCCGACACGAACAGCGCCTGGCCTGCCTTGCTCTCGACGAGCGATGTGCAAGTTCGCGGCGATGGCCTCGTGGTCAACGCGCGACCCGAACAGGGCGACGATCTGGGCGTCATCATGGTTCGCCCCCGTCCCGATAGCGAAGTGGCACATGTTGCCGTCATCGGCGGCACCGGGCTCACGGGCATGAGGCTCACCAACCGACTGCGATACTTCACGGCCGGCATCGACTATCCCGACTTGCTTGTGTTCGGACCCGCGACACTCATCGACGGCACGGCCGACGTCCGCATTGCTGGCTACTTCGATGGCGAGTGGAAGTTCGACGATACCACCACTGCTTGGCGTGATTTGGCGCTGTAGGACGAATGCCGACAACCGAACCTATTGCCCCCTAACTCTCCTTTAGCTTTGCCATCTCGTCATTGACTGCCGCGATTTGCTGTTCGTAGTCCCGCACTTCCGAGGGGTCGTCCATCTGTTGTTTCGCACCGGCGAGCCTCTGTTCGAGGTCGGCTTTTTTCTTGCGGAGCACTTCGACTCGTTTCTTCGCCTTTTTGTCCATCGCAGTGATGCTTTCGTTTGTAAGCGGTCAATGATCGGCTATTCGCTCGGCCCAACCCCGACTTCGTCAGCCCCAACTTCTTCCGCGAACGTCGCTGTCGGGGGGATCTTGCTAAACGATCGCATCACGGCTCCGGTCGTGAAGATGAGAATCGCAATCGCAATCGCGACATTCAGCCACTTGGTTTCTTGTTTCTGAAGTTTCCGAGCAAAATTCGACCGCCCGGCGAGCAGGGCCGCGAGTGTCATCAGTGCCAGCGCAAGCAAGAACTTCAAGCCCCAGGCGGCATGGTAAACGGGGCTCAGCTTTTCGTACTGACCACTGAGCAGGTAAAGCCACGTGTTGTAAAAACCCGAGAGCAGCAGCACTCCCGAGGCGACCCCGACCCACATGGCCCAAGGTCGCCGCATCGATTCGTCATCGCTCCGGTCGAGGTCGTTACCGACGAGCACGAGCCGGCGATAAAGTAGTCCGCCGACCAACATGGCCGCGAACGTAATGTGCAACACTCTCATCAGCAGGTTGACGAGATAAGTTCCGTCGATGGTTGGCGGTTCGACGCGAGCCAATATTTCGAGCATTTTGTGTTAGGCTTTCAGGAGTCATCGCGGCTTAAGTCGAGCCGCGACAGGCAAGTGGTCTACCTTCGTGATGGTAGGGACGACGAGGCATACTGTCTATGCGTCACGCTGTTGGGCGAAGGCAATCGCCGCGTTTGCCGATGTCAAATGGCCCATAAGCTGAGCATCGCGGATCGCGTCGAGAAGTTGCCCCATCGCAGGTCCGGGCACAATGCCGGCGTCGATTAAGTCGCGGCCCGTCACCAGAGGTGGCGGGTCGAGTTGCTCGCGAGGCAACGCAAGCTGCTCGGCACAAAACGCCACGCATG
Organism: Pirellulales bacterium; assembly: GCA_041737535.1. GTDB lineage: Bacteria > Planctomycetota > Planctomycetia > Pirellulales > Lacipirellulaceae > JBGSWC01. The sequence goes on along the minus strand of JBGSRO010000014.1, from coordinate 1,660 downwards.
TATCGTGTTGCCCGCGCAACGCCTTGGCCATCGCGAGCAGTTCGCCCGCCCAATCGTCGGCGAGCGTTCGCTGCACACGGGGCCAAGGAAGCGACAAAGCATTCACGACGACCTGCCAGCGATCGAGCAGCCAGCCCAATAAGTCGGCTTCGCGATTGGCCAGTTTCCACCGGCTCGCGAGCGCGGCAACATCGAGTTCGCTTGTGCCAGTAAATAGCGTCGCCAACACCGTCGCCATTTCCGGTCGGTCGAGCGTGGCAATTGCTGCGAGCTTCGTTTGCCGCTGGTCGTCCGACAGTTGCTGGAACTCTGGCAGCACGGCGCTCGCGAGATTGGTCGCAACGAGTTGTTCGAGAGCATCGGCCCGATTGGTGTGAGTGAGCATCGACCGCATCTCGGCCCCGACTCGCTCGCCACTCACCTGCACGATGTCGGCAGAATACTTTTGGATTGCGGCCAGCGTCGCCGGTTCGATGGCGAAATCAAACCGGGCCGCGAACCTCACTGCGCGAAGCATCCGCAGTTTGTCTTCACCGAACCGCGCGACCGGATCGCCAATCGCGCGGACGACCCGACGGTCGATGTCATCGCGACCATCAACGTAGTCGATGACCTCGCCGGTGAGCGGATCGAAGAACAACCCATTGATCGTAAAATCGCGGCGCTGGGCATCCTGTTCGGCAGTGGTGTAGACAACTCCCACGGGCCGACGTCCATCAACGTAAGCGAAGTCACTGCGAAATGTGGCGACTTCAATCTGTCCAGCATCGCGCGGTCCCAGCACCGTGATGACGCCAAAACTAGCGCCGATGGCGAGCGTCCGTTGCTTGCCAAAAACTTGGCGAACTTGGTCGGGCGTGGCGTTGGTGGCAACGTCGTAGTCCTTCGGCAACAGGCCGAGCACCCTGTCGCGCACGCACCCACCCGCCCACAACGACTCGAAGCCCGCCCTACGGAGTTGCCGCACGACGTCATTGGCGAATTCAAGCTGCTTGCTGGAATCGGGAACGGTCAATGGATTTCAACAATGGATGGAGCCACGCCCGCCGGGGTCTAGAATATTGTAGTGGATCGCCTGGAGATTGTCGGCGGGTTCGTATTCCAGCCTAACGATCACCAGCGAATGAACTTCCCGATTTCGCAAACTGCCCCGACATTTTTTGCCGGTCGTTGATTGATTAACCGCCACCAAGCAACGAGCGCCAAGTACACGGCGGAATTAGCGCGACCCCTCTCGATCAGAACCAGCAGTGAACTGCCGAGTCGATTGATCCTCGCGCGCGTACTTACCTCGAAAACTCAATAAATGGCTGGTTTGCCGTTGAGAACAGTATTGGTCACGTTGAGTTTCTGACGCAAGGGTGTCAGTAAGCAGGATCCTTTGGTGAGTTTTTTCGCTGTGCTCGTGGCGCTCGCTGCGTCGTGGCGGTTCTTCCTTAGCTCCCCGATTTTCAAATGGCACTCGGTCGTTTGAGAAAAATATCGCAATCGAAGAAAGGAAGTTGTTGGCCAGCCATCCCTAAGAACCTATCCCAGAACCTCAAGAATTCCGCCACAGGATGTGAGCGAAGACGAGATGCAACAAGGCTTCGTAGTTTTTGGCCTTCTTTTCCCACCGCACCAGAATGCGGCGGTAGCGATTGAGCCACGAAGCGATGCG
>JBGSRO010000013.1:0-6075 GCA_041737535.1 Pirellulales bacterium | reverse complement strand
GGCACCGCAGAAAATGGTCTCAAGTGCTGGACACTCGACAGGCTGCGGAGCCAGTCCCATTTTTTCGCAACTGCCGTTCTCTCGATGCTAACGTCAATCGTAACTCGTTCATATGCGGAAGTTATTTTGCGTTCGTTCCTTAGGGTTCAAGCCAGCGCAACTCGACGGCTGAGAGCCGACTGTTGTCGAAAGAGGTACACAGAAGTCGACAATCGATTGGTGTTCGCTAGTCGACGAGCACCTCGAAATTGTCGCGTCACAACCAGCAGCAATGAGCTTTCGCGGCGCCGACTTCGACCAATTTCGTCGGGCTCGACACCTTCGGTTGCTATCCAGATTAACCTAGCGCTGCGGGTGCCACTGGCTCCGCCAGTGTGACGCAAATGTCACTTCAGCAATAACTTCCATTGGCATCGCCAGTGGCACACAACCCTCATGATCGGCTTTGACAAACCACTAGCGCTGCTTTCGACGAGATAGTTCATGTTTCGGTGGTATCGACCCGATAACGGTGCGCCTGGTTTTCTGCAGAAATCCGCGATGCTTGCCTCGGGGCAAGCGGTGGGATATGTGCTGGTGCTGGTCGCCGCTCCCGTCTTGTCGCGACACTACGGCCCCGACGATTTTGGTTTGCTGGCGACGTTCATCGCCTTGATGAGCCTATTCGGAGCCGTAGCGACGCTGCGTTACGAAAACGCGATACCTTTGCCGAAAGACAACCAGTCGGCGGTGGCGTTGAAAACTCTTTCGCGAATTTTGGTCGTTGTGGTAACCACGTGCGCACTCGTTTTTTCAGTCCTCTGGGGCGACACGCTCGAACAGGCGTTGTTCGCGTCGTCCGGTTCGAGTTTCTTTCTGCTCGTCACCTTGTCGGGAGCCGCGCTGGCCAGCTATCAAATCCAAAGCGCTTGGATGCTGCGCAACGGTCAGTTTGCCGCCCTGTCGCGTGTCTATTTTGTGTTCACCTTGGTTTGTCTCGCGGTTCAGTTGCTCGTCCCACTCTGCTGGAGCGACGGGCCGATAGGTCTGTTGGGAGGGCACCTGGTCGGGTACACCGCCGCGACTCTTTTCGCCTTGCTGTGCGAACGTCGGGAGCGAACCGACGCTGGCGGCGACTGGCTGATTCAGATCCGTCGCGTGGCCGCCCGTTACCGAAAGTATCCGCTCTTTGACCTGTGGTCATCGTCGACGATCGTGCTGTCGCACCACGGCCAAGCGTTGTTGTTCGTGTGGCTTTTCGGCCCGACGGTAGCCGGTAGCTATCTGCTCGCCCAGCGAGTGCTTACCACCCCCATGTCACTCGTTGGCCGGTCGTTCTCTCGAGTTTACTACAGCGACGCTGCCGTGCTGGCGACGAGCGACGCCGACCAACTTCCCACGGTATTTAGAAAAGTGAGCGGTCGGCTCTTGCTGTGGGCAGGTCCACCGACGGCGCTCTTTTGCCTGCTTGCCCCATTGATATTCGGATTCGTTTTTGGCCCTGAGTGGCGAGATGCGGGCATTTATTGCGCGCTGCTGGGGCCCTATGCGCTGTTGCGCCTGCTTGCCAATGTGTTGGCTCCGACGCTCGACGTGATCGATCGGCAGGGACTGCGGTTTGCATGTGAATCAGTCAACTGTGGGCTCATTCTTGGCGGAGTTGTTTTCGCTCGCTCAATGGAATGGTCGGAGCTCGTCGCCGTCGCACTCACTTCGTCACTTGGTTGCGTGGGAGCGGTACTGTTGGTGGTCGCCACTTGGTGGGCACTGCAAGACCACTGTCGACAATCGCCTGTGGTAAACCCGTTTCCCATACAAGCCAAGGCTGCCTGACAGCCAATTTCCCGCCTCGCCCGGCTCAGACCGCGGGCCGTATCCAAAAAAAGGAATCAAGACCGCCGAGCCGTCTGCGAGGCCGCTACGTCAAGACATGCGAATCTTGCGGTCCCGGCACATCTTGCCTCGCCACAGTCGGCTTCGCAAACCAGCGCAACACAACATAAAACACGGGCGTCAAGAACAGCCCGAACAGCGTTACGCCCAACATACCACTGAAGACCGTGGTGCCGAGGGCTTGGCGCATTTCCGAACCGGCACCGGTAGCGAACACGAGTGGAAGCACTCCCAGAATAAACGAGAAGGCCGTCATCAGAATTGGTCGCAGACGCAATCGACACGCTTCGACGGCCGCATCAAAACGATTCCGTCCGGCGTCTTCTTCGGCTTTGGCGAACTCGACAATCAGAATGGCATTCTTGCAAGCGAGACCCACCAGCACCACGAAACCAATCTGCACCAAAATGTTGTTATCGAGCCCTCGCAGCCACACGCCAAAGATCGCACAGAGCAGACACATCGGCACGATCAAAATCACCGCGAGCGGCAGCAGCCAGCTTTCGTATTGAGCCGACAAGGCAAGAAACACAAACAGCACACAGAGAGGAAAGATATAAAGTGCCGTGTTGCCCGCTTTGTTCTGTTGGAAAGCAATGTCGGTCCACTCGTAGCCGAAGCCGGGGGGGAGCGTTTCGTCGGCGATGCGTTCCATCGCGGCAATTGCTTGCGACGAACTAAACCCCGGGAGCGTGTCGCCATTGACGTCGGCAGCCGGAAACAAGTTGTACCGCACGACACGATCGGGCGCGGTCGTTTCGCGCAGCGTCATCACCGAACCCAGGGGGACAATCGCGCCCGAGTTGCTTCGCGTGCGGAGCCGGGCGATGTCTTCTCGCTCGTCGCGAAACTGCGTGTCGGCTTGAGCCGTGACGCGATAGGTGCGTCCCAGAAAGTTAAAGTCATTAACATAGGAGGAACCGAGATAGATTTGCAGCGCCTCGAACACGTTGTCGATCGGCACATCGAGCATCCGCACCTTCGTGCGATCGATGTCGGCATAGAACTGGGGGGTGCCAATTGTGAAGTTCGTGAAGACCTGCACGAGCCCTTGCTCTTTGCGGGCCTGGTCGATCACAGCATTCGTGGCGTCTTCGAGAGCTTCGAGACCGGCCCCCGATTGGTCTTGAATCTGCATCTTGAAACCACCACCGGTACCGATGCCTCGCACGGGAGGGGGTGGAATCACCATCACCAAAGCCTCGTCGATCGCCGAGACACGCCTGCGCATCTCGCCAAGAATCTGTTCAAAGCCGAGCCCTTGTCGGGCGCGCCGCTTGGCGTCGTCGAGCACGGGGAAAATTGCCGCAGCGTTCGAACTGTTGGCCCGCGTCGCGCCGCTGAAACCGACAAACGACACGGCGTTGGTGACGCCGGGAATGTCGAGCACGAGGTCAGTCACTTGCCGCGTCACGGCGTCGGTCCGGTCGAGACTCGCCCCCGGAGGCAATTGAATCGCGATAATCAAATAGCCTTGGTCCTGTGCCGGAATGAACCCGCCGGGAACTTGCGTGAAACCAAACCAGGTCGCTGCGATCAAACCGGCATAGATCAGCAGCATCACAAAACTAAGCCTCAGCACCCGCGACACGATGGCCGCGTAAGCGTTGCTGGTCCAATCGAACGCGTTGTTGAAGAGCCGAAAGGGGAAGCCGAACGTGTTGTCGATCAACTTGCCGAACCAGTTTTTTGGGGTCTGTTTCGGCTTTAAGAGCAACGCACACATGGCGGGGGTGAGTGTCAGCGAAACGAAAGTCGAAATGGCCGTCGAGACGGCAATGGTGATCGCGAATTGACGATAGAACTGACCACTAATGCCGGAAATAAACGCGGTGGGAACGAAAACGGCAATCAAAACGAGCGTCGTCGCGATCAATGCCGAGCCGACTTCGTCCATCGCTTCGCGGGTCGCTTCGCGCGGTTTCTTTCCCCCGGCGATGAGTCGCTCGACCGTTTCGACGACGACAATCGCATCGTCGACGACAATGCCAATCGCCAGCACCAACCCAAACAACGAGAGATTATTGAGACTGAATCCAATCGCCAACATCACGGCAAATGTGCCAACCAGCGAAATGGGAATCGCAATCACCGGCACAATCGTCGACCGCCAGTTTTGCAAGAAAATGAACACCGTCAGAATCACCAAGAGGCCCGCTTGCCACAGCGTCGTGAAGACCTCGGCAATCGACTCCTCGACGAACGCCGTCGGGTTGTACGCGACTTGATAGGCAAGGCCCGGTGGAAATTTTTTCGACAGTTCTTCCATCGTGCGGTTGATTCGCTCGGCGGCGGCGATGGCGTTCGACCCGGGTCTTTGGAACATGGCGAGCGCCACCGCGTTCTTGTCCCCCAAGTAGCTGCGGACCGAATAGTCAGTCGCACCGAGCTCGATGCGAGCAACATCGCTGAGCCTCACCAAGCGGCGGTCGGCGCCCGCTTTGAGAATGATCTGGCCAAACTCCTCGGGCGTTTGCAATCGCCCCAACGTGTTAACGTTGACCTGAAAACCACCTTTCCTGGTGGGCATTGGTTGTTGGCCGATGACTCCGGCGGCGACTTGCACGTTCTGTTGGCGCATCGCTTCGACGGCATCGCCCGGCGCCAGGTCGAGTGCCGCGAGTCGTTCGACGTCGAGCCACACGCGCATACTGTACTCGGTTCCACCAAACACCTGAATGTCGCCAATTCCGTCGAGTCGCGCGAGCACATCGCGAATCTGCAGGTAGCCATAGTTGCTGATGTAGAGCTGGTCGCGCGAGTCATCGGGCGAGAAGAGGTGAATCACCATCATCAAATCGGGCGAGCTCTTGCGAGTCGTTACGCCAATTTGTCGCACTTCCGGCGGCAGCTTTGGCTCGGCAATCGAGACTCGATTCTGCACCAACACCTGAGCCTGATCGACGTCGGTTCCCAATTCGAACGAGATGGTGATGAGCATCGACCCGTCGGCCGTGGCTTGCGACTCCATGTACACCATGTGGTCGACGCCGTTGATCTCTTGCTCGAGGGGCGTCGCGACGGTTTTCGAGATCGTTTCGGCGGTCGCGCCAGGATAGCTGGCTCGCACCACGACCGTCGGCAGCGCGACCTCGGGATACTGAGCCACCGGCAACTGAAAGTAGGCGAGCCCACCCACCAGCGTGACGACAATCGACAGCACTATCGCGAAGATCGGTCGATCGATAAAGAAATGAGGGAACTTCATGGAGGATATTCTGACGCTACCGTCCCCAGACGGTGGATAGGTGATAGATCGAATGACCAAGCCCGAATAACGAAACGATTTTTGACGTCGTATCGGGCGATCGTCCGATGTGTTTCGTCATTCGTCGATCAACTGTCGTCATTGCTGAGATTCAATCCACTGTCTGGCGACGGTGGTTACGATTTCTTACTCTGCCGCATTGGCCGGGATTCCCTCGGGCGCTGCGGCTGGTTTTCGCGAGAGGCTGTTTTCGATTGTGACTTGCTGGTAGTCGTCGGGGAGTGGCGAATCGCCGGCGACGATCGCTTCGCCTTCGCGTGCTTCGACTCTTGCACCGGGGTAAATTCGCTGCAACCCGCTGGTGACGATGAGGGGCGAGTCGTCGAGTCCGCCACGGATTACGCGGAGTCCTTTGACGATCGGACCGAGTTCGACCTTTCGGCGTTCGATGGTGCTTTCGTCGTTCACCACGTAAACAAACTTCTCCGACTGATCGCTGCCGACGGCACTGTCGGGAATGAGGACCGCCTCGTACCGACCGCTCCCCGGCAGCCGCACCTCGGCGAACAAGCCGGGCGTGAGCGTGTTGTCGTCGTTGGGAAAAATCGCCCGCCCGCGCATGGTGCCCGTGTTGGGATCGATTTGGTTGTCGACGAAGTCCATGTGCCCTTGGTGAGGAAATCCGGTCTCGTCGGCGAGTCGCATGAAGACTGGATTCTTGACATCTCGCGAGCTTTCGCGCTTTCCCTCGCGCGAGAGTCGGTTGTATTTCAAGAACGCTTGTTCGTCGGCATCGAAATAACAGTGAATCGGATCGGTCGAAACAATCGTCGTGATAAGCGACGAAGTCTCCGATCCGCCGCTGATAAGGTTCCCTTCGGTCACATAGCGACGGCTGATGCGGCCGTCGATCGGCGCTCGGATTTGCGTGAAGTCGAGGTCCAGCTCGGCCGCACGAACGAGCGCCTTGCTGGTTTCGATGCCGGCCTTGGCGG